>JAUZPI010000024.1 GCA_030706015.1 Bacillota bacterium
AATAGAATGATACTTTGTGAACTCCTTCACTTTGGATAATGAAAGAAGTACCTTGTAAGTAATCAGAACCATCAATTGAGTAGTAGGTATTAGTAACACCGCTTAAATTGTCTGCTGAAGTTAAGTTTATAGTTACATCATCCTTTGACCAATCAGCAGGAGCATTGGAAGTAGTAACAGGAGCAGTCTTATCAATCTTAACATAAACTGAGTTAACTGCTTCAACATTTCCAGCAGCATCAACTGAGTAGAATGATACTTTGTGAACCCCTTCACTTTGGATAGTGAAAGAAGTACCTTGTAAGTAATCAGAACCATCAATTGAGTAGTAGGTATTAGCAACACCGCTTAAATTGTCAGCTGCAGTTAAGTTTATAGTTACATTATCCTTTGACCAGTCAGCAGGAGCATTGGAAGTAGTAACAGGAGCAGTTTTATCAATCTTAACATAAATTGTTTGTACAGACTCTTTGTTTCCTGCCTTATCTACAGAGTAGAAGGAAATCTTAGTGATGCCTTCTTGGTTGATTGTAAATGAGGTTCCTGTTATAAAGGCACCATCATTTATAGAATAGTAGGTATTAGCAACACCGGTATCTTTATCAAAAGCAGATAAAGTGACAATAATTGGATTTTGATTAACCCAGTTAGTTGGTGCATTAGCACTTGTAACTGGAGGATCAGTATCAACAATAAGTTTTACTATAACTGTGTTTGATGGATCAGATTCACCAAATGAATTACTGTATGAAGTAACGTAATATTGGTGATTTGCATATGAGAGATTAGTAACAGTATAGGATAAAGCATTTAGGTTTTTAACAAGTAAAACCGGAGTATTGTTAATAATCTCGTATACATTATAACCATTAGCATAAGTGGCAAAGCTCCATGATATTTGGGCACTTGTTTGATCTAGAACTCTTACACTAGCTACTGGAGACTGCATTACTGGATAAATAATAGTTTGGCTTAATTGCGCTGATGGAGCAGATTCTCCAAAGCGAGTATTATATGCAGTTATTACATAAGTATGTGTAGCCTCTGATAAATTATAAACTTTATAAGTTAGTGCTGTTCCTTTATATATTAATTGTTGTACGCCATTTATTAACTCATAGATTCGATATTCATTAGCCCAGCTTACTGATTGCCATGAAAAAGTAATATTGTTAACATTAAAAACAGTTGCAGTTAATGTTGGAGGTTGTACCACCGGCCAAGTTAATGTAAAGTTTATTGTGCTGCCTATTGGAGATTCACCAAAACGGCTGCTATAGGAATCAACTTCATAGCTGTAATCCCCTGCTGGCATATTAGTGAAGGTTACAGAAGTAGTAGTAACAGTCTGCCTTAAAACTTTTTGACCATCTACAATTTGATATATCTTGTATGATGTTGCATAAGTAGATGTATTCCACTTTAAGGTAATATCATTTCCGTTTGCAATGCTATTTGTTAAATTTGAAGGTGACTGCATTATTGGGAAAACCAAGGTAAAGTTTAGTTGGCTTCCTACTGGTGATTCACCAAAGCGGCTGCTGTATGTATCAACTTCATAGTTGTAGTCACCAGCTGGCATATTAGTGAAGGTTACAGAAGTAGTAGTAACAGTTTGTTTTAATATTTTTTGACCATCTACAATTTGATAAATTCTATAATTTGCTGCATATTGTGCAGCTGTCCATTTTAAGGTAATGTCATTTCCATTTGCAATGCTATAAGTAAGGTTAGCTGGACTAAGTATTGTTGGAAATACAAGTGAAAATGATACTTGGCTTCCAATCTGTGATTCACCAAAACGGCTGCTGTAGGAGTCAACCTCGTAGTTGTAATCACCTTCAGGCATATTAGTGAACGTAACAGATGTGCCAGTAACAGTTTGTTTCAATACTTTTTGTCCGTTAATAATCTGATATACGTTATAGCTTGTAGCATAACTAACCGAGTTCCATTTTAGAGTAATATCATTTCCATTGGTAATGGTGTATGTGAAATTATCTGGTGCAAGCATTGTTGGGAATGTAAGTGTAAATGACAATTGGCTTCCTACTGATGATTCACCAAAACGACTGCTGTAGGAATCAACTTCATAGTTGTAGTCACCAGCTGGCATATTAGTAAATGTTACAGAAGTAGTAGCAATAGTTTGCTTTAAGATTTTTTGTCCATCTACAATTTGATAAATTCTATAATTTGTTGCATATTGTGAAGCTGTCCACTTTAAGGTAATATCATTTCCGTTTGCAAGGCTATAAATAAAGTTAGTTGGTGCAAGCATTGTTGGAAGTACAAGTGAAAATGATACTTGGCTTCCGGTCTGTGATTCACCAAAACGACTGCTGTAGGAATCAACTTCATAGTTGTAGTCACCTTCAGGCATATTAGTGAACGTAACAGATGTGCCAGTAACAGTTTGTTTCAATATTTTTTGTCCGTCAATAATCTGATATACGTTATAGCTTGTAGCATAACTAACTGAATTCCAATTTAAAGTAATATCATTTCCGTTTGTAATGCTGTAGGTAAAGTTAGCTGGTGCAAGCATTGTTGGGAAAACAATTGAAAGTGATATTTGACTTCCTATTGGTGATTCACCAAAGCGAGTGCTTACAGAGTCTACTACATAAGTATGATCACCTTCAGACACGTTCGTTAGTGTTGCAGTTGTGGAAGTTACTGTAGTTTTTAAAACTAATTGACCATTAACTAATTCATAGATTTTGTAACTGCTAGCATATGTAACTGCTGACCACGTTAATACCACGTCATTTATATTTTGAAGCTTATATGCTAGATTAGTTGGACCAGGCATTGTAGGTAGAACCAAAGGAAAAGTGGTTTCTGCTCCAACTGGAGATTCTCCCAAAAGCGTGGATACTGAATCAATAATAAAGTCATAGTTACCACCAGGCATATTAGTAAAAGTTACTGAGGTACTAGTGACAGTTTGTTTTAAAACAGGTTGTCCATCAATTACTTGATAGATTTTATAACTTGTAGCATATGGTGCGGCTGTCCATTTTAATGTAATATCATTACCATTGGCTATACTATACGTCAAGCCTGTCGGTGCCTGCATAGTTTGTCCGTTT
This sequence comes from Bacillota bacterium, assembly GCA_030706015.1. Lineage (GTDB taxonomy): Bacteria > Bacillota > Clostridia > Clostridiales > Clostridiaceae > JAUZPI01. The sequence continues at coordinate 3,096 of JAUZPI010000024.1, forward strand.
AGAGTAACGATAATACTACTTCCATCTACTGATTCACCAAAGCGAGTAGAATAGGAGTGGATTTCAAAATCATATTCACCGGATACCATATTTGTATATGACACAGAAGTACCTGTAACTGTGCTTTTTAAAACTTTTTGCCCATTAATTATCTGATAGATTTTATAGCTTGTAGCATATGGTGAAGAATCCCAATTTAGTGTAAAATCAGTAACATTTTTAATAGTCTGAACCACATTAGTTGGTGGCTGCATAACCGGTAAAACTAATGAAAAAGAGATGCTGCTTCCATCAGTTGATTCACCAAAACGACTACTGTAGGAATGAATTTCATAGGTGTAGTCACCAGCAGACATATTGGTATAAGTTACGGTTGTTCCAGTTAGTGTGCTTTTCAAAACTTTTTGCCCATTGACAATCTGGTAAACCTTATAACTTGTTGCATAAGGAGTAGTCCCCCAATTTAAGGTGATGTCATTTCCATTTGTAATAGTATAGGCTAAATTCCCTGGAGCCTGCATAACTGGTAAAACTAATGAAAAAGAGACGCTGCTTCCATCAGTTGATTCACCAAATCGATCACTGTAAGAATGAATTTCAAAGGTATAATCACCACCAGGCATATTAGTGTAAGTTGCAGTTGTTCCAGTTAGTGTGCTTTTCAAAACCTTTTGTCCATTAACAATTTGGTAAATCTTATAACTTGTTGCATAAGGAGTAGATGCCCAACTTAGAGTGATGTCATTTCCATTTGCAAAAGTATAAACTAAATTGCCTGGAGCCTGCATTGTTGGTAGAACTAAGGTAAAGGTTGCTAAGCTTCCATCTAATGATTCGCCAAAACGATCACTATAGGAGTGAACTTCATAGACATAGTCGCCAGCAGGCATATTTGTATAGGTAACAGATGTTCCAGTAACCGTACTTTTTAAAATTTTTTGTCCGTCCACAATCTGATATATCTTATAAGAAGTTGCATAACTTACAGCATTCCACTTAAGAGACATATCATTTACATTTGCAAAGCTATATGTTAAATTGCTTGGTGCTTGCATTGTTGGAAGTGTTAAGGTAAAGCTTAATTGACTTCCAGCTTGTGATTCACCAAATCGATCACTGTAGGAGTGAATCTCATATACATAATCACCGGCTGCCATATTAGTGTATGAAATGCTTGTCCCAGTAATTGTACTTTTAAGAACTTTTTGTCCATCTACAATTTGGTAAATTTTATAGCCTGATGCATAGTTAACAGCATTCCACTTTAAAGTTATGTCATTTCCGTTTGATAATGAATAAGTAAGGTTGCCTGGAGCTGTCATAGTAGGAAAAACTACTTGAACCTGCGTGGTGTTTGAGAGTGAAGATTCTCCATACAAGGAATTTACAGCAGAAACCGCGTAAGTGTAAGTTCCCTCAGATACATTAGTTATTGTGTATGTGTTCGTACTTACTGAAGTAACCAATGTCTTTTGACCATCTGCAGTAATTTGATAAATGTTATAGCTTTGAGCGTACTGAGAAGCCGTCCAACTTAGAACGACATCATTAACATTTTGCAGCTTACTGATGAAGTTTGTTGGTGCAACCATGTCAGGGTATACGATGTTAACTGTAACAGGAGCACAGGGACCAGATTCACCATCAGTGCTTAATGTTGACACAACATAACTGTAAGATCCTTCTGCGAGATTGTTAAAGGTAAGGTATGTTGATGTTGTTGTACCGAGTAGTTTAAGTTGACCGTCAATGATTCCATACACATTATATCCTGTAGCTCCATAAACAGAGCTCCAAGATAGTTTTACACTGCTCGGTGTAGTAAGCTGGAATGACAGGTTACTAGGAGGTAACATGTTATTAGTAGCTGCGGAGGCATTTAACGATGGAAATGCCTGCTGGAGAGTTAGCAGTAATAATAGAAGTAAAAAACTGCTAAGTAAACGTTTTTTCATGATATAATCCCTTCCTTTCTTTGTGAAAAAGGGGAAAAGGGAAATAGATAGGAAACTATATTCCCTGTGGCAACCGGCTACCATCCACGAAGATTACAAATCGTGGTTAAGGCCCTTGGCTTTGCGTCTCATGGTTTCCCATGATTTGCCTTTTTCACTAAAATATATTTTGATTATAGATAAGTGAATCAATGAGTTAATTCGTAATACTTTTTTTAAGAAGTGTTCAATGAATTCACATATCTGTATGTATAATTGTACTATATTTATCATGTATAAACAATGTTATAAATGGGATTGTTTTTTTGAAAGTTTTACTAATATAGGTTCTTGTGTCGCAAAAATCTTGTCTTCTGGTTAAATCATCGAAGTGATAATTTTTTTTTAAAAGGAACACTGTAATCCGAGGGGGGGATTGCAGTAATTATAAGACGTAATCTAGAAAATTTATTTTTCCGGAAGGAGAATTAAATAAATAAAATATTAAAATTATGAGATTTTATTAATTGCAAGAAAATTAATTGTAATATTGATAAATAATTAAAAATATAATTGAATAACTACATTATTAATGATAAGATAGCATGTGTGTTCAAAAAACGACAATGAAAGGGGTAAATTTCTACATGGTTCGCATTACTAACAATTTAAAGATTAAGAGTAAAATATTTCTAATTATCAGTATATTTGTTTTGGGATTTGTATCTTTTCAAGTTTATTCAATGCATTCATTATCAGTAGTCAAGGTAAATGGGCCGCTATATAAAGAAATAATTCAAGGAAAGGATGTAGTGGCGGATATTTTACCTCCTCCTGAGTATATCATTGAATCATATTTACTAAGTTTTGAGATGATAAATGAAACAGACCAAGGGTATATAAACAAATATATAGATGAAAGCAAAAAACTAGAAAAGGACTATTATGATAGAAACAAGTATTGGAAAGAAAACCTGCCAGAGGGGGAAATTAAGAAGGTGCTTACAGTAGAATCTTATGATTATGCTGTAGAGTTTTTTAACATAAGAGATAAGGAGTTTATACCTGCAATACAAAATGGAGATAAGCAAAAAGCAACGGAACTTCTTTATGGAAAGATGAAGGATACTTATAATTTACATAGAGTAAAAATTAATGAAGTAGTTAATATGGCAAATGAGAACAATGAAAAGATTGAGCAAAAAGCTTCAAGTGATATTAACAGAACAACTATAGTACTAATTGCCTTTGCGGCTGTTATAATAACATTAGTAGTGATTTTTTCAAGTATTATAAGCAGTGCTATTGCGAAACCGATTGTTCAGGTAACAAACATGCTAAAAAATATTTCAGAAGAACAAGGGGATTTAACAAAAAGGCTGCAGGTTACAAGTAGGGATGAAGTTGGTGATATGGCTTCATATTTTAATATATTTATAACTGATGTTCATGAAATAGTAAAAAAGGTTGTTAAGGAGTCATCTAGATTAAATAATTTATTTTTGGTTATATCAGAAAGAATAACGGAATTAAATGGAGAAATTGAAGCGATATCAATTATAACAGAAGAGCTGTCTGCATCCACTGAAGAAACAGCAGCGGCTACAGAGGAAATTAGTGCGGCAACATCAGAAATCAGGAATGATGTAAATTTATTCTCTACCAAGGCACAGGAAGGAGCTTCATCTGCAGAAATTATTAGTTCAAAAGCTACAGAGGTAAATAACAGAGCTGTTGTTTCTGAAAAAAGTGCACATGACATATATGCCAATGTAAATGAAAGATTAGTGGAAGCTATAGAAAAATCTCAGGCTATTAATAGAATAACAGATACTCTCAATACAGTAGTTCAAATATCTGCGCAAACTAATGTTTTAGCTTTAAATGCTTCAATTGAGGCAGCCAGAGCAGGGGAGCATGGTGCTGGTTTTGCAGTAGTTGCAGAACAGGTAAGAAAATTAGCACAGGAGTCCAAAAATGCTGTTTTAGGTATACAGGATGAGGTGGATATTATTGTTAGTTCCGTTGAGAGTCTGGTAAGTAGTTCTAAGGAAATTCTAAATTTTGTGGATGATCGTGTCTTAAAGGATTATGAGGTCCTTGTTGATATAAGTAAGCAATATAATAAGGATGCTGTATACTACAATAATTTATCATTAGAGATAAGCCAAAAGGCTGAGGGTCTAAATAATTCAGTGTTGAATATTTCTAAGGCAATAGAGGGCATAACCTCTGCTTCAAATGAAGGGGCAAGTGGAACCTCTGACATTGCAGGGAAAACTGCTTATGCTGAATCAAGATCAAGTGAAGTTGTAAAAGATATGCAGCAGGCTAAGAAATCAGTGAATAATTTAACAGAAATGGTAGCTAAATTTAAAATTTAGTTTATTATACTACAAAAACCCGTACTAAATTATAGTGCGGGTTTCAATTTATGTTTTAATAATATACATATATATATATGCCTTATTGCAAAATTATTTTTCAGTAATATCGTTTTTAGCTGTTGTTGTCCATTGGTTATCAGTGGCTGTCTTTTCTTTTTTTGTTTTAGTTTTATCCTTTGTGTAAGGATCCTCCGGTATTGATGCCCATTGATTATTTGTTTCAGATTTAAGTTCTTTTTTCATAGTAAATCCTCCTTTCGTTTATGGTTTTATTTTTTGCTAAAAAGAGGATTTAATTCTATGAAATATATTCATTTATAAATTTATTATGGAATTATATTTAAATTATTTAATTTTAATTTTTAAAGACAGGAATAAATTCATTAAAGCAATAACAGCTGCGACTAAGAAAACATATTTGTAACCAAAACTTGTCCATAATAAACCTCCAAGGAAAGGTACAGACATAGATATAACATGGTCGAAACTCGTTCCTGCAGACAAGGTTGGGGTTACGTCCTCTGGAGTAATTGCTATTTTCCTAACATAAGTTGATCTTGCCATTTCAACAGCACTAAGAGAATTATCAATTATATAGCATATAGAAATAATTATTACAGCAATGCTTCTAGGAGCTATATCTGCTGCAAAAGCATATCCCATACATAATACTATAAGTAATATTGCTTCTAGAGAAAGAACGAATCTCTCGCCTTTGATATCTATAGCGTTACCAATAATAGTTCTGGTAAGTATACTAACCACAGAAATAATAAATCCTAATATTGCGAATACTGGTGGATCTAAGTGGTATGCTTGAATAAGTACCCAAGGAGCAAACGTTAAGAATATTTGTTTCCTAGCACCATTTACTACACAAAGACAATAGTAAAGAGTATATTTTCTTCTGAATACGAATTTTATTTTTTTTACTTCAGGTTTCTTAGGATTCATTATTCCTAGAACAATTGCGGCCAAAATATAAAAAAATGCAGCTATGATAAATGAAATTTGATATGTAAGTTTAAGGTGTTTAAAACCGAACCATACTATAACATAGCCTATAATGGTAGCAGCCAGATTATAAGCATTAAATTTTCCAAGTCGCATTCCGTATTCTTCTTTTTTGGAAAGGCTCATGCCAATTCCCGTAGATAGAGGCATAAAAATATGCATACCAAGACTTAATATCATCATCCATACAAGCATACTTGCATAAGTTGGTGAAAATATACCTAGACCTACCATTCCTAATGCAGCACTAATCATGCCGACTATAGCCATCCTTATATCTCCTAAAAAAGATAGCAAAGCTAAAACTACTACAATTAACATGCCAGGAAGCTCGCGGGGAAATTCAACAATACCTCTTGCGGAAGCTGACAATTTATATACATCACTTAAAAAGTTATTAAATACAGTTGAGTTTATTCCTCCGGCTATTCCAGCAAACAAACCTACAATTAAAAATAACTTGAAGTCTCTATCGCTTCTGAAATGTTCTTTTAACTTTGAAAATTTTATGGTGCTGCCAACGCTATCAACCATATTATTCCCGTAATTTGTTTCCAAATCCATAAAATAATTTGACTCCTTTCCATCTACTATAAACAAGTATATATCAAAAGAAATATGAAATCAATGCATTCATATATCAATACTAGGAATTGTATCGTTATTGCTAGGAGAGCTAGAGGTTATTGCCTTAGCCGCATAAATATTATAAAATACCTATATATTATATAGGAACAGAGGTGGTAACTATATTTCAAATATCTTTTAACATAAAGCATAGTGAAATTGATGATGAAATTGAGAAACTGGCAGCAATTGATTTGTATTCTACTTATTATGAGGAACCTTTTCAGGTTACTGTGGATTCGAATGGATACGGCTATTACGAAAAAGAAGAAGAGATAATAAATATGAGAGTGTTTCCTGAAACCGGCAGCAGAGAGGAATGTATCGGCTGCATAGATAAAATTAGGAACTTACTTGATATTAATGAAGAGATTATTTTATCAGAATTAAAGGATGACAATTGGCAGGAGCCATTTGAACCTATAGATTTGGAGAATGGCTGGATAATTGCTGAACCTAATGTACCTGCTGAGAGTCTCAAGAAAATTAATTTTGAATCTCAAGGTTCTTTTGGTACTGGTTTACATGAAACCACCCAGGATTTTTTAAGATACATATTGGAATATGATTTTACTGGGTTGACTGTACTTGACTTAGGTACTGGCTCCGGAATATTAAGTATAGCGGCTGGATTAAAAAATGCAAAGAGGATAGTTGCATTGGATATAAGAGATGTAACTAGTGAAGTGATGTATAATGCAGCACTCAATAATTTGGAAAACATAGAGGTAGTTGTTGCAGATGTCACTTTAAAGAACTCTGGCATTAATGAAAAGTTTGATGCTGTATTCATTAATATAGGGGGAGAAGAAACACTTGCTTCAATGGAGTTGATTAATGCTGTCATAAAACAAGATGGTATCCTCATTGTGTCAGGACTAGTGGAATGGAGCAGTAATGATATTTGTAAGGAATTAGAGGCTCAAGGTTACCAATTGGTAAAGAGCACAAAGACTAATGAATGGGTAACCATGATTCTTAAAAGGCTTTAATAAAATGAAGAACACATTAGACGGCGGGTTTAATGTGTTCTTTTTAAAATATAATCGTTGACTTTAACTATACCGATTGGTATAATTAAAGTGTAGTAAATTAAATAATGGAGAATTTGAATATGGATAATCGAACAGCTATTATTAACTGTACTCTAGAATTGTTTGCAGCCCATGGATATGAAGCTGTTGGCGTCCAAGAAATAGTAAAAGCAGCTGGAATTACAAAGCCAACCTTATACCATTATTTTGGAAGTAAACAAGGTCTTCTAGAGGTGATTCTAAAGGAAAAATTCGAACAGTTTAACAAAAGCATAGAAAAGGTAGCTGATTATAATGGGGATTTGCCATTAGCACTATATCGGTTAGTGTCCTTTTATTTTAATTATGTAATACAAAACCCGAAGTTTTATAGGATGAGCTTATCTATGATATTTTCCCCGCCTGAAAGTGATACCTATAAGGCCATAATGCCATTTCTTCAAAAATTAAATGGGATGCTTGAAGAATTATTTAAATTAGCATCCTTAGATCATGGTAACATGAAGGGACGTCATACTGCATATGCTGCAACATTGCTTGGAATGATACATACTTACATACAGCTTTGGTTTTATGGCGTGATAGAGCTTAATGAGGAAGTTGCTTTTAAATCTGTACATCAATTTATGCACGGCATATATTCTTAATTGAAGACTGTAGCAAATAACATAGCACTTACTATATGCATAAATACTCTTTTGGAGATTATTTATGTATATATTTTTAATAGTAATATACCGTATGGTATACATTCAACCTATAATTGGAGGTATTTATAATGAACTCATGGATTCAACAATCAGTTTTCTATCATATTTATCCTTTAGGCTTATGTGGAGCACCTTTAGAAAATGACTTAAATGCAGAACCAGTTCCTAGATTGAAAAAATTAGAGCCATGGATTGAACATCTGAAATCCTTAGGGGTAAATGCTCTATATATAGGTCCTTTGTTTGAATCAACATCTCATGGATATGATACTATTGACTATTGTACTGTTGATCGCCGTCTTGGAACAAATGATACTTTCAAAGAACTCGTAGAAGTTCTACATGAAAATCATATTAAAGTTATAGTAGATGGTGTGTTCAACCATGTTGGAAGAGATTTCCCTAAATTTGTTGATATAAAAGAAAAAGGTCAGAGTTCTCCTTACTGCAGCTGGTTTGCAGGTTTAAATTTTAATAATAGAAGTCCCTACAATGATAATTTTTCCTATGATCCATGGAATGGACATTACAATCTTGTTAAGTTCAACGTGCATAATCCTGAGGTTAAAAACTATATATTTGATGTTATAAAGTTTTGGAAAGATGAATTTAAGATAGATGGTATTAGATTAGATGCTGCAGATTGTATTGATTTAAATTTCTTAAAAGAGTTGTCTCAATTTTGCAGAGGACTTGATCCTGATCTATTCCTATTGGGTGAAGTAATACACGGAGACTATACTAGATGGGCAAATAAGGAATCTTTAGATGCAGTAACAAATTATGAGTGCTATAAAGGCTTATATTCTAGTCACAATGATAAAAACTATTTTGAAATAGCTTATTCCTTAAATCGTCAATTTGGTGATGGAGGGATATATAAGGATTTACCATTGTATAGTTTTGTAGATAATCATGATGTAAACCGTATTTCTAGTACTCTTAAAAATCTTAAGCATTTATATCCACTACACGCTATACTATTTACAATGCCAGGGGTACCTTCTATATACTATGGAAGTGAGTGGGCTATAGAGGGAATGAAGACTCATAATTCTGATGCTCCATTACGCCCAGAATTAGATTTAGTTCAGGTTTTAGAAAATAGTGAGCATAAGGATTTAGCTGAGTTTATATCTGAATTAGCTGAAATACGTCTTAATTCTAAAGCTATTCAAAAAGGAAGCTATAAACAAGTGCTTGTAGCAAATCAACATTATGTTTTCTCAAGGCAATATGAAGATGAGTGCATAATAGTGGCTGTAAGCGTAGTTGAGTCTCCTATTTCAGTAGATATTAATCTACCGGTAGATGGAGAAAAGCTGATAAACTTATTAAATAAAGATGAAAGCTTTGATATAAAAGCAAGAAAGACCAAAATAGAAATACCTGCCTGTGGAACCCTTGTAATGAAAGTACACAAATAATCTCTCCCAATCTCAGATTGGGCTTTCATTCATTAACCTATATGGGGAATATAAGCAGCTATAAATACTTCATAAATTAAGAGAAATCTAAAAATAAAAACCCTCTCGGCATAAAGTTGAGAGGGTTTTTTGAGGTGAATACACAAATCTCCTCTCCCAATCTCAGATTGGGCTCTAATTTATTAATCGATTTAATGTTAAAGTAATAAAATAATATTATTATACATAAGGATAAATTAGCACTCTCGTTCATTATTCAAAAGCGTTTTCTTATTTGCTTAGTTTTAAGTAATAATGATGAAAATAATATACTAATAGTTCGTAATTACTTTGAAAAATTTGTTGATTTAATTGATATTTTGATGTAATATATAACCGTACGAATAAAAAACCGAACGATAAGTGAGTATAAAACATATTTTACCCGTATATTCTTAGTGATATGGTCTAAGAGTCTCTACCAGACTGCCGTAAATTGTCTGACTATGGGCGTTTATAAGTATTATTGTATTTATAAGCCCCCTAAATTTTTAGGGGGTTTTATTATTTTCAATAATAAATATGTTTGCGTTGGGTTAGATTAAGACTTAAATACAATATAGTAGGGGAGTATATATATTGTACTAAGTAAGTTACTAAAAAATATTTTTAGGAGGTTTAGTATGTTAGAGAAAATTTTTCACTTATCAAAACACAAGACAAATGTTAAGACAGAAGTTTTAGCAGGATTAACTACATTTTTAACTATGGCGTATATTTTAGTAGTAAACCCTAGTATTTTAAGTCAAACTGGTATGCCATTGAAAGCGGTATTTACAGCTACGGCTTTAGCAGCTTTTGTAGGTACTATAATTATGGCTTTTGTAGCCAATTATCCATTTGGTATGGCTCCAGGAATGGGACTTAATGCTTTATTTACTTTTACAATTTGTATTAAGCTTCATTTTCCATGGCAAACAGCTTTGGCGGCATCATTTGTAGAAGGTATCATATTTTTATTACTTAATGTATTTAAAGTTAGACAAATTATTATGGAAAGTGTTCCTCAAACTTTAAAATATGCTATTAGTATTGGAATTGGATTTTTTATAGCTTTTATAGGTCTACAGGATGCAGGTATTATTGTTGGAGATAAGGCAACTTTAGTAACTTTAGGAAACTTAAAGAGCCCATCAGTGCTTTTAGCTATAGCAGGTGTAATTCTTATTGCGGTATTGTATTACAGAAATATAAAAGGTTCCTTTATCGTAGGAATGCTTGTAATATATATATTAGGTATGATTTTTGGAGTAGCTAAGCTACCTAACGGTATAGTTTCACCTCCTCCATCAGTTGGACCAGTATTTTTAAAATTTGATTTCAGTCATATGATGACAGTTCAAATAATCCCGGTTATAGTTACTATGTTATTTATAGATATTTTTGATAGTGTTGGTACATTAATAGGTTTAGCTTCTAAGGCCGGTTACCTTGATGAAAAAGGTAACGTAGCTAATGCAGATAAAGTTTTAACTGCAGATGCTATAGGTTCAACTTTGGGTGCATGCCTTGGAACTTCAACACCAGTTGCATTTATAGAATCAGCATCAGGTATTGCGGAAGGCGGAAGAACAGGATTAACAGGTTTAACAATAGCAATATTATTCTTGTTATCATTATTCTTTTCACCAATATTAACAGCTATACCTTCATTTGCAACAGCACCAGTATTAATAGTTTTAGGATTATTAATGATGGAACCAATAACAAAGGTAGATTTTTCTGATTTCACAGAAGGATTACCAGTATTCCTTACATTAATATTGACTCTGTTAACATACTCTATTACAGATGGCTTAGCTTTTGGATTCCTTTCATTTGTACTTGTAAAATTATTTACTGGAAAACATAAAGAAATTCCAAAGCCTATGTATGTTATAGCATTTTTATTTGTTATAATGTTCGCTATTTAGTATAGCTGTTATTGATAGAAAAGCATCAAGAGTAATCTTGATGCTTTTTATTTTATCATGTTAACAAAAATGCAGTGATAAGTAGCCTTTACTTTGTTATTCTCTTTGAAAGTTTTATCATAATAATCCATTACTTTTTTTATAAACAAGGGTGAGGTACAGCGTTTACTCTTATTACTATTATTTGCACCAACCTTCTTTATTGATAGGAAAAAATCCTTACAACTGTTGAAGTGTTCTGGTTGTAATATTTCCTTGAAATATATAGAAGATTTACATTGAGAAAGTCCCAATTTTGAAGCAGAAGTACAAAGTTTATATAAGTCCTCTAAGGTATAAAAATGTTGGCTAGGCTGAAAAGTATCATTTATACACATTTCAGTAGTTATCATATTAAAACACTGCCTTAATTCAAAAAATGTATGATTACCGAAGGTAGAAAAACATAGAATACCTTTTGGATTTAGTGCAGAGTAAAGTTTTTTTATGGTTGCCGAAGTATTGTTAAACCATTGAAAAGTAGCATTTGAGATTATCAAATCGTATGTATTATCTAATTTTATTTCTTCTATGTCGCCACAGATAAAGTCTATATTTTCACTTACTAATTTAGATTTCATTTTAGAAATCATTCCTGGTGCAATGTCAACGGCAGTTATATGAGAATTTGGGAATAATTCTGTTAGTAAATTAGTTAAATAACCTGTTCCGCAGCCAATTTCTAATATAGATTTAGGTGAGGAAACAATTTTACCTTCTTTTAATATAAAATCAATTAAAGTGTGAGCCATTAGCTTTTGTACCTTAGCATAATAATCATAACTTGAAGCATTTTTGCTAAAGTGAATTTTTACTTGCTGCTTATCAATCATTGTAAGTTCTCCTTCATGAAGTTATAAATTATATTATAACAATCAATTGCATGCGTAAAAAAAGGAACATGGCCAGCATCTTTAAGAATTATCATATCTGAATTTTCTGTATTGTATTTAATATATTGCCCAGCCTCAAGGGGGCAGATAATATCCATCTCACCATGAATCAATAAAATAGGTAATTCTAAATTTGATAGATTATGTCTTAAATCTGTTTGTATTAGATAATCTAATCCAGCAATTAAAGAGGCTGCTGAAACTTCTTTAATATGCTTTTTCAGATGTTCAAGCACTTGAAAATCAAAGCTTTTTTCTTTCTCGTATTTTGAAAACATATTATTATTAAATTTGATTAATGTACTTTCACTATCTTTATTAAGGATATCACATTTCATTTTTTCTAAAAATCTCTTATTCCACGCTGAGATATATTTATCTTCTTTATGCTGAACAAAAGAACTTGTACCTCCAATTAATATAATACTTTCTATGCTAGATTTCATATCATGGGCTATTTCCTGGGCAACTAGTGAACCTAGAGACCAACCTAATAATGAAAAGGATTTAAAATTCCTCTCAAGTATAATTTTCTTAGTTTTTTCTTTAAAGCTGGATAATGAATCCACGTCATTCCAATGAACAAATGCTAAGTTAAAATTATTTGAGAGAAGTTTATATATTTGATCCCAAACCATATAGGGCATACCCCAACCAGAAAGTATGATAATATTATGCTTAATCATATTAGCCTCCAATAACTGATAATTTCTTTCCTATAGCAATTAGCTTTGTTAGAGCTTCTAATAAATCTTCTTCAGTATGAGTAGCCATCAAAGATATTCTTAGTCGGCTGCTGCCTTCTGGTACAGATGGAGGACGAATAGCCGGGATGTACACTCCAGATTCAAAGAGCTCTTTGCTAAATTGAACGGCTATATCAGAACTACCTATTATAATAGGAATGATTTGAGTTTTTGTATCTAAAGTGTTGAAGCCGGCTGCCCTAAGTTTGCAGAGAAACCAATTAGACATATTTAGTAAATCACTTCGTCTGGTATTATCCTTTTCAATTATTTCTATTGCTTTTAAAGAAACTGCAATAGTACTAGGAGCTAGGGCAGTAGAATAAATAAAGCTCCTTGAAAAGTTTTTTAGATAGTCTATTAGCTCACAATTCCCTGTAACATATCCTCCCTCTGATGCAATGGCTTTACTTAAAGTTCCCATATTAATATCAATTTCCCCTTCTAAATCATAATATGAGCAGGTTCCAGCTCCATTTTTTCCTATGACTCCTGTACCATGGGCATCATCAACCATTGTTAAAGCTTTAAATTTCCTTGCTAACTCAACTATATCAGGCAAGGGAGCTATATCTCCATCCATACTAAAAACACCATCGGTTACAATTAGGTTGTTTGTTCCTCTGTAGTTTTTTAATTTATTATACAAATCGTCCATATTGCAATGAGCATATCTTATTAATTTTCCCCCGCTTAAAAGGCAACCGTCAACTATACTGGCATGATTCAACCTATCACTAAATATGACCCATTGTCTATTGCAAAGAGCACTGATTGTACCTATATTAGCCATATAGCCTGTATTAAAAATCATTCCATCTTGGGTTCCTTTAAATAATGCAAGTTTTTTTTCAAGTCGTTTATGTATATCATAGCTTCCAGTAGTTAGCCTTGAACCACCTGATCCAACACCATATTTATTGATTGCATCTATAGCAGCTTTTTTTAATATAGGGCTGTCACAAAGACCTAAATAGTTATTTGAACCTAAAAGAATAAAGTTTTTACCGTCAATTTTAACTCTAGGAGATTGAGCAGTTTGTATATATTTAAGTACCCTAAATAACCCTTTTTCCTTGGTTTTTAAGAGCTTGTCATTGATATATTCCATTATTAAGTTCTCCTTGATTTGAAGTTATTGTATATCATAAGAATAAATTAAGAACAAAGTATTGTCAACTGAAACATGATAAATGGTTTACAATGATTCGGAATGATAATACCTTTTAGATGGAATTATAAAATTTTCTAAGAGTGGTTATTTAATATGATAGTAATTCAATAAAGTATAGTTGAAATAAATAGAGCTCAAGTGTAATGAATTTTATGTCGAAAAAATAACTATTATATAAAAAAATCAAGTTATATTCATTATTTTTAGTAAAAATTATATACAATTTGTCATAAAAAGTATAAAATTATAATTAAATAATATTTTTTATTTATCTTATGTATTTATGCTAAATAAGGAGCTTAATATGAAGTATCTTAAATCTTCAAGATTAAAATTATCAATATCATTACTAGTAACTTTTACTTTAATTACGTTGATAATTAAAGCCAGTATTAATATTACTAATTCAAATAAGATTCCTCCCACGGCGAAAAATGGGGTGTTAGATCTAAGAAATTGGGATTTTAAAAAGGATGGAATGGTTAAATTAGATGGTGAATGGCAATTTTATAATAAGCAACTTCTTATACCACCAGATTTTTTAAACGGATTTAGTAGAAAAGGAAGTATAAAGGCAATACCAGAAGCATCAAATACTGATGGATATGCCACATATAGACTTAAGATTTTAATTAATAACGATGAGGATCTTTATGCAATAAAAATAGATTTTATTCAAAGTGCCTATAACCTCTGGGTTAATGATAAAAAGGTTATGTCTGTTGGGAAGGTTGGCAAAGGTAAAAAGGAAATGTCTCCACAACTTTTGCCTAAGATGGGAAGTTTTCATTCGGATAGCGGAGAGGTATATCTGACTCTCCAAGTAAGTAATTTTTATGCTAAAAACGGTTATATAGATAGCATAATATTAGGTGAAGCATCAGAGGTGAATTCATATAAAGACAAAAGGCTGGCCTTTGATTTGTTTCTTTTCGGGAGTACTTCAATAGCTGCTATATATAATTTTGGATTGTTCGCAAAAAGGAAAAAAGATAGGTCTCCTTTATATTTTGCAATAGTATGTACGCTAGTAGCGCTGAGGACCTTATTTCTAGGTGAAAGATTTTTTATTTCCTTATTTCCAGACTTTAGCTTCTTAGTTTCAGGAAAGATAATGTACTGGACTTTCTATCTGTATATACCTTTTATAGCTTTGTTCATTAATAGCTCATATGAAGATGTCCTATCTAATTTTGTGATGAAAATTTCCAATGTTTCTGCTTATTTATATGCATTTCTAGTCCTTATAAGTCCGTGGAAATACTACATGGATTTAATACTGCCTTTTGAAATTCTCGCTATATTTATGCTGCTTTATATGATTTATAAGCTGTCTCAGATATATGTGACAAAGAATCAAAGTGATTATATAACCATTGTTGGACTTTTTGCTTTGTTTATAACTCTTATGAATGATATATTATATGAATACAGCATAATAATAACAGGAACTTTTGCTCCTTTAGGAATATTGATTTTTATAATCGCTAATTATTATATACTGGCAGAAAGACAATCAAAAGCTTTCTCAAGTGCGGAAGAAAACAGTGAAAAATTAAGATCATTAAATAAATTGAAAGATGATTTTTTGGCAATAACCTCTCATGAGTTAAAGACTCCCTTAAGCGGAATTATAGGTCTTTCCGAAGGACTAGTTAATAATTTTTCAACTACTAAATTAAATGAAGAGGAAAGATACAATTTATTTTTAATCAATTCAAGTGCTAAAAGATTATCAAACTTAGTGAATGATATGATGGTGTTTTCAAGATTGAAGAATGATGAAATCAATTTGCAGCGAAAGCCGGTTAACATAAGCAAGATTGCAGAGGCTGTAATTAAGTTTTCCAATCCTTCTATTAATAATAAGTCTTTGTCCATTGAGAATTTTATTGATAGAAATGTTCCATATATATTTGCTGATGAAGATAGAATACAGCAAATATTTTATAACCTGCTAAGTAATGCAGTAAAGTTTACTAAGAATGGATGTATTACTCTATCCTATTCAGTAAAAGAAAGTAATCTAGAAATTTATATTGAGGATACCGGAATTGGGATACCAGAAGATAGGCTAAATAAAGTATTTGATTTATATGAACAAGTGCCAGGAGTGTCTGAAAAATATGGTGGAACAGGTTTAGGATTATATATAACGAAAAAGTTGATACACCTTCATGGGGGAAAGATAGAAGTTGATTCCGTATTGGGAAAGGGAAGTAAATTTACTTTTACTTTGCCTATATGTAAGGATGAAGAAATGATGATCTTTACTGGGGACAAGATTAGTCAAGAGATTATCAATTCTAAGGATGAAGAAAACTATGATGATATAGTATTACTTAGTGAAGGAACTCACAGCAAAATAAACAGTTATTTTAAATTTTGTAATGAAAATAATATAAAAGGTAATTACAAAATATTAATAGTTGATGATGAATACGTAAATCGAAAGATATTAGAAAATTACCTTTCAAACCCTAAATTCTCCATACTAACAGCGTCTAATGGTAGCGATGCATTAAAAATTATAGAGGAAAATGAAAATTTAGATTTAATTATATTAGATATGATGATGCCTGATTTATTAGGTTATGAGGTATGCAGCCTAGTAAGGGAAACATACTCATTGTTTGAACTTCCTATCCTTATAATGACTGCGGATAGTAGACTTGAAAATCTAGTAACCTCTTTTGATTCCGGGGCCAACGACTTTCTAAGGAAGCCTTTTAATGAGCATGAACTTATAACAAGAGTAATGACCTTATTAAATCTAAAGAGATCTGTGGAGGAAGCTTTACAGCTAGTACAAGAGGTTAACATAGCAAATCAACAAGTAGAAAGACTTAATTTAAAAAATGAAGAAAGCAGCAAAAAAGTAGAGGAACTTATAGAATATGATAAGCTAAGAAGTGAATTTTTTGCCAATATATCCCACGAGCTAAAAACACCACTTAATGTTATTAGCAGCACTGTTCAACTGCTTCAATCATTAGATGAATCCAAGTGTCTTGGTGATGAGAAGATAAGATACTATTTTGGAATAATGAATCAAAATTCCTTAAGACTATTGAGATTGATAAATAATTTAATAGATACTACAAAAATTAGTGGAGGATATTTAAAGCCAAAGCTTAGAAATAGGGATATTATATACGTAATTGAAGAAATTTCTCAATCGGTTGCAGAATATATAAGATCTCATGGAATCAGCCTTATTTTCGATACTGAGTTAGAAGAACTAACTATGGCTTTTGACGAGGAACAAATTGAAAGAGTAATGTTAAATATACTCTCTAATGCCGTTAAGTTTACAGGCAAGAATGGTAAAATTTTTGTAAATATTTATAAGGAAGATGATTTTTTACAGATTTCTATTAAGGATACTGGAATAGGTATACCTAAGGACAAATTAGACTATATTTTTGGACGTTTTGCTCAAATCGATAAATCAATTACTAGAAAGAAAGAGGGCAGTGGTATAGGACTTTCGCTTGTAAAATCACTTATAGATATGCATCAAGGTAAAATTCAGGCATACAGCGAAATCGGTAAGGGAAGCGAATTTATTATTTCTTTACCCATAAGAACTGTAGAAAATGAAGATGAGGATAATAGATTATTGAGTAATGAAGTTTATGGTGAAAGATACCAGGGGAAATTGTCTGTTGAGTTTTCAGATATATATATATATTAAAAGATAAAATGCCGCATTGAAAAAATTCAATGCGGTATTTTTATATCCTAAATGAATTATATCGGGTACTAATCTGTTAACATAATTACTAATCTAGGAATATTATATTATATAGTAATTTTATGGGGTGAAGGTATATGATAGCAGTACCAAATGTAGTTATTTCAATGTTAAATGAGATACAAGCCTTTCGGGAAATAAACTTCTATCTTTGGATTCCTATTTCTTTAGCTTGTATACTTGTGTTTTTCGGTATATTCGTTCTCAAAACACATCGGTTCTTTCCTAGATGGCTTTCTGGTGGTATAGATGCACTAACGTCAATTGTTAGGAGTGAGGGAAGGGTGAATTTGGAGGATGAAGCCCTTGATAAGGCAATACAAGATGCCGGGTATGCTTATGATGCAGCACAGGATATATTCTACTCTATTATGAATCCCTGGCAGAGAGGTATGGGATATTGCCGATTGTATGATGAAGCCGCTGCCCCATTAGGAATGATTATAGATTGTGAACCTATATATTTTGAATATGGCGGCAAGAAGTGGCTTATAGAGTTTTGGAAAGGCCAATATGATCTAACAACTGGCTGTGAAATAGGAATATATACTACTGAAGGACCTGATTTAAATATTCCTGGTTATTTTTATGGCACATTTTATGAGGCAGCAAGTGACTCAGATCGACTGTATATAAGCCTCTCATTAAAAAAGAATGGAAAAACATTATTTACAAGAAAGGATAAACATTGGTGGTTAACTGGGTTTAAATTGGGCGAGTTTTCGGAACCCTGGGAACTGACCATAAATATCAGCATCACCTTAAAGGATGAAATAATGCGTAATTCATTTTTGAAAGGATTGAAAAATGCAGGATATTTGGAGGATGAGATTATTATAAGAGGTAATACAGTAAGTTTAAAATTTGACGAAGCACGTACGGAACAACCAGTCACAAGGATGAGACAATCAGATCGAATTATACAAAGGAAAAATGAATTATTATGTGAGAAGTATCAGCAGATAACAGGTCAATATGATACTTTCACTGATAAAATGAATGCAATAAAAAAACAAGCACCAGAGTTATATAAAGAAGTATTAAGTATTGGTAAGCCTAGACAATTATTTTCAGCCTTTGACCACATTAAGAAGTATTTAAAATAATTCTAATTGGTGAAAAAAATGAATGTATTAAAACGTATATCTAGAGTTTTCAATTCTGCTGAAGAAATTATTTTTGATGATTTCTCTAGAATTATTCTAATGAGTGATTGTCATCGGGGGGATGGCAGCTGGGCAGACGATTTTTCAAAGAATCAAAATGTTTATTTTGCAGCTTTGACTCATTATTATGATAAAGGCTACACCTATATAGAGATTGGTGATGGAGATGAACTGTGGGAAAATACTCAGCTTTCTAATATTATTAAAATGCATAGTGATGTTTTTGAGCTTTTATCCAAGTTCTTCATAAATGATAGACTTTATTTCATATATGGAAATCATGACATGGTAAAAAAAGATGACAAATTTGTGAAAGAGAATTTATATCAATATTTTAATGAAAGACAAAAAGCTTATATTCCTATATTTGAAGGAGTAAAGCTTCATGAGGGATTGGTTTTGAGGCATAGAGTTACTGATGATAAAATCTTGCTAATACATGGTCATCAGGTGGATTGTTTAAATGATGATCTGTGGAGACTTAGTAGATTTTTGGTTAGATACCTATGGAAGCCGCTTGAATCCTTTGGAGTGAATGATCCAACTAGTACAGCCCAAAATTATGAGAAGAAGGAGGCTGTAGGAAGAAGGCTTACAGAGTGGGTGAAGAAGGAGAATCATATGCTTATCGCAGGGCATACCCACAGACCAAGATTCCCAGAAGTAGGTGAGCCTCCATATTTTAATGATGGAAGCTGCGTACACCCACGATGTATAACTGGAATTGAAATCGTCTATGGATGCATTATACTTGTGAAATGGGAAGTTAAAACTAAGGAAGATGGTACCTTATGTATAGGTAGGGAGGTGTTGGCAGGACCGGCAAGACTAAAAGATTATTTTAATCAGTTTTAAGATTTAGGCTTATTTTTAAAGTGATTTTATATGAAAATTCAGCGACCTCCTGTAATATAGGAGGTTTTTTTATTTGTATAGGAAAAGTTTATCGTAATTGAGTTACTATTATACTTAACTTATAATAGTAAATATAACTTTTTTCAGAGGTGCTAAGGATGAGAAAGGGAGGAGGTTAAATTGAAAATAAATATTAGATCTTTCGTAAGAGGATATTTTGGACTAAGGGTTTTAAAAACTGCTGTTGGAGCGGCAGCAGCAATTTATATAGCAGAGCTCCTTGGATTAAAATATGCAGTTTCTGCTGGTATCATAACTATATTAAGCATACAAAACACTAAGAAAACATCTATAATTCTTGCTATACAGAGGTTTGGCTCAACTGTATTAGCTTTATTTATTTCGGGCGTTTTATTTATTTCCATAGGCTACAATCCTGTAGCTTTTGGAGTATACTTAATAGCTTTTATCCCATTAGCTGTAAGACTTAAAATAGCTGATGGAATTGTAGTAAGTTCTGTTTTAGTTAGTCATTTGCTAGTAGAGAAATCTATTTCGCCGTATTGGATAAAAAATGAATTGTTACTTATGGCAGTAGGTGCTGGTATTGCAATATTATTAAATATATATATGCCTAAGATAGAAAGTCAAATTAAAGAAGATCAAAGAAAAATTGAGGAAAAGATGAGAGAAATACTAATTCATATGGCTGAAACTTTAAGAGATCAATCTGTATATATAGGTGAGGAAAAGCTTTATAGTGAATTAGAAATTTTGCTGGAAGAAGGACGAGAAAGGGCTTATAGAAATTTAAATAATTATTTTATATATGAATCTAGATATTACGTTCAATACATGGAAATGAGAATAATGCAATTTGAGATACTTAGATACATGAGAAGTAATTTTGCTAGATTTTACATGACATTTGAACAGACAGAGTTAGTAGCAGCCTTTACCGAAAATGTAGCATTAGCTCTTCATGAATACAATAGTGCAGAAGGGTTAATAGAAGAACTAAGAGAAATACTTAATATTTGCAGAAATCAAAATCTTCCTAAGACAAGAGAAGAGTTTGAGAATAGAGCAATGCTTTTTCAATTTTTAAAGGATTTAGAGTATTTGCTAGAAATAAAGCTAAACTTTAAGAATAGCTTGAAAGGTGAATATTTGATGAAATTTGAAAAGTAACATGCGACATAATCACTATGTTACTTTTCTATTTAAATTTGCCATGTATTTGCCACAAATCTGTCACAAAGCTAGGATAATATTATTAACATAATAATATTAAAAACTTAGATTTGAGGTTTAAAGGGAGGAATAGAAATATGAGAGCCATAAAAAAGCACAAGCTTAAGATTAGTCTCATTTTTGCGTTATTGATATCAACATTTTTATGTGTATATACAATTGCAAATTACAAAGGCAGCAATGATGTTAATCAAAACAGGATGGGACAATTTAATTTTGATGGTGGTGGGAGAAACCAATTTCCGAATAACGGAAATGAAGGTGGAATGCCAGGAGGGCATTCTTTGGATTCAAATTCACAGCCTAATCAAAATAATACAACACCAACAGATGCATCTGGGGATAATACAGGAAATAAGGGTATGACACCTCCTAACTCTCACGATGGTGGGGGTCAAGGTCAGGCTAGGGCACCTTCCAATGGCGGTATGTGGGGAGGCAGCGGAAGAACGAGCAATACAAACAGCAATTATGCACCTTTTGTTATGGTGTATTCCTTGATGTTTTTAAGTTTATCTGTAGGTATATATATTCTATATAGAAATAAAAAAATAAAAATTGATAGTAAAACCGCAAAACTGCTAATATTAAGTTTAATTGGAATAGGATTTTTACTTAGAATAGTATTAGGATTATCTTTTAGGGGATTTTCTACTGATATAAGCCTATTTAAAAACTGGGCAAATTCTGCCGCAAATAGCTTATCTCAATTTTATTCAAATGCTAGATCAAGTGATTATCCGCCAGCGTATATATATGTGTTATGTTTAGTAGGAAAATTAGTGAAGGTATCAGTACTAAGTAAGTATTTTACATTGATAATCAAACTGCCATCTATAATAGCTGATATTGCTACAGCATATTTAATTTACCGAATTGCAAGTAAATATCTTTCACAGGAAATCAGTGTATTGCTATTAACTTTTTATATGTTTAATCCTGCTGTTTTTATAAACTCCACTTTATGGGGACAAGTAGATTCCTTCTTTACATTTATTGTAGCTTGTGCAGTATTTTTTATGACAGAAGGAAAAATAGCTCTTTCATCGGTAATATTTACAGTTGGAGTACTTATGAAGCCTCAAGGGATTATATATCTTCCGGTGGTCTTCTTTGAATTAGTAAGAAGAAAAGAATTAAAGACTATCCTAAAATCAGCAGCTTGTGCTTTGATAACAGCTGTAGTTATCATACTTCCATTTTCAATAAATAAGGGTGTAACTTGGATATTTCAATTATTCTCTGGAACCTTATCAGAATATCCATATGCCTCAATGAATGGTTTTAATTTCTATAGTTTGATTGGAAAAAATTATGTTAATGATTCAAGTACATTCTTTATATTCAGCTATCATGTTTGGGGAATGATTTTCATCATCCTAATCACGTTGTTTACTTGGTTTATCTACATTAAAGGCAATGATAAATTATATGCCTCAGCGGCAGCATTAATACAAATTGCAGGTGTATTTACTTTTTCAACAAGAATGCATGAAAGATACTTATTTCCCGCTGCTGCTTTAGCTATTTTAGCATTTATATATTTGAGGGATAAAAGAATACTGTTGTTTGTTACAGGGTTCAGTGCAACTATATATTTAAATACTTATGCTATACTTTTCCAGAGCAGTGGATCAGTATATAATGCTATTATCAGTATTACTTCCTTGCTAAATGTAGTTTTATTTATATATCTGATTAAAATAGTATGGGATATTATTATCAGAAAAAGAGTACAAATGATTGAGTAATAAGGAAAAACTTATTGTTTTTCCTTATTTTTATTTTTCCAAGAAGTTACATATTCCTCTAATACTTTATGGAGTAATTCACCTATTCTAGAGTATGCTTCATCATTGAGGTTTGCAAGAGATATACGAATAGACCACTCAGGCCCATAAAAACCACCTCCACTTAAGAGTACAATAGAGGATTCCTCTGCAAGTCGGAAAAGCACATCCACAGGCTTATAGTTATTTTGAAGATAGTTTGCAAATTCATCTCCATAGAAATGATTTGCCCATTCTAGCAAATCAAACTCTGTATAGTAGGCTGCATCAAAAGGATCCTTACGTAAATCCAAACCTAAACCATTAAACAGCAGTTTTTGTCGGCGGCGGCAAATATCCTTTGTCAGCTGCTTGTAGTTATTTTCCTTATCTAGCAGACCAAAGATTGAGAAGAAGGCCATTTGTACCTGTTGAGGTGTGGATAAACCAGCAGTATGATTAAGAGCCACCTGTCTGCTATCTGCCACAATTCTCTCGATAAAAGGTATATCTCCAGGATGGGTAGACAGTGCCTCATAACGCTGCATAACTTCCTCTTTTTTATCGCTAGGCAATTCTTTCAGTAATTTATCAAATACATTATGTTCATGAAGAGCTATTGTACCTAAACGCCAACCTGTAACACCAAAATATTTTGAGTAGGAATAAACTCCTACGGTATTGTATGGTAAATCTGCCATTAAAGATCTGAAATTATCCACAAAGGTACCATATACATCATCTGATATGATCATTAAATTAGGATTATCTTTATGTACAATATCCATCAAATGTTTTACGGACTCAGGTTTAATGGCAACTGAAGGAGGATTACTTGGATTTACTACAAATAGCGCTTTTATGTTTCTATCACGCAGTTTATCAAGTTCAGCTTCAGGGTATTGCCATGTGTGAGTACCATCAGAAGTTACTTCTGTGGCTCTGATTTTTATTACATCAAAATTATAGCGTGGCAGAAGAGGAATTTCTAAATAAGGAGTAAATATAGGAGTCATTAAAGCTATCTGATCTCCTCTATATAACAGCTCATTTGCAATTAAGGAATCGAAAATGTAGCACATTGCTGCAGTTGCGCCTTCTACAGCAAATAGATTAAATCTACCTGCTGGTGGTTTGTTATAGCACATTTCCTGAACCATGTAGTCATGAACTACTTTTTCAATATGCACTAGCATACGATCTGGTACTGGATAGTTATCTCCGATTATTCCATCTGCTAATTCATATATCCATTCATCTGGATTAAATCCCTGTACTTCCACACCATAGTTAATTATATTTTTCAGTAATGATATGCCTGGTGCATCTTCATGTATTTTCAGATAAGTTTTAAACCGCTCTGAGATACCATCTTTTTTAGGCATCCCTGCAAGATGTCCCTCGCTCCAAACTCGACGAGTTTCTTCAACTGCAAACTGACCAAAGGTAAAAAATGCTTCTCTAGGTCCTGCTGCTGTCCAATTAGGATTACCTCTCCCAGCATCAAGCAGAGCATGAGCGCTTTTTTCTCTTTGGCCTTCAGCTAAACTTATAAGCCTATTCTTAAACTCGAAGGGGCTTATTTTACCATAGACGCTTTCTATTTCCTTACGTTGAACATTAGGTTTATCTATAAGTGTTTTCATGCTGCACAGTCACTCCTATAATTCAGTTTATACAACCACAAATTTATATTAACCAGTTTATTATAAAGGTATTCCAGTGATTTATGAGTGATTGAATTATTTATACTCAATAATTATATGATGAGGAAAATTGTTGCAATATGTTCATCAATCTCAGTGTTTGACAATAAATTACAAGGAATTATAGAATACTTTGTATTTACTAATTAAAGTTTTATTTGATAAAATTAATATAATTAGCAGAATTATATCGATTTACATGTGGGAAAATGCAAAATAACACACTTTGGTTTTACTTGTTTATATGGGGGGATTTTATGAAGAGTTTTGGAAATATTTCATTAGACAGACTTCAAGATGCAGTAAACAACCTGATAGATTGCTTTGCTATCCTTTGTCCCATACGTAATGAAGAAGGATCTATTTTGGATTTTAGTTTTGAGTATATTAATGAAACAGGCATGAATAGCAGTTTTTTTGCAGATGCATATCCTGATGAGATTACGTTATTAAAACTTCTTTCTGAAGATAGGGAACATATGCTCCTACAAGGACTTCGTGCAGTTATGGAGACAAAGCAACCCTTTACAAAAAAGTTTTTTAAATATGAAGAGTTACCAATGGATAAACTTTCTAGAAAGGTTTATCATGTTAAGGCTTGCAGTATAAATGAGGGAATTATAGTAACTTGGAATGAGCAAATACAAAATGATTATGTTAAGGAAGGGAGTCATTTAGACTTTAAGCAATTGAATATAACAGAAGATCCTAAAAGAAGGCTGGCAGCTATAGTAGAATCTACTGATGATGCAATTGTAGGAGAAGCTCTAGATGGGACCATTACCAGCTGGAATATTGGAGCAGAAATAACTTATGGCTATAAAGCAGAAGAAATTATAGGTAGATCTATATTTACCATTGTTCCTCAGAATAGGAGAAAAGAAATGATAAACATTCTTAGCAGGATAAGCAGTGGAGATAAGATAAGTCATTTTGAGTCAACACGTATGAGAAAGGATGGAGTGATAATAAATATTTCAGCCACCTTCTCCCCTATATTTGATTCTCAAGGAATAATCGTTGGAGTATCAACTATTGCCAGAGATATTACTCAGCATAAAATTATGGAAGAGGCCCATCGTGAAAGTGAAGAAAGGTTTAGGGCCGCCTTTGAACATGCCGCAATCGGCATAGCTTTAGTATCCCTTGATGGACGATGGTTAAAGGTCAATCAGGCTTTATGCAGTATAGTTGGATATTCTGAAAAAGAACTTTTAGAAATTAATTTTCAGATGATAACTCATCCAGATGATTTGGAAAAGGATTTAAATTATGTTGGTAAGCTGCTAAGAGGTGAGATTAAGTCCTTTAATATGGAAAAAAGATATATACATAAGAAGGGCCAAAATATATGGATACTTCTTAGTGGTTCATTGGTTAGAGATTGTAAGGGAAATCCTTTGTATTTTATAGGGGAAATTCAAGACATTTCTAAAAGAAAACAAGCTGAAAAAGAACTGCAAAAGAAAAATGAAGAATTAAGGATTCAAAGAGCTGAGGCAATAGAGGCAAATAGATTAAAAGGTCAGTTTTTAGCAAATATGTCTCATGAATTAAGGACTCCTTTAAATTCTATTATAGGTTTTACTACTAGAGTTATTCGAAAATGTGAAAAGCTGCTACCACCTAGGCAATTAGAAAATTTATTAATTGTAAAAAAGGAATCCTATCACCTTCTTGATTTAATAAATAGTCTTTTGGATTATTCAAAGCTAGAAGCAGGTAAGATGGAATTATATCTAAATGAATTTGATTTACTTAACGTTATTAAAGAAGTAGAAACCATTATAAAAATTATGAGTGAAGAAAAAAATGTTAAGTATATTGGTCAATTTGGTCCAATGGACAATATGCTGATGGTAAGCGATAGTACAAAGATACGACAGATTTTAATAAATATATTAAGTAACGCTTTTAAATACTCTGAAAAAGGAACTGTAATACTCTCTGTAGATAAAGATGATAAACTTTATAGAATCAGTATACAGGACAATGGTATTGGTATAGCACCAGAAGATATTGAAAATATTTTTGATGAGTTTCGCCAAATAGATGGTTCCTGTACAAGAAAGGTTGGAGGGACAGGTCTTGGGCTGTCAATAACTAAAAAATTTGTTGAGATGTTAAATGGTAGTATAGAGGTTGTAAGCGCTTTAGGAGAGGGTAGTTGTTTTACAATTTACCTTCCTATAAATTTAAAAAAAACGGCTGGGGGATAAATTAGATGAATACAAAGATACTTGTGGTAGATGATAATAATATGAATGTAAGATTATTAAAAGAAATATTAGAGGACGAGGGGTATGAAGTATATTCATGCTTAGAGGGACTATCTGTACTTAAAACTACATATGAGGTAAAGCCAGACGCTATTTTACTTGATATAATGATGCCAGGTATTGACGGGTTTCAGGTTTGCTCGCTGCTTAAAAAAGATTTTGAAACTAAAGATATTCCTGTGATTATGGTCACTGCTAAAAACAGCGGCAATGATATAAAAGATGCCTTGGAATTAGGTGCTTTTGACTATATAAAGAAACCTATAGATGAGGTAGAGGTGATTGCAAGGCTAAAATCTGCATTAAGATATAAAAGTGATCATGACAAATTAAAGGAATTAGCAATGAAGGATGGCTTAACTGGACTGTATAATCATTCTTTGCTAATAGAACTATTTGACAAGGAGCTGAAAAAGCAATCTGACAATGGTGGTAATATTGCATTTGTAATGTTAGATATTGATTATTTTAAAACAGTTAATGATACTTATGGACATGTATCTGGAGACAGGATTTTGAGGGAACTTTCAGAAATATTAATTAGCTATACAGGGAAAAGTAATATTATCGGTAGATATGGCGGTGAGGAATTTGGTATTGTGCTGCCCGAACTGGATAAGGAAGCAGTATTTGATTTGTGTGAAGAAATCAGATTAAAAGTCGAGGAAAATAGTTTTGATATTGGAGATAAAATTATTGGCATAACAGTAAGCATGGGTATTTGTTATAAGTCAGGAAAGAAGTTATTAAGATCAGGCGAAATAATTGAAAAAGCAGATGAAGCTTTATATAGAGCTAAGGAAAATGGTCGTAATAGAATCGAAACATTTTTTATATAATAGGAATTTTTATTTTAAGAATAGAGGAACGCTAAGTGCCTCTATTTTTTTATTTAACGGTTGAGCAGCACTCTCAAGGGTTTAGGTAATTAAATAGTTTTTTTTTGGGTATAACTAATTATAATGGAAAAGGATGTATACAGTAAAATGTTTAACTTACATTTTATTGAAAACAGAACTTTTAAGTGGTAATATATTCTATATACTAATAAATGGGAGGAATTTACAATGAATATTGCTGTTAATAAGAATGAAAAAGATGAAGGATTAATAGCAGCCATTGGACATATCTTTGAACAGACTAAAAAAAACTTCAACATGATATTTTGGAATGGAGAAACAGTTTCTTATTCAGAAAATCCAGAGTTTGTACTTAGGTTTAATGACAAGGATACATTTAAAAAATTACTAATGAACCCTAATAGCATGGTATTTGCTGAAGCGTATATGAATAATGCCTTTGACATAGAAGGAGACATATTCTCAGCTATAAAGTTAAAGGACGATTTAGCAAATATGGATATATCCAATAAAGATAAACTTACTTTATTTTTAAAAACTGCTGCTTTACCTAGTTTAAACTTACACACAAAAGAAAAGGATAAAGAAAATATTTCTCACCATTATGATATATCTAATGATTTCTATAAATTGTTTTTAGGAAGAACTATGGTTTACTCCTGTGCATATTTTAAAAATGAAGATGAGGATTTGACTACAGCACAGGAAAATAAATTAGATCATATATGTAAAAAGCTTAGACTTAAACCAGGGGAAAAGCTGCTAGATGTAGGCTGTGGCTGGGGAAGTATGATTATATGGGCTGCTAAAAATTATGGAGTTGAAGCCCATGGAATAACAATTAGCGAAGAGCAATATAAATATGCCCTTCAAAGAATAAAGGATGAAAACTTAGAAGGAAAATGCTTTGTTGAGCTAAAAGATTACCGTGATATAAAAGGCGAGGAAATTTACGACAAGATAGTTAGTATTGGTATGTTTGAGCATGTAGGGGCTAAGAATTTACCAGTGTACTTTAAAATTATGAATAGATTATTAAAAGATGATGGTTTATTTTTAAATCATGGAATTACTCATTCAAAGAAGGCTGATATAGCTGGTGCAGAGAGTGAATTTATTGAAAAATATATTTTCCCAGGCGGTGAACTTCATGACATAAGCAGGGTTCTAGATGTAATGGAAGATTGTGATTTTGAAATTTGTGATGTTGAGAGCTTAAGAGAACATTATTACAAGACACTATCACATTGGGTAGACAATTTACGTAATGAAAAAGAAAAGGCAACTGAAATAGCTGCAGAAAAGACTTTTAGAACTTGGTTGTTATATATGACAGGTTGTGCAATAAATTTTTATGAAGGTCATATTTCAGTTTATCAAGTACTTTTAGGTAAATCAGCTAGAAAAACAGGTTTCAGTATTCCTTTGACTAGAGAATATATGTATAAATAACATATAAAAATTTGTATTTAACCGTATTGGAGAAATCTAATACGGTTTTTAACATGAAGAATTTGTGCGCGAAGAGTTTGACAATTTTGAAGACTTGTTTTATTCTACCCATAAAGAATGAAAGAGTCTCTTTAGATTAATAGGGGGGTAGAGTATATATGAAAATAATTCACACTGGTGATTGGCATATAGGCAAGATAGTAAATGAGTTTAGTATGATAGAGGATCAGGAGTACATATTAGAACAGTTAATTAAGATAATAGAGGAAGAAAAGCCAGATGCTTTAGTTATAGCAGGAGATTTATATGATAGAAGTATACCTCCTGTGGAGGCAGTAGAGCTTTTAGATAGAGTATTCAGTAGAATATTACTAGATATGAAAACACCTATACTTGCTATAGCAGGAAATCATGATAGTGCAGAAAGGCTCTCCTTTGGAAGTAAGATTTTAACCAATAATGGTTTACATATTGCAGGAGTATTTAACGGTAATATTAAAAAGGTTGTTCTTGAGGATGACTTGGGCATAGTTAATTTCTTTATGGTTCCCTTTGCTGATCCAAGAGAAGTAAGACATGTTCTTAAGGATGAAAGTATTTCAACCTATGATGATGCAATGATGAGGGTAATTCACAAAATAAAAGAAGAGATAAAGGAAAATGAGAGAAATGTATTAATTGCTCATGGGTATGTAACTTTTATGAAAGAAGAAGCATTAGGCCAGGATACGGAAGAAGTCCATATTAGAGCAGGCCTTGAAACCTCTGATTCAGAGCGGCTTTTAAGTATAGGAGGTACTGACCTAATTAGTGCAAAGCATTTTGACTGTTTTCACTATACTGCATTAGGACATCTTCATGGTCCACAAAAGGTTGGAAGTCATAAAATGAGATATTCAGGCTCTTTGCTTAAATATTCTTTTTCGGAAATAAATCATAAGAAGAGTGTAACTATAGTTGAGCTTAATGAAACTGAAGAAGTTACTGTGAGGCTTAGAGAACTTACGCCTAAAAGAGATATGAGAATAGTAAGAGGACCGTTAAATCAGCTTATTGATCCACAAATTTATAAGGAAGCTAACGTGGAGGATTATGTATATGCAGTTTTAACAGATGAAGGAGAATTAGTAGATCCAATATCAAAGCTGAGAGCAGTATATCCAAATATAATGGGACTTGGAAGAGAAGAAATAGGTTCAAAAGAAGAAAGTAAAACTTCAGCTTCCCATGGCTATAAAAATAAATCAAAGCTTCAGCTTTTTCAGGAATTTTATCAAGCTATATCAGGTAAGGAGTTAACGGAGGAGAAAATTGATATAGTAAGTGAAATTATTGAGGAAGTAGAAAGGGTGGCGAAATAATTGAGACCTTTAAGATTAACTATGAGCGCTTTTGGTCCATATGCATCATCGGAGACTATAGATTTTACAAATCTAAAGGATAAAAATATTTTTTTAATTACAGGGCCTACCGGAGCAGGGAAAACTACTATATTTGATGCTATAAGTTATGCTCTTTTTGGAGAAGCATCGGGAAGCAGCAGAGATAAAGATAGTCTTAGAAGTGACTTTGCTTTGCCAGAAACAGTTACATATATAGAACTAGAGTTTGAACTTCGAGGACAAAAATACATAATCATGAGATCTCCTCAGCAGGAAAGAAAAAAAGTAAGAGGTGAAGGTTTTGTAACTAAAAATGCTGAAGCACAGCTAACTCTTCCTGACGGAGATATAGTAACCAAGTGGAATGCAGTAGATGAGAAGATAGGAACAATTTTAGGAATAAATAAAAGTCAATTTAGACAAATAGTAATGCTTCCTCAAGGTGAGTTTAGAGAATTATTAGAATCTGAGAGCAAGGATAGAGAAATTATATTTAGAAGAATTTTTGGCACGGAAGCTTTTGAGGCTATACAAAGAAAATTAGATGAGCAGATGAGAACTCTCAGTAGAAAAATCAGTGACACAATAACAAAAAGAGATACCAATGTAAGACATATTGAAGCTGGAGACAATGAACTATTAAATAGATTAATAAATGCAGAAAATATAAATATAGTTGAGGTAGTGAATAAAACAGAAGAGGCTATTGAAATAGATGAGAATACCAGCAGTGAGCTTAATAAAGAAATAAAAAAGCTAAAGCTTGAGCAGGAAAAAATGCAAAAAAACATTGTAGAAGGAGAAGAAATAAACAAGAAGCTGAAGGAAAAGATTGAACTGGAAAACAGCTATGAAATACACCTGTCACGAGAAGTTGAATATAAAAAGAAACAAATTGAACTTGAGCTGGCAAGAAAAGCTCAGGAAGTAAGAATTGTAGAGGATTCGCTTAAAGACAGACAAAAGAATTTAGAGATGAGAAAGCTGCAATATAACGATGCTGAGAATAAGCAAAAGGAAGCAGAAAGAGCACTTCTTCTGTGTAAAGAACAGCTTATGAAAGAAGAAGCTAGAGAAACTGAGAGGAGGCAGCTTGCGGATAGTATAGCTAATCTTAAAGCGCAAGAGGATAAGGTCAAAGTATACGAGGAAAAGAATTCACTATTAGCAAAATTAAGAGTGGAGCTTAGCAGCAAGGAAAAATCAATTAATCAGCTGAGAATCACCATAAAAGATAACAAGCTTCAACTTGAAGGGACAAACAAAGAACTAACTAAAGCTCAACAAGCTGAAACCGAAAAGGAGAAGCTGCATAAAATTGTATTTGAGAAAGAGCTTCTTATTAAAGAGATGAGAGAGCTTTATAAGCTAACTGATGAGTATCTAAATAAGCTAAAAATTCATCAAAAGGAAGCGGCTGATTTTGATGAATTCGATAAGAAATATGTAGGTTTCAAAGCCCATTATGAGCTAATGGAGGATAAATTCAGAAAAGGGCAGGCGGGTATTTTAGCTATGGATCTGCGGGAAGGAATACCATGTCCAGTTTGTGGCTCCCCTCACCATCCACAGCCTGCAAAGCTAATTGATGGAGTGCCAACAGAAGATGATATAAAGGAAGCAAAACTTCAGTTTGAAAGTCTAAAGGAGGATAGAGAAAAGAAGCTGCAAATCCTTTCAGATTTAAATGGAATGTTAACAACTAGTAAGCAAAATTTATTTGACAAAAAAGAAAAATTAAAATCCATGCTGGGCGAAGAATTAATTAGCGATTTAGATAATAATTCTTTGAAGCAGTTAGCTTTAAAAGGAAAAGAATTAAGTGAGGAATTAAAGAAGCTTAAAGAAGAGCAAGAGGAGCTTTTAAATATAGTCAAGCAAAAAAATATTCTTGAAGAAAATATTAAAAAAGTAGGAGATGATATAACTAATAGGGAAAAACAGCTTCAAGAATTAGAACAACAATATACTTATCATTATGGTAAAGTAAAAGGTGAGGAAGAATTAGCAGTAAGTATAGAGAAGGAAATTCCTATAGAATTGAGGTCTTCCAGCAAGCTTTCATTAAGGATTAAAATGATGGGAAATGAGCTTGACCTTCTAGAAAAGGCTTTAAAATTAGCTCAGGAAAATTATAACAAGGCAAGTTCAAATTATGCTTCCTCAGAAACAGATAAGAAAGTTAGAGCAAAAAATATTGAGGAAGCAGAAAAAGAAGTAGAAGATATGACAGCGCAGTTAACATTCAGAGTAAAGGAAGCAGGTTTTGCAGATTATGATGAATATGCCTCTTTAATAATGTCAAAGGAAGATATCAAGCTTCTAGAACAAGATATAACTAAGTATAGAGAAGAATTAAAATCTCTTAAGGATAGACTAGAGAAAATTAAAAAGGATACTGAAGAGCTGAAAGAGATTGATTTAGATAACTTAAAAATTAGTTTAGAGAATTTTAAACAAAAGCAAGAGCAGTTAGAATTAGAAGGGAAGAACATATTCTCTAGGATAAATAATAATAAAAAGGCTCTTGAGGAGATAGAAGAGATAAATAAATCAATAAATGAAGAGGAAGCAAAGTATAGTGTTATTGGTGAATTATCTAGAATTGCTAACGGGGATAATAACGAGAAAATAACCTTTGAGAGATACGTGCTGGCGGCATACTTTGATGAAATAATTAATGCTGCTAATATAAGATTAAACAGAATGGCTGGAGGAAGATTCATTCTTAAGAGAAAAGAAGACAAGGGAAAAGGGAGAAAACAATCTGGACTTGAGCTAGAGGTATTTGATAATTACACTGGAAAATCACGTCATGTTAAAACTCTGTCCGGTGGAGAAAGCTTTAAAGCATCATTAGCGCTAGCCCTTGGTCTTGCGGATGTGGTTCAAGCTCACGCAGGGGGAATAAGCTTAGATACTATGTTTGTGGATGAAGGCTTTGGAACCTTAGATCCAGAATCCTTGGATAATGCTATTCAATGTCTTATAGACCTGCAAAAGGGAGGAAGACTTGTTGGAATAATATCTCATGTGCCAGAGCTGAAAGAAAGAATTGATTCAAGACTAGAAGTAACTCCAGCTAAAGAAGGAAGTAAAGCTAGGTTTATCATGTAATCAAAACAGCTATCTTAATGCAAGTGATCAAAACAAAAAGACCACTCTATGAATACTTTCATAAGGTGGCTTTTTCTCATGATAGTAGAGAAGAACCGGTTTTAAGATCCAAAAACTTTCATATTGAATGTTAACATATAAATTATTTATCTTTTTACATAAGATTTTAGTACATATGTTAATTTATCTAATTCATCTGTTGTATTATAAAATGCTAATGAAGGGCGTACAGCAGCTTCTAAACCAAATCTTCTTAAAATAGGTTGAGCACAATGATGTCCGGCACGAACTGCTATTCCTTCCTCTCTTAATGCATTACCAATTTCTTCTGTGGTGTATCCATCGATAACGAATGATAATACACTAGTTCTATTTTTTGCATTTCCTACAAATCTAAGTCCTGGAACTTGTTTTAATATTTCTGTACCATATTCCAGCAAATAATGTTCATATGCAAAAATATTATTTATACCTATTTTTTCAACATAATCTAATGCTGCTCCAAGACCTACTGCATCTGCAATATTTCCAGTTCCTGCTTCAAATTTATTTGGCGCTGCTTGATATATTGTTTTTTCAAAAGTAACGTCTTGTATCATATTGCCGCCGCCTTGGTAAGGTCTCATTTGTTCTAAAACTTCTTTTTTAGCATAAATAGCTCCAATACCAGTTGGTCCATAAATTTTATGACCAGAGAATACAAAAAAGTCACAATCTAATGCCTTTACATCTGTTTTAATATGTGAAGCTGATTGTGCTCCATCAATTAATATTTTTACTCCATGACGATGTGCAATAGAAACTAATTCTTGAACTGGAGTAATTGTACCTAATGCATTAGAAACATTAGTAACTGAAACAAACTTCGTTCTACTATTAAATAATTTTTCATACTCTGATAATACAATTTGTCCAGAGTCATCAACTGGAATAACTCTTAATTTAGCACCAGTTTCTTGACATAATAACTGCCATGGTACAATATTAGCATGATGCTCTAAAAGAGAAACAATAATCTCATCATCTTTTCTAATAAAGTTTTTACCATATGAATTTGCTATTAAGTTGATTCCTTCTGTAGTGCCACGTACAAATATAATATTATCTGGTGAAGGAGCATTCAAAAATTGTGCCACTTTTCTGCGTGATTCTTCGTATGCGTCTGTAGCCCTTGCAGCTAAAGTATGAGCTGCTCTATGAATGTTTGAATTTTCATGTTTATAAAAATAGCCAATTCTATCAATCACTGATTGAGGTTTTTGTGTAGTTGCTGCATTATCAAGCCATATTAAGTTTTTTCCATCTACCTTTTCATTTAAAATAGGAAAATCCCGTCGTACTGCGGCTACATCTATACCATGTATACTGGAGGAAATAGAGTTTTTTACATATGTATGATTAAATTCTGTATTTGGCAATACAATAGGTGTTATTCCACCTATTGATTCTGTATAATTCACCGGAGAAATTGTACTTTTAGGTACTGCTGTAAGTTCATTTAAATCCAATCCACTTGGAAAAGCATACTCTTCTTTAAAACTCTCTGTGTAAATCGGTTTAACATATGTATTTATTGCTGCCATATCATGATAATTTGTAAAATCAGCTTTCTCAGATTGAGAAAATTCCGGAAAACTTTCTGCTGCTAAATTACTTATGTAATCTGATAAATCTTGATTATTCGTAGTCATAATAGTTACCTACTTCGACATCTTCTAAAACTGCAATAGCATCATCAGAAAGTATTGCTGCAGAGCAATAAATTGAAAGAAGGTATGAACTTATTCCCTTATTATCAATACCCATAAAACGTACTGATAATCCTCTTGATTTTTCTCCTGGCAAACCTGTTTGATAAAGACCAACAACCCCTTGTTTTTCTTCTCCAGTACGAACTAAAAGTATGTTTGTTTTTCCAGCTTGGCTTTTTGGCTCTCTATGACCATCTACTAATAATTTATTCGTTGGAATAATAGGGATTCCTCTCCATGTCAATATGGATGCTCCATCAATTGTAGTTGTTACAGGCGGTACTCCACGACGTGTGCATTCTCTTGCAAAAGCAGCAATTGCTCTTGGATGTGCTAAAAAGAAGGAAGGTTGTTTCCAGACCTTTGTAATCAATTCATCCAAGTCATCTGGTGTAGGAGATCCTGTTCTTGATTGTATTTTTTGAGCTTCTGGTACGTTTTTTAATAAACCATAATCATCGTTATTAATTAACTGACTTTCCTGACGTTCTCTTATACTTTCAATACTTAAACGAAGTTGTTCATTAATTTGGTTATATGGAGAACTATAAAGATCTGATACACGTGTATCTATCTTAATAATAGAGGATATAGAGTTTAAAATATATTCTCTTGGATTAACCTCATAATCAACAAACCCCTCTGGTACTACATCGTTATTAACTTGAGAGCATAATACATCTAAAAGGTCTTCTTTATTTTTTACTTTGTTTACACGAAAAATACCAGTTTCAAGTCCCTTCCATTCTAATAATCTAGGAAGATATCTTGGTGTAATATTCTCATATTGTGGTACTGTTTTTGTGACATTTGCAAGATTATAAGCTGCTTTAGCATTCAATGCTGTTTGTTTATTTGTTTCTGACATAATAATATTCCCCCATTTTTCTTATTTGATAAATTTTAATATTGTATAATGCTTGGATCAATATCATTAGCCCAACCATTAATACCATCACGTAAATTAAATAATTTTCCTTTGTATCCTGCTTCTTTTAGTGCACGAATGGCAAGTACACTTCGTACGCCTATTTTGCATACAAAAATTGTATCTATATCAGGATTTAGCTCATTCATACGACGAATTACTTGACCAAAAGGAATTGCCTTTGTATTTGGCAATTTACCCATAACTAGCTCATGTGGCTCTCTCATATCAATAATTTGTATATTATCACCAGAGTCAAATCGTGCTTTCAACTCCAATGGTTCAATTGAATCCACCTGGATTTCTTCATCTTTTGGCTTCTTTAAGCCACAGAAGAATTCATAGTCAATTGGCTCTGTAATTGTTGGATGATCTCCACATACAGGGCATTTTGAATCCTTCTTTAATTTCAATTCTCTAAATTTCATATTTAATGCATCTATTAATAGTAATCTTCCAACTAAAGGTTTGCCATTGCCAATAATAAGTTTAATTACTTCATTAGCCTGTATACAGCCTACAATTCCAGGCAATACTCCAAGAATTCCGCCTTCTCCACAAGATGGCACAAGTCCTGGTGGTGGTGGAGATGGATATAAACATCTGTAGCAAGGACCATCTTTGGCTCCAAATACACTAACTTGTCCTTCAAATCTGAATACAGAACCATAAACATTAGGCTTGCCAAGTAATACACAGGCATCATTTACAAGATAGCGTGTTGGAAAATTATCTGTGCCATCTGCCACTATATCATAGTCTTTAATGATATCTAAAGCATTTTCACTAGTTAATCTTGTTTCAATTGCAATTACATTAACAGTTGGATTAATTGCTTTAATCCTATCTTTTGCAGAAGCAATTTTGGGACGTCCAACGTCTCTTGTACTATGTATAATTTGTCTTTGCAGATTAGATTCATCTACAAAATCAAAATCTACAATGCCGATTGTACCAACACCTGCTGCTGCTAAATACATAGCAAGCGGGGCTCCAAGTCCACCTGTACCAATTAATAATACTTTACTGTTTTTTAATTTTAACTGTCCTTCTAAGCCTACTTCTGGTAAGATAAGATGTCTGCTGTAACGAAGATATTCTTTTTTTGTTAATTCATCTGACATTTGCATTTCCTCCTATACTCCTCCAGCAATAGAAGGAACTAAGATTAAAGTTTCATCATCTTTCAATGCTGTATCTATTCCATTTAATTCACGAATATCGTCTTCACCAATATATACATTTACAAAACTACGAAGTGTACCTTCATCCGTGAATAAATGTCTCCTTAAATCACCATATTCTGTAACTAAAGCCTCTAAGGCTTGTGCTACTGTTACTGAGTTTTCTACTTTAATTTCTGATAAATTATCTGTAAATAATCTAAGTGCTGTTGGAATTAATATAGTTACTGCCATAACTTTTCCTCTTTTCTTTTTTATTTTGTAAATTAAATTTTAAAAATTTTAGATTAAATTTATCTGTTCCTGTTCGAAATTTTCTCTATGTGATGATAATACCCAAGAGGTCATCAAATCAGCTTTTCCTTTTATTATTGATACAATAATATATGAATATACCGGCCATGCATGATCTAAATCAAATTGAGATGGTCTTGCAGGATGATCTGGATGAGAATGATAAAATCCAATTATATCTACATTATGCTTTCGTGCATAAAGTTCCCCTTTAATAATATCTTTTGGTGTAATTAAAAAACGATTATATTTATTTTCCTCATTTTGTGCATTAGATATAGGTAATATCTCAGTAATTTCTTTACTATTGTCAGAATTAATTTTGCCAAAGAGTAAACCGCAGCATTCATTTGGATATTCTTTCTCTCCAAACTCACTAATTGCTTTTTCTATTTCTTTGGTAGATTTTATCAAAGTGCTTCACCGTCCTTCCATACTGTATCATTAACATACCTATATCCATTGTCACATAAAATTGTCACTACCTTTGAACCCTCTGGTAAGGTTTTTGCTAAATTTAGTGCTGCTACTACATTTGCTCCAGAACTTATTCCTACAAATAATCCTTCTTCCTTGGCGAGCCTTAGCACCATGGCCTCAGCATCCTCTGTTGTAACATAAACAGTATCATCTGCAATACTCGAATCATAAATTCCAGGTGTAATAGTACTTTGCATATGCTTCATTCCTTCTAATCCATGTAATGGTGAGTCCGGCTGCATAGCAATTGTTTTTATATTAGGATTGTACTGTTTTAATCCTCTTGAGGTCCCAACAAAAGTTCCTGATGTACCCATCCCAGCAACAAAATGAGTAACTTTTTTATTGGTTTGTTCCCATATTTCTTTGGCCGTGCCGTTAACATGGGCTTTCCAATTTGCATCATTATTGTATTGGTCTGGGTAAAAGTACTTATCAGGATTTTCTTTTACCAGTTCTATAGCTTTTAACTGAGCACCATCTGAACTTTCTAAAGGACTGGTTTCAATTAACTGGGCGCCATATGATTTGAGTAATAATTTTCGTATATTACTAGTATTTTTAGGTAAGCAAAGTACCACTTTGTATCCTAATATAGCTCCAATCATCGCATAAGCAATTCCTGTATTACCGCTAGTTGCATCAATAATAATCTTCTCTTTAGTTAATTGACCACTTCTTATCCCATCTAAAACCATCGCATAAGCTGCTCTATCTTTTACAGAACCACTTGGATTAAAATATTCTGCTTTAACATAGACCTGTACCCCATTTAATGTATTAGTAACTTGTTTTAATTGAAATAATGGTGTATTGCCGATGGTATCTAATACACTATTTTTCGTAATCTCTTCATGCATTGATTTATTCTCTCCTATAAAAAAGTATTATTTAGAATTGTTTCAAGTTGTACGAGATAATACAACATATACTATTTTATATAACCCAATCTAATATAAATTCTTGTTCAAATTCTTTAGGCTTACTATTTTTAAATTTAAGTTCTGGATTCTTAACACTAACTGTTGTATAATCTGGCACTGATTTTGTAATAAACGCATTTCCACCAATAACAGTGTTTTTTCCAATAACAGTATCTCCACCTAAAATAGATGCTCCTGAATATATAGTTACATTATCTTCAATTGTAGGATGTCTTTTTACACCTTGAAGATTTTGTCCTCCTCTGGTTGATAGGGCACCCAATGTAACTCCCTGATATATCTTCACGTTTTCTCCAATGATACAAGTTTCACCAATAACAACCCCCGTACCATGATCAATAAAAAAGTATTTTCCAATCTGAGCACCGGAATGTATATCAATTCCTGTTTCATTATGTGCATATTCTGTCATAATTCTTGGAATATAGGGCACTGATAATTTGTATAGTTCATGAGCTATTCTATAGATGCTAACTGCAAATATGCCTGGGTATGAAAATATAATTTGTTCTATATCTCCAGCAGCTGGATCACCATCATATGTGGCTTGAACATCCGTAGTAATATACTCTTGTATCTTAGGTAGCATTTTAAAAAATTTTAAACATATTTCATTTGTTTGTTCTTCTAAATATGTATCACTATACTCGTTATTTATATGACTTTTATGCAATAATGCACATTTTACCTGCCTATGTAGCTTTTCCTCAATACTAATTAAGAGATCTCCTATATAATATTCTATTGTACTATTTGACAATTTTTTTCTGTCAAAAAAACCTGGAAAAATCAATTGCCTTAGCTCTTGTAAAATTTCTATAATTTCAACCTTATCGGCTAAATTAGAAGAATCATACTCTGAAAGAATAGAATTTTGTCTATAATTTGCTGCAATTTCAGAAACCAGTTGCCTCATATTTTTATCAAATTCTCTACTCATCTTTCTCCCCCATACCCGAATTATATTTTAGTATTTAACCTCTATTTTGATTAAGGAATATTAGCACCTCCTTTATTACCTAGTAATCAAATAAGATTACTATGTTTTTCTATATTATACTTAAAATAGTTAAATTAATCAAGAGTAAGTTTATCCAAATTATGAATAAACTTATTAAAAGTTACAATTCTTTAATTATAATATTATGATATAGATGAAAATCCAAAGTTAAATACCATATTTAAGGATTTGGTGATTATTTTTGGAAAAGTTAAAAGACCACATTATGAACTTCATAATGTGGTCTTTTCACATGATAGTGGTGAAGAACAGGCTTTAAAATTCCCCAATATATTGATGCAGCTTGGGTACGGTGGCATTTGTTTGTTCTTATTTTGCAGCTACATTCACTTGAGAGGAGCTATAGGTAAACGCAAGATCTTTTGAAACTTGGTCGATGTACGCAAGGGTGTTTTGTCCCAAAATATCCTTGAATTTATTTACATCATTATAAGGAACAGTCTTGTAAATCGTTTTGCCATTATTACTATATCTTAGTCTATAGACTGGAATTGTTTCAGCTGATTTTAATTTAGTAACAGCACCTTGTTTCTCTATTATCATACTTTCCATGGAGCCCATATCTGTATATTTATCATACTGGTTAGAGAGAAAGTTTCCCATAGAGTAATTAATCAAAACATCTTTGCCATTTGCTTTTATTATCTCTGTTTTCTTTGCCACATGGGGGTGACTGCAGAGGATGGCATCTGCACCAAAGGCCGCTATTTTATTAACTATGTTAGCCTGATCTGGTTCAACACTTCTCACATACTCTGTTCCAATGTGTAAATATACTATAAGGAAATCACAGTTAGGTCTTATCTTTTCAACATCAGCTTTAATCTTGTTTTCATCAATATAATTAATCATATCCTTATACTGTTCTCCAAAGTTTGTACTGTAGGTATAAGACAGCATGCCTATTTTTATATTATTCTTTTCCATAATTACACTTTTGTCCTCATTAGGTTCACCGGAACCTAATACCTTAAAACCATACTGTTTAATAAGACTGTTTGTACTTCGCAACCCTTCTAGTCCAGTATCCAGGCTGTGATTATGATCATTTAAAAGTACCTTAAAACCTGTATCCTTTAGTGCATCTAAGGTTTGTACAGGGGAATTAAAAGCAGGATAACCAGATAAATTCTTTTTAGGGTCTATTGTTGTTTCAAAGTCTGCAACGGAAATATCCTTAGAAGATATTATATCCTTTACTTCTGAAAACATTGGTTTGAAATCATATGTGCCATTAGTTTCTGCAGAAACTACTTCTGGCATATGAAATAATATGTCTCCTGCAGATATAAAGCTTACATCTGATGTGATATCCGCAGGCTTATCCTTGTTATCCTTAGCCTTTACTTTAGCAGCAGAAGATAATTCTGTGTTTTGAGTATTTGCAGTACCTTGAGATTTAGCTATAACTCCACTCTTTAACATGTAAATGGTGAGGGGGGAAATAAATACTATGATAACCAAACAAATACCGAAAATAATCTTTTTGTTCATGTATAAAACTCCTTTATATAAATTTGACTCATTACCAATATTATACATTGCGTAAAGCGAATGGTAAATAATGTAAGTGGAATTATACATATTTGTTTTATTTTAAACAAGTATATTGACTGTGATTATTGTTGTATGTTCAAAGAAAGTTATTAAATACGAATTCTTAAATTCAAAGAAATAGAGAATATTAATATTACAATAAATAATGTTATTTTATTATAATTGACATATTTAGATAGGTTGTGTATCATTGTTTACAAATAAATATCTTTTAAAGATGGTGGATAAATTGAATTTAAAGACAACCTATCATTATTCATATTTCATATATCCTTTTTTAGTATCCAATGGAAGGTACGGAGAATTTATTAATAAATTTTTATCAGATAATGAAAACTGGAGTTTTACCATAAGAGACAATGAAAAAGATATAAATACTCATGCGTATTACCTTCCATACGTTAAAAGATTTCTTTTTCCAACCCTATATTGGGACGAGGACCTTAAACATCAGTATGAGAGAATGCCATTAAAGAAAAAATTAGATATCGTTTCAAAACTAACCTGTGTTAATTTTCAATACAAGATTAATGAGAGTAAAAAAAATAACTATAAATTTAATAACACAAGTATCAATTTTGAAATATTAAAGATAGAATTAATATGCTTTGAGCCGGGTATTTGTTTTTTAGTTTTAAAAACAGAGTTAGATAAGGCGGATGGAGTATATTCAAATGATATCCTGGATTTTAATTATAAATTTAGAACCATTAATCCTAGATATCAAAAGAAAAAGAAATCTGACGGCATGTTTATAATGAATAAAGGCTTTAATGGGGTAGAGGATTTATCTGATTTTATAAATCATTTACTGCACGGTTATGAGGATGTGGAAAAAGAAAATATTTATTTTGATAGATTATTTACATACTCATATATGTGTTTAGATGAAGATGAATGGAATGAACAGCGAGACTTAAGTGAAATAACCAACGAATTTTATAAATTTCTTTATGTGCTTCCTGGAGAATATGGTTCACAACTAGACTCTGATTTTATAGATATCAAGGACAATACATATACTAAATGGGCTTATTCAAAATACGGCTTTTCAAGAGAATCTGGAGTTGTTTTTTCATCGGAAAGGGAAAGTTTTAATAGAAACAAGCTTCCTGTCTATTATGAAAGTATGTATTTTTATATATTTTTATTAGCCTTTTATCAAAGAATAGCTTTAATACTATTTTCACAAGAATTGATGAATAGTGGTACAAGCAAAATTGAAAATTTAAAGCGAAGATTTACTAAATTTACTCACTTTAGCTGGTTTAGCCAAATAACAAATTCAGAACAGGGAATGGATATTTGGAAAAAGTGGCAGCAGGCTTTTGATCTACCAGCACTTTTTGATGAAGTACAAAAGGAATATTCTGAGTTTTATGATTATACTGTTGCAAGAGGACAGGAAAATATTAATTTACTGCTTATAATTATTTATACTGTAAGCCTTATATTTTCAGCTATGACACTATTGGTGGATTACAAGATATTAAACGCCAATAATCATGCTGCTAAAGTATTTTTGTTAATAGTTATAGCTTTAACCATAGCCATGTATCCTATATATTTAATAGGAAAGATGATAAATAAAAGATTATGGAAAAATTCTAGAAAGCATTTTCTATAATAAACGAAGGAGTGTATTAAATAATGAGTCAATTCGAAAAAGTAACAATTGTTAAAGAAGCAAACATTTATTTTGAGGGTAAAGTAACAAGCAGAACAGTACTATTTGAAAATGGTGAAAAGAAAACTTTAGGAATCATGTTACCAGGAGAATATGAATTTGGTACTGGCAGCAAAGAATTAATGGAGATTTTAGCAGGAAAACTTCAAGTTAAGCTTCCAGGCAGCGAAGAATGGATTACAATCGTTGGAGGACAATCTTTCGAAGTGCCAGCAAATTCAAGCTTTAATTTGATAGTAGAAGAAACAACAGACTACTGCTGTTCTTATATTCAATAGTTAAGTAAAAAAAGTTCTGTAGCATGTTGACTGAGTTTCACTTGCTTTAAAATTAACAGAGATTATTGGAATGTGATATCTCTTAAAACATAGATAACTAGTAGATATCACATTCCTAATATATGTTAATGAATGGACGCTCGACCTTAGGTCGAGAGAATTTATTTGTTTACAAAACAAACCAATTGATCTAGTATTATAATTAGTAGATCTACTGGAGGTAATTAAATGAAAGGAAGCAAAGGAGAAGCAGCAAAAGAAAGGCTGATAGAGGTTGCGTCAAAATTATTTTTAGAACGAGGTTATTCAAATACAGGAATAAATGATGTATTAGCTGAAGCTGAAATGTCAAAGGGATCATTTTATTTTCACTTCTCTAGCAAAAAGGAACTTGCCTTGGAAGTTGCCAAATACCATGGAAAGAATATTCTTGAAAATTGGCTTACTCCTATTTCAAATAATACTTGGGAAGTTTTCATTAACCAAATGGTTAATGATATAATAGCATCAGCTAAAGAAGGTAATTATTATGGATGTCCCATAGCTGTTTTAGGCCTTGAGATAGCCTTTATAGAAGATGAATTATCAAATGCATATACTCTAGGAATGAATAAGCTTATCAGCATATTTTCTAATTCACTTCAGCATTCTGGATTACCAAAGGATAAAGCAGATAAAGGGGGCAGAAGAGCCTTCGCAGTATTCGAGGGTCATATACTTTATTATAGGATTAGTAAAGAGCTAGAGGCTTTTGATTATCTTCGTGAAGATTTATTAGCTGTTAAAAATAGAGCCCAGTAATAGATGAAAATTTGTGATTTAGGGTTAAGAGCATATACCTAGACACAAATTTAAATCATAAAAATAGACTGGTCTACTTTAAAAATTAAGGGGGAGAATAAAATGATGCAGGAAAGAAAAAAATTAAATATTGAGGATATATTGATAAAATAATAGACTTATAAATAATAAAATACATTAATAATAGGCATGTAGTGGACAAGAATACATTGACAATAAAACCACTATGTGCTTTTATTTATTGTGAATATTATTTAGATTTTCGAAGATTATAATATTGAAAAAAATTTATGAGGTTAAATAAATTATGAGTGAAGCAAATTTTAACGAATACGGACTTAGTGAAATTATATTGAAATCAATACTTAAATTAGGTTATAAAAAACCTACTCAAGTCCAAC
Source organism: Bacillota bacterium (assembly GCA_030706015.1). Taxonomy (GTDB): domain Bacteria; phylum Bacillota; class Clostridia; order Clostridiales; family Clostridiaceae; genus JAUZPI01. The sequence continues at coordinate 47,956 of JAUZPI010000024.1, forward strand.
AGCAGGTTATAATACCTGCTCTTGAGGGAAAAGATATAATAGCAAAATCTCAAACTGGCAGCGGGAAAACTGCATCCTTTGGGATTCCTATCTGCGAAAAAGTAGATATTGAGGAAAGAAACCCTCAAGCACTTATACTAACTCCCACAAGAGAATTAAGTGTTCAAGTAAAAGAGGATATAACTAACATTGGAAGATTTAAGCGTGTAAGGTGTGCAGCGGTTTTTGGAAAGCAGCCCTTTAGTGTTCAGCAAAGGGAATTAAAACAAAGAGTGCATGTAGTAGCTGGCACACCAGGAAGAACTCTTGATCATATTGAGAGGAATAGTTTAGTTGTTGAGGATATTAAATATTTAATTATTGATGAAGCTGATAAGATGCTTAATATGGGCTTTATAGATCAGGTTGAAGCTGTAATTAATAAGCTTCCTAAAGCAAGGGTAACTATGCTATTCTCAGCAACCATGCCGGAACAAATAGAGAAGCTTTGCAGTAAATATATGAAGAATCCAATAAAGATAGAAATAGCACCAGAAAATATAACTACCAAGAGTATACAGCAATGTTGGTATGAGGTTCAAAACAGTGATAAATTGGATCTATTAACAAAAGTACTTTATATTGAGAATCCTGATAGCTGTATAATTTTTTGCAGAACTAAGGAAAATGTAGAGAATCTGGTTAATCAAATGATGAAAAAACGATACTCCTGTTATGGATTGCATGGCGGCATGCTTCAAAAGGATAGACTTGATATAATGGAAAAGTTTAAAAAAGGAGAGTTTAGATTTTTAGTAGCTACTGATATAGCAGCAAGAGGTATAGATATTGAAGAATTGACTCATATTATTAATTATGATATACCTTTAGAAAACGAAAGCTATGTACATAGAATAGGCAGAACTGGCAGAGCAGGCAGTAAGGGTAAAGCAATAACCTTTGTTACTCCAAATGAACTGAAGTTTTTAGAGGAAATTGAGGAATATATTCAGTATAAAATACCTAAAGCAGAGATTCCATCTAAAGATGAGGTGAATAAAGCAAAGGCTGCCTTCAAAGAAAAGGTTAGCGTAAAGCCTAAGCTAAAAAGTGATAAAGGAGCTAATTTAAACAAAGAGATAACTAAGGTATATATAAATGCAGGTAAGAAAAAGAAAATTAGGGTAGGGGATATAGTAGGAGCGTTAACTAATATTGACGGAATTGGCGCTGATGATATAGGAATTATAGATATTCAAGATAATTTCTCCTACATTGACATATTAGAAGGAAAGGGAAAAATAGTATTAGATGCCCTTCAAAATATGAAAATAAAGGGAAAAGAAGTTAGAGCTCAAAAAGCTGCAAAATAACAATTGGGTTACCAATGGCGCCCGATGGTAACCCGTATAAATAAAGGGGCACAGATAGTTAAGCAAAGGATTTATGAAAGGGGAAATGCAATATGCCAGATAAAACTATTATCTGCAAGGATTGTGATAAAGAATTCACTTTTACCGAAGGAGAGCAGGCATTCTACAAAGAAAAAGGTTTTGAAAATGAACCACAAAGATGTGGAGAATGCAGAAGATCAAGAAAACAAAGAAATACTGGTGGTAACAGAGGTTATTAAGGATGGTTTTAGGTACCCTGCAGACACACTGCAGGGTATTTTTACTCAAAATCTGACTGCAATTTCATCCAGGTTTGAAATTTATCAGTATTGGATTTGTTGATTAAAAATACACGTGCACCTCTAGAAAAGTCCTCTTTTCCATAAGTTCCATAGCCTACATTACGCGAAAAGCCTAATTTAATTCCATAGAGCTCTCCTACATAATCATTTATATGGTCATGTCCTACGAATACTCCCTTTACATCACCCATCTCAACTAGCGAAGTAAAAAGTCCGCTGTTGAGCTTTGGTGTGCTTTCCTCTTCATTTTTTTCACCTACAGCATTGCCGCTTTTCCAGACCTGTTTAAACTCAGGAAGGGGAATATGAAAAAACATTAGTGCAGGTATTGTTTTATGAAATTTTTTCTTAAGCTCCGTGGAAGTGTCTCTATACCACTGAATTTGATTAAATTTTATCCAATCTTCACCACCTATATTATCGGGAGCATTCTTTCCTGAATTCAGCATGTATATATTAAATATTGGTTTATTACCCTTATTGTCCATAATAAGCAGGTTATAATTACCTACGCTGTCAGCTTCCTTGGAGCCCATTTGAGAAATATTGTAGGGGTATGACATATACAGTTTCATCATTTCTTCTTCATTCATCTGCCCATGATCTTCATCGTGATTTCCAAAAACAATTGCCCAAGGTATATGACGTTTTTCCATAGGTTTTGAAATATTGTAAATAGCTATTTTAACCTCAGTAGCGGATTTACAGCGGTAATCCACATTATCTCCAGTAAGTACCACCAAATCTGGTTTTTCATAATCAAGTATCTTATTCATAAGAGCTATTGTCCTAGCGTCAGTATCTGCTCCATCTTGAATATCTGCAAATTGAACAATTTTAAAGGTACCATTTGAATTGAATTTTAACTGTGGTTTCCCCATTACAGGGGTATTTTTATGACTAATCTTTATGACTATTATGGATAATAATATAAACAAAATAATTGATAAAATAAAAATAATAAATCTGGGCAGCTTCATAAGCCCTTCTCCCCTTACTTATATGGAATTTTCATGATGATGCAGCATTAAAAAACTCTTAATAGTTTAATATTTTTGTTGTATTGAATTTATACATAATTTTAGATAATTACAAAATTTTTCAATGGGTATTGACATTATAAGTTGTTTTTAATAAAATGTTAATAACAAACAAATTAAAATAATTAACTCCTTAGAGGTGATTCAAATGGAAAATGAATTGATAAACAAGAAAGGGCAGACTGAGCAGCAGTTTTTAGAGGAATATAGCAAAACAAAATCGCAGTATGAAGCTCCTTATGTAACAACGGATAATCTTATATTTACCATTGGTGATGATGAGGCAGGCAACGGAAAAAGGCTAATGCTACTATTAATTAAAAGAGAGGATCATCCTTATATTAATCAATGGGCACTGCCTGGTGGTTTTATAGATATAAAAGAAAATTTAGAAGCAACAGCAGAAAGAGAACTGGCTGAGGAAACAGCAGTTACAGGAATTTATCTAGAACAACTGTATACCTTTGGAGATGTAGGCAGAGACCCTAGACATAGAATTATAAGTGCTTCTTATATGGCATTGGTAAACAGCAAAAATATGAAGGTTGCTGCGGGGGACGATGCTAAGGATGCAAAGTGGTTTAATGTAGACAGCAGAATAATTGAGGAGAAAAAGACCTTCACAGAAAAAGGTTTTAATAAGGAAAGATTAATAAAAATATCTCTAAATAATGGTTCTGAAGAAGCTCATGGAATTATTAAAACTACTAAAATTGTGGAGAACGGAAGAACTAAAAAAATTACTAGAGAAATAGTTGAAAAGCAAAATATAGCCTTTGATCATGCTATGATTATTGAATACGGACTGCAGCGCTTGAGAAATAAAATTGATTACACAGATATTATTTTTAATCTGCTGGATGAAAAGTTTACTTGGAGTGAATTGAAAACAGTCTATGAGCTGATAAAAGGTGAAAAAAGATACAAGGATGCAAACTTTAGAAGAAAATTTGAAGATATGATAATAGAAACAGATGAGAAAGCACCTGTTGGCGGGGGCAAAAAAGGAAATAGACCGCCTAAATTGTGTATGTTTAATACTGATTGGGAAGAGTAAATCAAATAGAGGAGTGAAGGGGTATGAAACTAGTAAAGACAGAGGAGTTTTTTAAGAGGAGCAGCGATACTTTAGCGGCGCTGTTAAAGGAACTAGAAAGTAAGCCAACAATTGACTCTAAAGCTTTAATTGGAAATACAGCATTAATTGTTGTAGACATGAATGAAGGTTTTGCTACCAAAGGGGCATTATACAGTCCTAGAATAGAAGCATTAAAGCCAGAAATAGCTAGACTTGCAGCTGCTTTTGACAATAACAAGGATATACCAGTTTTGATAGTTAATGATGAACATCCAAAGGACAGCCTTGAATTTAAAATATATCCTCAGCACTGTGTAAAAGATACAGAAGAAAGCAGAATAATTCAGGAGCTTTGTCAGGTTAGAAACAGCATTATTTTTCCTAAGTCTTCTACCAATGGATTTGTATCCGAAGAATTTAGAGAATTTATAATCAAGCTAAAAGCTAAAGGCATAAGAAATTTCGTTATAGTAGGAGATTGCACGGATATTTGTATATATCAACTTGCCACTACCATGAAAGCTCATTTTAATCACCTAAATGAAGAAGTGCAAATTATTGTTCCCATAAACGCAGTAGACACCTTTGACTTAGAGGTGACAAATCATAATGGAGATTTAATGAATGTGGTATTTCTATACAGTATGATGGGTAATGGTATATCCGTAGTGAGGGAAATTATATAAATTAAAATAGTTTAAGGCATGTTAACCTTATGTTACAAGGAAGACATGCCTTTTTTATTTTATTGGCTGACAGGCTATTTATCTATAGATATAAAGTTATTGTAATATTTAGTGAAATTAAAGAATATTTAAATGAAACAACAAATAAAAAATTTTTTCATTACTGTAAATCGACAACAAATAACATGAAACCCATAGTATAATATCCCATATGTTAACAAATCATGAACACGAAGGGAGGAAATTCGATACAATTTAAGAGATACAAAAATTTACGTTTTTCATTTTATATAGGAGGAGTACAATGAATAAGAACAAAAGAATTATATCATTTATACTATCATTTTGCATGATGCTGACACTAGTGCCGACAAAGGCATTTGCTGCGCAGGTAACAGCCCAAAGTACTGAGGATGTTAGCGCTGCTGCTAATACTAATACAGCTGTTAAATCCTCTGCCAAGAGTAATGCTAAAATTCTTGGAGAGCTTGATGAAAAAAAGGAAAGGAATATAAAACACTTCCTTAAGGAAGATGGTACCTATGAAGCTGATGTTTATCCAATGGCTGTTCACTACCTAGATAATGGTAAGTGGAAAGACATCGATAATACCTTAGCAGCTGGTACTGACGAAGATAATAATGATGTCCTAGTTAATAAGAATAATGATTTTAAAGCAAAATTTGCAAAGAATTCTAAAGCTAATAAACTTGTTAGAATTCAAAAGGACAAATATGAACTTTCATGGAATTTAGAGGGAGCTGAAAAAAGTGATGCTCAAAATGTTCCAGCTGATCAAAGTGCTCTAAATAACTTATCAGAGGATGATAAGAAAAGAGCTGCAACCAAGGCTACTTCTGTTATAAATTTC
>JAUZPI010000240.1 GCA_030706015.1 Bacillota bacterium
ATCACTAATACTTCTTACAATTGCTAAAGATTTATTTTTTTCTGCTATTAAATTTCCGGTTGTACTTTTCTCAAACTCATAAAGTCTTGTTGTCATACTATTAAATTCTTGCGCTAGCATACCAACTTCATCTTCACTGACAACTGGTGCTTGCTTGTTTAATTCACCTTCTTTAATGGATTTTATGGTTTCAGTTAGAAGATAAATTGGTCGTAATGATTTTTTAGTATACCAGATTGATATAAGTAATCCTGCAATAGCAGCTGCAGCTGAAATTGTAAGAATAATATTAAGGGAACCAACTGCACTTTTTTTTACTCTGTCTTTTCCATTGAACATTGACTTCTCATTAAGTGACGATAAGGAATATAAATCATCATCTATCTTTTTAACCTTAGAAGAAATAGTTGAATTATAAAAATCAATGGTTTCACTAATACTGTGGTTATTTTCATAATCCTGAAGCTGTGAGAATGATTTTGAAAAATCAACATAATCTTTATTAATCTTTGTAACTAAATCTCCTTCTCCAACTTCCGTAATATTATTTTTTTCTATATCAAACCACTTATAAAACTCATCATTCTTATTATAAAAAGAGTCTACCGCTTCTTTTTTCTGAAACAATATATATTGCAAAATTGCTTTATCTTCCGCTTCGATACAATTGTTCATATTATTTGCTGCTTTTATACTTTTATAATTATCTATCATAAGACCATCTATGGATTTTCCAAGTTTATACACACTAAAACTGGAGATAATTCCTATTGCCGCTATTATGAAAACTAAAAATATACATACAAAAGCTATCTTGCTTTTTAAAGTTTTTATGAAGAACACCCCCAATAAATATGAATAAAAGTCGATCCGATAAATGATCAGATCAACCTTATTCTCATAATTGATTAAATATAACTATTTTAAAGTTTCCCATTTTGCTTAAGTATTGCTGCTATATCTAGATTAACAAGAAGTACATTTACTCTAGGTTCGCCAAATATTCCAAAGGACCTTTCTGAAGTGTGATTTGCTATAATTTTATTTAATTCACTTGTAGAGATACCAGTAGCTTTAGAAACAGCATTAATCTGAATTTTAGCAGCTTGTGGAGAGATATTAGGATCTAAGCCAGAACCTGAACTTGTAAGCAAATCCGTAGGTATTTCCTCTTTTTTTACATCTGGATGAGTTTTAAGAAAATCACTTATATCCTTTTTCACTCTATCAGTCAAAGCTTTGTTTGAGGGCGCAAGGTTTTGTGATCCAGAAGCTACTCCACTGTAGGCTACTTTACCGCTGCTATCAGGCTTTGTATCCGCTGCTGTATAAGTATTATAATTTACTGCGGATACCCTCCCCCTAAAGAATCTAGAATCAGTGAAGCTCTGTCCTATAAGTTCAGAACCTACTTCCTTTCCATCTTTAACTATCATACTCCCGTTAGCTTTTTTATTAAATGCAAGCTGGCTGATTCCTGTCATAGCTAATGGGTATATAATCCCACACAAAAGCATTAAAACTACGCTAAGAATTATAGATTTTTTTAACGTCTTCATAATTTTATTCTCCTTTACCTAATCTATTAACCTAAATTAAGCATCCTTAGAATAGGTGTTATTAATATATCTATTACTTTAATTCCAATGAAAGGTACAATAACACCTCCAAGGCCAAATACAAGCATATTTCTAAGCAATAGCATTTCAGCTTTCATAGGGCGATATTTTACACCTCTCATAGCTATAGGTATTAATAGCGGTATAATTATTGCATTAAATATTAATGCTGAAAGTATCGCACTGTTAGGTGTTGATAATCCCATAATATTCATCACCTGCATCTGAGGTATTGCCAAGGTAAATATTGCTGGAATAATAGCAAAATACTTTGCAACGTCATTAGCAATACTAAAGGTAGTAAGTGCACCTCTTGTAATTAACAGCTGTTTTCCTATCTCTAC
>JAUZPI010000241.1 GCA_030706015.1 Bacillota bacterium
AAATAATCGTGTGCCTAGACTAAAGCACTCGTAGCTAGCTGGGGAAGGACCAGCAGTAATAAAAGGTAGAAATTACTTAGCTTGGATGGAAGTATGGAAGGTAACTGAAATGCTTAAGCCCATCGACGAAAATCTGGATATGCCAGGTGAGCAACTTAGCAGGCTGTAATGAAAATGAACATAGATGTAGCCTCGTAAAGCAGAAAATCTGAAGGTTGAGCCTTTGGTTGTTGGGTGAAAACAGTATTTGTATACTCTCTACCATATAGTATGCAAACTTCAGCGGGGTAGCAGTGGCAGCATGTTAAGAAAGTTATGAGAAGCAACTAGGGAAGTCCTACTCATCCCATAGAAGAAATTCTTGGAGCAAGGTAGTCCATATAACCGAAGGTGGGAAGTTGGGCGAAAGATGAGAGGATGGCGGAATGGTTCGTAGTACTGAGGATATCGGAACAACAAAAAGCCGATGGAGGAAAGGAACCAAATTGACTGATATTCTTTCAACAAAAGAGGAGGCAAGATAGTGAGGACAGGAGCTATCAATGAATTGCAGGAATTGAGAAGAAAGATATATCTAACAGCGAAATCCGAGAAGCTAAAGCGCTTTTGGGGTCTTTTTTGTCATGTCGTAAAAATGGATACACTAGACAAAGCTTATAAACTAGCGAAGCAAAACAATGGCTCCGCAGGAATCGATGGAGTAACCTTTCAAGAAATAGAAAGAAATGGAGTATATAGCTTCATAAAAGGAATTCGGGAAGAATTAATAAATGGAACATATCTTCCTACGAGAAATAGAAAGGTAGAGATACCTAAAAGCAATGGAAAGACTAGAACTCTGGGAATAGCAACTATAAAAGATAGAGTAGTTCAAGGGGCATTGAAGTTGATTCTTGAGCCTATATTTGAAGCGGACTTTTCTGAATGCAGCTATGGCTTTAGACCTAATAGAAACCAACATCAAGCAGTTAACAGAGTTGCAAAAGGAATGGTAAGAGGCTTTACAAAAGTTATAGATGTGGATTTGACAGCCTACTTTGATAACATTAATCATGGTATATTAATGGATAAGATGTCATTAAGAATTAATGACCCGAAAATAATGAGGCTTATAAAACTTATGCTAAAAACAAATGGGAGGGTTGGCGTTCCCCAAGGCTCAGTAATTTCGCCACTTTTTAGTAACATCTACTTAAGTGAGATAGACCGAATGTTCGAACGGGCAAAGCGGGAAACTGCTAGAAGAGGCTGTGAAAATATGGAGTACTGCCGTTTTGCTGATGATACAGTAATTCTTGTTAATGGGCATGAAACTGTAGCGTGGCTAGTAAATAAAGCATACAAGCGCTTAAAAGAGGAACTAACAAAGTTGAAAATTAGTCTTAATGTAGAGAAAACTAAGATTGTAGATATGAACCAGAGAGAAATATTCGGATTCCTAGGCTTTGATTTTAGGTTAGTGAAAAACAAAGCAAAGAAAATGGTACTCTTAAAGCCCAAGAAAAAGAAAGTTGCTGAGCTGATATCAAAAGTTAAAGTACATTTGTTACAAAATAAAGATAAGACGGTAACAGAAATGATTAAAGGGCTCAATTCGATACTGCGAGGTTGGGTTAACTATTATAGAATAGGCCATTGTACTAGAACACTTACTTTCATTAAATTATGGGTAGAGAGAAAAGTAAGAAGATTTGCAAGAAAGGCACAAAAGAAATTTGGTTTTGGGTGGAAGGAATGGAGTAGTGAAGTAATATATGATAAATGGGGTCTTTATAATGACTACCAAGTTAGATATTATAATAAGTGAAAGTGAATTCTACTTGATAGGAAACATAAACTGTTAGAGGAATTCAGCAATTGAGCCGTATGAGGGAAAACTTCATGTACGGTTCTTAGTGGAAGGTAATGGAGATAGAACTGAGTAGAGTAACTACGCCATTATTTTACCCGACCTGTAAAT
>JAUZPI010000242.1 GCA_030706015.1 Bacillota bacterium
GATGCCGACATCTCAAAGGTACCAGAGAATGCAATTGCAGACGGAATAAACAAAGGTATTCCTTTAAAGTATGTTTATGCTATGTATGCAAGTAAAAATGCTTTAAACTTAGCAGAACAGAAAACCTTACAAGCTTTAAAACAAAACTCAATGACCTCTCCTGGTTCACTTAGTGGAGCACAGGAACAGGCTAGAACCAATATTAACGCTATGAGTAACAAAGATTTCGATAGCCTCCTTAAACGAGTAATGTCGGGGGAGAGAATAGAACTTTAAAAATTAAGGAGTGATTTTAAATGGCAACAACACAAACTTATGGACTTTTAACAGCAGAACAAAAAACATTTTATGACAGAGTATTAATAGACAGGTTATTACCTACTCTAGTTTATCAAACTTACGGACAAAAAAGACCTGCACCTAAAAAAGAGGGTGACACAGTAAACTTTAGAAAGTTTAATGCTTTAACAGCAGCAACAACACCTTTAACCGAGGGAGTAACTCCTGCAGGAAATTCACTTTCAATCACATCAGTAAATGGAACAGTTTCACAATACGGAGATTACATAGTATTTTCTGATAAGGTAGACACAACTGCAATTGATCCAATCATCACAGAAACTGTTCAAGTTTTAGGAGATCAAGCAGCACTTACTATTGACACAGTAATAAGAGATATAGTTACAGCAGGAACATCGGTACAATATGCAAATGGTAGAGCTTCAAGAGTTACCGTTGCAGCAGGTGATATATTGACAGGTACAGAAATTAAAAAGGCAGTAAGAACACTTAGAAAAAACAATGCTAAACCAATGCAAGACGGTTTCTTTGTTGGAATAATTGATCCAGACACAGAGTACGATTTAATGTCCGACTCAGCTTGGATAAATGTATCTCAATATCAAGATAAGACAAACATCTATAAAGGTGAAGTAGGACAACTATTTGGCGTTAGATTTGTAAGAAATACTAACTCAAAGATATTCACAGGAGCAGGAGCAGCAGGTGTTGATATCCACGCAACTATGATAATTGGTCAAAATGCGTATGGTGTAATAGATATAGAGGGTTCATCTAAACCACAAACTATCATAAAAGCAAATGGTTCTTCTGGTGTAGCCGATCCTTTAGATCAAAGATCATCAGCAGGTTGGAAAGCTATGTTAGGTACAGCTAGACTCCAAGAATTGGCTATGTGTAGAATTGAGCATTACTGTTCATTGTAAAAATATGAGGGGATATATTCCCCTCTTTAATTGAATTTTGGGAGGAATATAAATGTCAGATATAAAAGAAAATGTAGAAGAAGTTAAGGTAGTAACACCTAAAATATCAGATTCAGAAATTGATAAAATGAGTAAAGTTATAGGCAAGGAAATTAATAAGCAACCTAAAGTTAAGCTTAGAATACCTAAAGACAAATTAAATCCTAAAGACATAGTAGTTCCAGTGTGCGTGAATGGATATAACTTTTTTATAAATAGAGGCGAAACCGTAGAAGTTCCAGAAGTAGTTTATGATATTTTGGTTGAGGCAGGATATATTTAAGGAGGTGTTTTTATGAACAACATAGGCACAGTAGCAATTACAGCAACAGAAAGTATGATTGATTTTCAAAGTGCAAATTTGTCCTTAGTTAATGTAAAACCGACTACAGATTGTCAGATTTCAGTAAATAATAACGGTAACTATAATAACTATACTGCATTAGAAACACAGAATTTACCTGGTCCTATAAGTGCTTTATACGTAAAAACTTATGGTGATACTGGAAACTTACAGTATTGGGCTTTTAGATAATGAATAATAAATTATTACCTATAATACTAAAAAGCAAATCTAGATTTAAAAGATTTCTAATGCAAAATATGAAAACATCAAGAAACAGTTTAACCATAAATCCCCTAGAAGAATACAGCATTACAAGTCCTACAGTAGTACCTA
>JAUZPI010000243.1 GCA_030706015.1 Bacillota bacterium
GACTATTTTGAAAAAAACTAGAGAAATCAATCTCTAGTTTTTTTGTTTTAGAATAGATTTTCTTTTTATATATTCTTCTTCTGATATCTCGCCTTTAGCAAATTTTTCATCCAGTATTCTAATGACGCTGGAAGAATTATTAGTATATTTCTTAAACAGCTTAACTGCCAATACTACGATACCAATAAGTATTAAAAGTCTGAATACCATCATTATCAACATAAAGCCGCCGCCAAAATAACCATGTGAAGCAAATCCATATCCCATAGGTCCAAAACCTCTGCAAAACATATTGACTCCTCCTTAAAATTTATTATTTAGTATGTCTTTATTATAGAAAACAATTGTGAAGGAATTAAGGAGAAATGATAACTATTTAATGTTGTTAATGTAACCTTTCATTTGGTCTATATTCATACCACCAACATGCTGGGCTTTGATAAAGCCATTTTTGTCAATAAAGAAAGAAGCTGGTATTGATGATATATTATAGCTGTTCGCTGCATTGCCATCGTCTAAAAGTACCTTGAAGGTATAATTATTACTCTTAATGAAATTCACTGCATCCTCTGGATTCTGGTCTACACTTACTGCTAGTATAACCACATCGCTGTCTTTTGTCTCTTCATACAGCTTTTCAATTTCAGGCATTTCTGCTTTGCAGGGAGGACACCAGCTGGCCCAGAAGTTAAGATAAACTTTTTTTCCTTTAAAATCATTTAAGGAGACTTCCTTGCCATCTATACCTTTAAGTTTAAAATCAGGAGCTTTAATATTTACACTATTAGGATTAATTTGAGATGCACTGCCAGTGCTTTCATCTTTTTGAGCAGAATTATTTACTGTATTAGTTTTATTAGCAGCATCATCTGAAAGTTGTTTATTATAAGCTTTTACGAAGTAAACTGCACCACCAACTACTACAAGACATAATATTATAAACAATAGTTTTTTCATCACGTATACCACCTTTAAAAATTAATGAAGTTAAAATAGGAGCTAATAATCCCAAGCTTATTAGTAAAAATGAAAATACCAAGTATAATCATTAATATTCCGCTAAGGATAGAAACAGCAGGGAGATATTTAGAAAATTTCTTAATCTTATTTAAAAGGCTGTTCATAGCTACGGCTGTTATCATAAATGGCACTGCCATACCCATAGAATAAGCTGTAAGCAGTAAAATACCTTTGCTTACTGTGTGTAAGCTTCCAGCATATAAAAGTATTGATGATAATATTGGACCCACGCAAGGCGTCCAACCAAAGGCAAAAGCTATTCCCATTATTACTGGTCCAAGTTTTCCATAAGCTTTATCGAAGGATAAGAGCTTTTTTTCATAATAAAGAAATTTTATTTTAAAAATCCCGATGGCATGTATACCGAAAATAATTATTAGTAATCCAGCAAGCTTTCTAAATACTAGCTGATGTTGAATTAATAATCTTCCCAAGGAAGTTGCAGAGGCACCAAGTGCTATAAATACAATGGAAAATCCAAGGATAAAACCAGCAGCTTTATATGAGATTTTAATTTTTGATTTATTCTCTGCCATTTGTTCATGAGTCATTCCAGTTAAATAACCTATATAAGCTGGAATTAGCGGCAGCACACAGGGAGATACAAAGGAAAGAAGTCCAGCAGAAAAGGCAACAAGTAAGGGAATATTGTTCAAAATATCACCTCCGTTAATTAAATAGGGTGCATATTGATAATTACAAATGGATTATAGCATAAAAATGTGTAGAAAATTTGAATAACGATTTCGTAGTTATAAATTTGGATAATATGGCATGTATGCTAAAAGCATATGATGAATTCAATATTTAATCCATCATATGCTTTAGTTCTTACATTATATAAATAAGTTAACATTAGAATCTTCAGCTTCCCCTAAATAATAACCAACGCCGCCTATCTTAATACCATCTATTA
>JAUZPI010000244.1 GCA_030706015.1 Bacillota bacterium
AGTATTTGGACTTTGGACTTTAAGAGGAGATAAAATCGATGAGGAAGATGAAAAGAAAAATAAGTTTGGTCCAATTGTTACAGTAGCTATTGCCTTTTTCTTAGCAGAAATGGGAGACAAAACTCAACTTATGACCATAGCCATATCAGCAGAAAGTCATCAGCCATTATTTATACTAGCAGGAAGTACTACAGGTATGCTTATAGCTGATGGAATAGGAATCGTTGGCGGTGCATGGATGTGCAGACATATTCCTGAAATATATATAAAATGGGCAGCTGGAATTATATTTATGTTCTTTGGAACTCTTACTATTTATAAAACTGCTCCTGCAGGGTTACTTAACCCAGTATACATTATTGCATATATATTAATACTTGCAGCACTAATATATTTAGCGGGTGTTAAATTTGCATATCAAGGTCAAGCTTGTGATATAGTTTTATCCAACAAAGAAGCTGCAAAGGACAACACAAAATAAATTAAAGGAGGAATTGTTCCTCCTTTTTTATATTCTTATTAGAGCATCGCTGGATAATTTATCCACTACATAATTAACATCTTCAATAGCTCTTTTTATAGCTTCATCCTTGCCAATGTTTGGCTTATCTACACCTTCTACAAGAATTTTTTCAAAATTATCTACACCTAAAAATTTAAATATATCATGGAAATAATCCACGCCGTGATTGAATTTTCCTCCAAAGAGCTTTGGATAAACTCCTCCAGAGGATTGAATATAAACCATAGATCTTTCTTTATTTCCCAGAAGACCTGTTGCATCTCCAGGAGTAACTTTAATTACTTTGTTATTAATTATAACGCAGTCTACATATCTTTTTAAAATAGAAGGGAAGGAAGAACTCCACATAGGTGCAGCAATTACATAGGTATCTGCACTTAAAAATTGCTCACAGAGAAAATTAATTCTATCTACTGCCTTTTTATCTTCCTCTGAAAGTGAATTATATTGCTGACCTGTAACAGGTTCACCTCTGCCATTGAAAATTCTATGATTAATTTCAGGTATGTATTCGTTGTATAAGTCAAGTTCCTCTACAGAATAATCAGGATTTCTGGCAATAAAGCGATTAACAAATTCTCTTCCCACGGTTTTACTTGTAGACATATTTTCTGGTTTTGAGTTAACAGGAATGTATAATAGTTTTTTCATTTTGATCACCTCCAAGTATGTAGTTATTTTTAGCTAAATACTTGAATCTATGCAGATGAGCTAAAGTTTACTGTAATAAATTTGAACGATCCCTTCACTATAGCTTGTGCTTTCAACTAGCTGAAGCCTTGTTTCTGGATTATTGTTATCAAATAATCTTATTCCTTTTCCTAAAATTATAGGAATTATGGATACAATAAGCTCATCAATAAGATTATTTTTCATAAATGAATTCACTAAATCTGCACCGCCTACAAGCCATATATCACCACCAGCTTCCTCATTTAGTTTATCTACAAAGTCCTTAGCAGAGCTGTTTATAAATTCAACATATTTATCTTTACCTGTGTGCGAACTTGAAAACACATAGCATTTTTTATGTATATATGGAAAATCACCAAAGGTTAGTACCTGGTCATAGGTTCTTTTACCCATAACAATTGTATCTACTGTTCTTAAAAATTCATAGTAGCCAAAATCCTGATTTTCAACCTCTGGCAGCCAATCTATATCTCCATTTTCTCTGGCAATATATCCATCTAAACTCGTAGCAATATATAAAATGATTTTTCTTCTATTTTTCATAAACCTTCTCCTTATTAAAAGTAGTTATTACTTTAGTTCTGCAAAATAAGAATCTAGATTGGTAACATTACCAAAAAATAAATATAGCATACTGTACCCCAACGTGTTATATAAAAGTTGACTAGACAAATACACACACGGGAGGTAATCAGTATGCCAAATAATAT
>JAUZPI010000245.1 GCA_030706015.1 Bacillota bacterium
AGCTGGACGTGGTATAGGTGAAATTCCTGTAATGCAAAAATCTAAAATTATGCAGTTGGTAGCTCCATTCTCTCTCGAAGTAGGAAACCAATGGAAAGTGTTAGGAAAGCAAGTGAGTCAAAAAGATTTTGCAGGGATTATTACTTTCTTAGCAGTATCTTATGGATTAAACGAAGTTATGAATCGTGTAAAAGGCAGTGATGTTTCTTATAATCCAATAGGGGCATTTATACAAGGAATAAGCAAAGATAATACAGCAACAAATATTGATAAAACAAAAAATGGATTAGCAAATTTATTTGGTGAAACGGTTGGTAATATTCCTGGGGGTAACTATATTCCACAAGCGATGGGCTTGATTAACCAACAGCAGAAAGAATCAGTATTTGGAGATCGTTCACCGGACCGTTTTGGAACAGGATTAGGAGCTGCAAGCACTATATTTAAACCTGCTATCGATGTAGTTGGCGGTAATTGGAAACAGGCTGGTAAAGATACACTGGCTATCGGTCTTCCATTCGGAGGCAATCAAGCTAAAAAATCATGGAATGGAATTGAAGCATTAGCAAAAGGTGGAGCTTACAATAATCAGGGCAAATTACAGTATCCAGTGGATGCTAATAATCCATCTGATTTATTGCATTCACTCATGTTTGGTCCAACTACGACAGCGCAAGGTAGAGATTATTACAATAAAAATCAGCAACCATTATCAGCCAAACAAACAGCATCTTATCAAAATTCACCTGATAAACAAGCGTTCTTTAACAATATGCAAAGCCAACGACAGGTTAATGCAATCCAAAAGAAAATTCAAGATATACAGAAAGATTCTTCCATGTCTCCGGATGAGAAACTAAAATCTATTTTTGCGTTAACTCAACTACTACAAAATATGCAAAAATAGTATCTTGATTACCTTCTATGGATGTATAATTATTACAATAATATCCATGGGAGGTGCAATGTGGATTTAACATATTGGGCTTTATTAATCATGTTCCTTGTTTACCTGTTATTTAATATCAAAAAAGTGTATTATGCCTTAATTGGTGGTTTTACTGAATATGGTGTTCTATTTATGATAGGTTTGATTACGTTTATTCTAATATTTATAATAGGTTGCATCATTGGAGTAGTAGCACCTAAATATGGATGGATACCTCAATGGGCTTTTATTGCCTATATTGTCGGATTTTTTGTTTGTAGATTTTTATTTGGAATACCAAAGTAGGGAGCTGATCATATCAGTTCTCTTTTTATTTGAGGTGAAAATATGGATATAAAACGAGAACAAATAATGAAAGAAGTACAATTTGAAATTAGCAAAACAGCAAAAAAATATAATGGTGAATTCGACTATATGCCCGAAGATGAAAGAAATAAATTATCAAGTGTTTTTGTAGATATGTTTATGGCTGGCTTTAATTATGGAATTAATACTGCAAAGCAGCTAGTTGAATAGGTGCTTTTTATATAGGAGGAATCAACGTGGAATTTATAACAGGTTTTGATATCACATCAGTGGTCGGAAATATATGGTATCTTGCACTTGGATTGATTCTTTTTGATGTCATCACAGGGTTACTTGCAGCAGCAGCAGAAAAGAAAATTAATTCATCGATCAATTTCATAGGATTGATTCGAAAAGTGGGACTGTTTGTAGCACTCGCTTTTTGTGTGTTTATCGATGCCTATTTTGAAGCAAAAGGGTATGTGGTCAAATTAGGAATTGGGTTAATCGTTACCTATGAAGGAATGTCTATCGTGGAAAATTTAAGTCGAATTGGTATTGATATCAAGTTCATTACGAAATATTTTGATCAAAATAAGGTTGGAGGGAATAAACAATGATTGCTGATTTATCAAAATGGCAAGGTAATATTGACTTTGGACAATTGAAAAATCA
>JAUZPI010000246.1 GCA_030706015.1 Bacillota bacterium
AGCTTTGAAGGGGAAAGCATAGGGTTTAAGGTAGATAGAGAATTAGCAGAAAAGATAAAGAAAATAAACAGAACAAATGGAACAACAATGTACATGACCTTATTAACAGCCTACAATATCCTATTGTCAAAATATAGTGAACAGGAAGATATAGTGGTAGGATCACCAATAGCAGGAAGACCACATGCACAGCTTCAGGATATAGTGGGAATGTTTGTAAATACATTGGCAATGAGAAATTATCCAAAGGGAGAGAAAACATTTAAAGAGTTTTTACAAGAGATAAAAAAGAGTGCATTAAATGCCTATGAAAATCAAGACTATCAGTTTGATGAGTTAGTAGAGAAATTAAATATAAAAAGGGATTTAAGTAGAAATACTTTGTTTGATACAATGTTTGTACTCCGAAATATGGATGTTCAGGAAATAAAAGTTAGTAATTTAAAATTCAAACCATATGAATTTGCTTATAAAGTATCAAAATTTGATATTACGTTAACAGCAGTGGAAACAGAAGCAGAAATAGAATTCAATCTACAATATTGTACAAAGTTGTTTAAGAGAGAAAGCATAGAAAGAGTAAGGGATTACTTTATAAACATACTAAAAGAAGTAGCAGAGAATCCAGAGAGAAAGATCTCAGAAATAGAGATGCTGTCAGAAGAAGAAAAGAGAAGAATATTAGTAGAATTTAATGATACAAAAGCAGAGTATCCAAAGGATAAGATCATATATGAACTGTTTGAAGAACAGGTAGAGAAGACGCCTGATAATATAGCAGTAGTATATGAAGAAAAACAATTAAGCTATAGGCAACTAAACGAAAGAGCAAATCAATTAGCAAGGGTGTTAAGAGAAAAAGGAGCAGGACCAGACAAAATAGCAGGAATAATGGTAGAGCGCTCCATAGAGATGATAGTAGGAATAATGGGCATATTAAAGGCAGGAGGAGCATACATGCCAATAGACCCAGAATATCCCAAAGAAAGAATAGGATATATGCTAGAAGATAGTGGAGCAGATATTATGTTAACACAAACAGAGTTAGTAGGAAAGATAGAGTTTAGTGGTAGCATAATAGAGATAGACAGAGAAGATTTGTATGTAGGAGACAGTAGTAATCTAGAGAAAATAAATACAGCAAATGATTTAGCATATGTAATCTATACATCAGGATCAACAGGAAAACCTAAAGGTGTTATGGTTGAACACAGAAGCATTATAAATCTAACTGTGGATATTTTGAAGAACATATATAATAAATATGAAGGAATCTTAAGAGTTGCATTAATAGCACCATATATATTTGATGCCTCTGTAAATCAAATTTATCCTTCAATATTGAAAGGAAACACATTATATATAGTTCCTAAAATGGTAAGGTTAAATGGTGATATTTTAAAGAAGTATTATAATAGAAATTTAATTGATATTTCTGATGGTACCCCGATTTTATTAGAAATATTACTTGATGATTCCATACATGAAAATAAACATTTAAATGTAAAGCATTTTCTAATAGGTGGAGATGCACTCCCATTGAAATCATTGATGAAGTTTTATCAAAAATTTACGGATAGTAAGAACAAGGTTAAAGTTACTAATGTTTATGGTCCAACTGAGTGTTGCGATATTACAACTACATTTGAAATAAAACAGGAACATATTAGTATGTATAATAGTATTCCAATTGGAAAGCCGTTATCAAATGTGAAAACATATATACTGAACAATGGCAATAGTTTACAACCAATTGGTGTTCGGGGAGAACTATGTATATCAGGAGAAGGACTTGCAAGAGGATACCTAAATAGGCCAGAATTAACAGACGAGAAGTTTATACCAAATCCATATGAGCCAGGAGAAAGAATGTACAAGACAGGAGACCTGGCAAGATGGTTACCA
>JAUZPI010000247.1 GCA_030706015.1 Bacillota bacterium
CTATAGGGAAGATATTTAGAAAATATAATATATTTGAATATAAGTCACCAACAGATTATATATCAATAGATGATTACTATAAAGTAAAGGCATATGCATATTTATATAAGGCGCTATCAGAGGGAACAAACACGATAGATATTAAAGAAATCACAATAACGTTAACCTCAAGTAAGTATCCGAGAAAATTAGTAGAATACTTGAAAAGTGAACATAGAGCAGAGCTTAAAAGAAAAGATAATGGCATATATTATATAGAAAATACAGACATAGAAACACAGTTGATAGTTTCAAAAGAACTAAGAGACGAGGAAGCAAAATATTTAAAATTACTTCAGATGGAACACAGCAGTAAAGAGCTAATGAAAAAATGGATAGAAGAATATATAAACAACATTAAAAATCCGTTATATGGAGTAATAATGAATGTGCTGGCAGAAGCAAACCCGAATGAACTATTGGAGGTGTATAAGGATATGGGAATAGGAAAAATAAGTGATGATAACAGAGAATTTATATTGGAAGTTATGAAAAAGTTTGAATTAGATAAAAAGCTAAAAGAGGAAGGTAAGTTAGAGGGAATAAAAGAAGGAATAAAAGAGGGAATAAAAGAAGGAATAAAAGAGGGAATAAAAGAGGGGAAACTTGATGTGGCAAGAAAATTACTAGATGTTTTAGATATAGAAACAATTTCAGTGAAAACTGGGTTGTCAGTAGAAGAAATAAAAAGAATAAAGAAATAAGCTTAAAGTGGCAATCCTCTATATCAGTAAAAGATGTAGAGGATTTTAATCTTATATAACGATAAAATCCAACTTATAATGTTAATAGTGCGATTAAGAATAAAATACCTTGATTTAGAAGTAATTCAAGTGATATGTTAGGGTTATTAATTTTGAAAGAATGTACCTGTACAAGTTAATTTGTCTGGTACTCATTATGAAATGGGAGTGCAGTATGGTGTACTTTTAAAAGATGAAATTAAGGATATGACTAATAGTGTACATAAACTTATTTCCTTCTATTCTAAGGAAATGAAACTTCCTAAGAACCTTGTGTATATTTATTTTAAATTTAAGATAAACAAATTAACAAAAAATATACCTGAAAGATTCAAAGAAGAAATTAAAGGTATTGATATCTCAAAGTGAACTAATAAAAAAGCTTATAAATTATTTTCTTCTTGTGATAGGCAGGAGGTTGCTTTGGAAAACATTAGATATTAGAAGATATAGAGGGGACTGGAGAAGTTATTTTGATTCAAAGGTTGGATATAGTATAATTATTGGTACAGAAGTTACAAGGAGGAGGAAAAATGAATCCGATAATTGAAGTTAGAAATTTTACTAAAAAATACGGTGACTTTACAGCTGTAAATGGTATTTCTTTTACTGTGGAAGAAGGAAGTATTTTTGCTTTTTTAGGACCCAATGGTGCAGGTAAAAGTACTACCATAAATACACTATGCACAATTTTTGAAAAGACATCAGGTACACTTATAATAGATGGAAAAGATGTTACTACACAAAAAAGCGAAGTTAGATCGGCAATTGGAGTTGTGTTTCAGGATTCAACTTTAGATTCAAAAATGACAATTGAAGAGAATCTTAAAATGCACTGTGTCTTTTATAATGTTCCTAAAAGGGAAGTTGAGGAGCGTATTCAATTTGTTTTAAATCTAGTTGATTTATTAGGTGAAAGAAAGAAATTAGTAGGTGCTTTATCAGGTGGTATGAAACGTCGTGTAGAAATTGCCCGTGGGTTAATTCACTACCCAAAAGTTTTATTTCTTGATGAGCCTACCACAGGGCTTGATCCACAAACACGATCTCATATTTGGGAGTATATTGTGAAGCTTCAAAAAGAAAGAAACATAAC
>JAUZPI010000248.1 GCA_030706015.1 Bacillota bacterium
AAAGGCTCTAAAATCCGTAAACTTTACTGCGGAAGGTGGAAAGGTTCATGCTGTGGTAGGGGCAAATGGAGCAGGAAAGTCAACCTTGATGAAAATTCTTTCAGGAGCCTATAACCATTACACAGGC
The DNA here is from genome assembly GCA_030706015.1 of Bacillota bacterium. Taxonomy (GTDB): domain Bacteria; phylum Bacillota; class Clostridia; order Clostridiales; family Clostridiaceae; genus JAUZPI01. The sequence continues at coordinate 128 of JAUZPI010000248.1, forward strand.
CAAATATTTATAGATAAAAAGCCTATGCACATTACCTCACCTAAAGCTGCTAAAGAAAAAGGAATACAGGTAGTATATCAGGAGGTGGACACTGTCATAGTGCCTTACCTCTCTGCTGCTGAAAATATCTTATTAGATGAAATAGCTAACGGTATGGATAAGGAGTTCTTTATAAATTGGAAGAGTATTTATAAAAAGGCTGAAGAGATTCTTAAAGGCTTAAATTTAAATATTTCTGTAAGAAAGCTTGGAGAGGAGCTTACTTTAGCTGAAAAGCAGATGGTTCTTATTGCAAGAGCCATATCTAGTCAGTGTAAATTTCTTATACTTGATGAGCCTACAGCACCTTTAAGTAATAGAGAAACAGAAGAACTTTTTAAGGTAATTAAGGATCTGAAATCAAAGAATGTTGGAATTATTTTCATTTCACACAGGCTGCCTGAATTATTTGAGATATGTGATGAAGTAACAATACTTAGGGATGGGGAATTGGTTATAAATAAAGAAATTAAAGCTTTAACACAAAATAAAATAGTAGAATATATGCTTGGTAAAAGTTTTAAGCAGAGCTTTGAAAAGAGAGCTTTTGTTTCAAAAGAAAATATATTAAGGATAGAAAACCTTAGAGACAATGATAAGCTTAAAGGAATAAGTCTTTATGCTAACAAAGGAGAAATTCTAGGTGTTGCTGGTCTTGTGGGAGCCGGCAAAACAGAGCTTTGTAATGCTGTCTTTGGTGCTTCAAATAAAATAAATGGGGATATTTTTATAAAAGGTAAAAGCACTAAAATAAAATCGCCAAGGGATGCAGTTAAAAATAAAATAGCGCTAATTCCTGAGGAGAGAAGAAAGGAAGGAATACTCACAGAGGAATCTATAGCTGTAAATATTTCTTCTACTGATATAAATAAGTTTTCAAAGACCTTAGGCTTTTTTAATTTAAAGAAGGAAAGTGAAGTAGCTTTAGATTTAATAAGAAAGCTTCAAATAAAAGCTGCCAGTGAAAATCAGAAGGCAGCACTGCTATCTGGAGGAAACCAACAGAAGGTAGTAGTAGGAAAATGGCTTCATACAGATGCAGAGATATTTATCTTTGATGAACCTACAAAAGGAGTAGATATAGGAGCCAGGGAAGATATCTTTAAGCTTATACGGGATTTAGCAGACCAAGGCAGAACTATAATCTATGCTTCCTGCGAAATGTCAGAGCTTCTAGGAATTACAGATAGAATATACGCAATTTACGACGGGAAAATTGTGAAGGAGCTAAGGACTAATGAAACCAATGAAGAAGAACTTTTATTTTATTCGACAGGAGGGCATTGATTGTGAGTATTAATAGTAGTGTACGCACTGAAGGTGCTGGGAAAAGCAGTTTTCAAGTGTTTGATTTTTTATATAAGTATGGAACCTTGATAACTATAGCTTTATTAATATTAGTTTTTGGGGTGGTTCAAAAAAATTTTTTTCAGGGTCAAAATATTGTAAATATACTTCGTTCCATATCCATCGTAACAATTATAGCCATAGGTATTACTATATCCTTAACGGTAGGCGGCTTTGATCTATCTGTAGGTGCTGCAGCCTCTATAGCAGATGCAGTAGTAATATCATTATTTGTTTGGCATAAGCAGGGAACCTTTATTTCTGTAGTATTAGCTTTGTTGGCAGGGTTGATTATTGGTGCTGTGAATTCTTTTCTAGTTGTAAAGGTAAAGATTCCAGATATGCTGCTTACCCTGGCT
>JAUZPI010000249.1 GCA_030706015.1 Bacillota bacterium
AGCTATGGTAGATGAAATAATGTTGAAATTAAATTACAACGGAAGTATATACGATGAGCAATATATAAAAATGATATCTAAGCATATAGAAAATTTATTAAAGGAAGTAACAGAAAATCCAGAGAAAAAGATATCAGAAATGGATATGCTATCAGAAGAAGAAAAGAAAAAAATATTAGTAGAGTTTAATAATACAAAAGCAGACTATCCCAAAGATAAAACCATATATGAACTGTTTGAAGAACAAGTAGAAAAATCACCAGAGAATATAGCACTAGTATATGAAGATAAAAAGTTAAGTTATAGAGAATTAAACAATAAGGCAAATCAATTAGCAAGGGTATTAAGAGAAAAAGGGGTAGGACCAGATAAGATTGTAGGAATAATGGTAGAACGCTCTTTAGAAATGATAGTAGGAATAGTGTCAATATTAAAAGCAGGAGGAGCATATCTGCCAATAGATCCGGAGTATCCGAAGGAAAGAATAGAATATATGCTAGAAGACAGTAAAGCAGATATTCTGTTAACACAAACACAGCTAGTAGGTAAAATTATGTTTAGTGGAAGTATAATAGAGATAGATAAAGAAGATGTGTATGTAGGAGACAGCAGTAATTTGGATAAGATAAATGAACCAAGTGACCTGGCATATGTGATCTATACATCGGGAACGACAGGAAAACCTAAAGGTGTTATGATTGAACATTTTAGTGCAATTAGAGTTGTAAAAGAGACTAATTACATTGATATTTTAGAAAATGATACGATACTGCAGTTATCTAATTATGCCTTTGATGGTTCGATATTTGATATTTTTGGAGCAATTTTAAATGGTGCAGAACTAGTTGTAATTAGCAAAGAAAATACCACAAATATGATTGAATTAATGAAAATAATCAAAAACAAAGGAATAAGTGTACTTTTTATAACAACTGCATTATTTAATGTGTTGTCAGATACAAAACCTGAAGTTTTTAAGAATTTAAGGAAAATTCTTTTTGGAGGTCAAATGGTTTCATGTAAACATGTAAGGAAAGTGATGAAATCATTAGAAGAAGACAAACTTATACATGTATACGGCCCTACAGAAAGTACTGTTTATGCAACATATTATTGTATAAGTAAGGCTAAAAATACAGTAATATCAATAGGTAAGCCAATATCAAACACAAGAGTATATATAGTAGATAAGAATAATAAACTACAACCAACAGGAATACCAGGGGAACTTTGTATATCGGGAGATGGACTTGCAAGAGGATACTTAAATAGACCAGAGTTAAATGAAGAGAAGTTTATAGCAAATCCATATGAGCCCGGAGAAAGAATGTACAAGACAGGAGATTGGGCAAGGTGGCTACCAGATGGAAATATTGAATTCATAGGAAGAATAGATAATCAAGTAAAAATAAGAGGCTTTAGAATAGAACTTGGAGAAATAGAAATCCAATTACTAAAACATGAAGAAATAAAAGAAGCAGTAGTAATAGACAGAGAAGATAAAGAAGGTAACAAGTATCTATGTGCATATGTGGTGAGTAATAAAGAAATAACAGTAACTGAATTAAGAAATCATCTGTCAAAAGAATTACCAGACTATATGGTACCAGCACACTTTATGGAATTACAAAATATGCCGTTAACGCCAAATGGAAAGATAGACAGAAAAGCATTACCGGAGCCAGGTGGTGATATAAACACAGGAGTAGAATATATAGCACCAAGAAATGAAATAGAAGAAAAGATAGCAAAGGTATGGAGTGAGGTATTAGGAGTAGAGACGATAGGAATAGATGATAACTTCTTTGCTTTAGGAGGACATTCATTAAAGGCAATACAAGTAGTATCAATG
>JAUZPI010000025.1 GCA_030706015.1 Bacillota bacterium
ATGATGCCGACGATGATGGAATTATCGTTATTTACTTCCAATACAAGCTTTATTATGTCATTTAACAAAAAAGTGATAAAGGGAGATAAGCATACACGAGCTAACTTTTTAGGAGATGTTTTAGGCTATATAGCAGAGTATTGTGCGTTTGAAGGTGTTGGAAGAATTGGCTCAGCATTTAAGATACCTAAAGTTGGTAATACTATGTCTAAAATTTGGGGGAGTTCAAAGTTTGAATCAATGGCGAGGATGCCCAAAATTGTTACTGAACAATACGCAAAAAATCTTATTCCAGGCATGGTGCCAGCTGATGTTGGAGGAAGTTTAAAAGGTGGTTTTGATTTTAGTGGATTTATGAAAGGAAGTCTCTCAGAAATTAAAGATACTTTAAAATCAGCTTGGAGCCAAAATAATGGGGAAAGTAAAACTAATAAAGTCGTATGGAAAAATGGATGGAGAACATCCGATGGCAAGTTTGGAAGCCCAGCTGGTCCCGGTAAATCAGGTGCGTTAGCAGAACAAGAAGTATGGGATGCTATAAAACAAAAAGATGGATGGGATGTAATTGAAGGTCATATTAGTGTTAGAGATGCAACAGGTCAGCTAAGAGTGTATGATGGAGCTGCTATAAGTCCAAGTGGAAAGGTAATTGGATTAGAAGTGAAGTCAGGCTCTGCAACTAAGACAACAGGCCAAAGAGCTTTTGATGAACTACTAAACAGTAGTCCATATAACAAAGCATATGGTGTAGGAAAAAGTAATGGAATAGTAATCGATCGTTCAATAGAGATAAGGAGGTGATGAGATGGAATCAAGAGATGATGTAAGGACTCTTGTTAAGGAGATGATGAAAAATAAGCTGGATTCCTTTTTAGAACTGCATGGATTTTCACGGAAAAAGAATACAATGAAGTATGTAAGAACTACTAGAGAAGCAAATCAGGAAATTGAAATGACACTGTTTCTTAAACCAAACTATGAGAAAGGTGCATATGCGCATATTTATCCAAACTTAACAGTTACTATGCCAAGTGTAAATAAAATCTCTTTAGAAATGGCAGGAGATAAATTGCTTTTAGCAAATGCTCCAGATATCACATTACGTCAGCCACTGGAGTTAGTCGCCCCCAAGGAATGTCGAATAAGATGGTTTGTAAAAGGAGATAATTGGATGGAGGGTGTAGGGAGTTCGATGAAAGCTTTTTTACAAAAGTGGGTTTTAGAATTCTTAAACGGTTATGCAACCCCGCTTGATATTGTAAATTGCTATGAGAAGCAAGATAGGAGAGTAATTATACAGGAGCATATGTATATACATATTGCATCTGCATATATAATATTAGGGGATAGTAAAAGTGCTTTGGAGGTTCTTGAGAAAAATTTTCATAGTAAAGTAGCAATCAAAAGGTATGCAAAAGCATTCGAATATTTTAACAAGTGAAACTGTTAATATTCTACTGCAAAATAACTGAAAAATAAGCTACAAAAAACTAAAAATTATTAATAACTTAATTATATTGATTCTGTGTAACTAAGCAGATTAATATAAAATTGTACCAATAATTACAGGTGGAAAATAGCTTTTTAGGACTTGAGGATATGTATTATTAGCATTATGAAATATTGCAAAAGGTCGTAGAGTAGATTCTACGACCTTTTGACATTATTTAAATTATCTGCTGCCATAATTCAAATTAAAATAAAATGAATTATTGATATGAGAAATATTTTCTCATATCAAAATCAATCTTCCTTCCTAATCTTAGTTCATTTCTTAGCTAAAACAGCTTGTTATCAAAGGAACTTAGTATTTCTAAATTATATTTTTCTACTGCATCTGTTTTTATTAAAAGCACCAGGGCTTTTTTTCTGTTTACTCCAGCCATATCAATTTCATCTATTAAAACTATTGGAGTTTTGCAAAAGATATATCAGCAGATAAATATGAAAGACCTGCTAAAGAAGCTGGCCTAGCAGACTACAAAATAATTATGATTTTTTTGATTTATGAATATTGAGGATTAGTATAGAAAAAATATAATATTAGGATACTATTGATTAACTGTATTATAAAAAATGCAGGAGGTATTATAGTTTGGATAATTTTGTTGGAGTAGGGGTAAGTATACCCAGGAAAGAATCCTTTGATAAGGTAACAGGGACAGTAAAGTATACGGATGATACTATTGAGCCTAATATATTACATGCAAAAATACTTACAAGCCCACATGCTCATGCGGCTATTAAAGCTATTGATACAACACAGGCTTCTAGCGTCCCAGGAGTTAAGGCAGTAATAACAGGAGATCATATTACTGTATTATGTGGTACGGTGCTTGAAGACAGACACCCTATTGCTAGAGGAAAGGTAAGATATTTTGGCGAACCAGTTGCTGTAGTTGTAGCAAATAACGAGCATGAGGCTATGAAGGCTATGAAGCTGATAAAAGTTCAATACGAACAGTTGCCTGTTATAAACTCAGTGCACTCGGCTATTGCCGCCAATTCTCCACTTGTGCATGAAAATCTATATCAGTACACCCATGCAGTAGAAGATGTTTATAATACAGGCTATGAGATTTTAGCTTATATATCTTTAAGTAAAGACAGAGCACAAAATGGTAATCCCTTGATCTTAGTTGCCAATAATTTAGAGGAGCAGAAACAGTTAACAATGGATATTGCAAAAGCTCTAAGAGCGGAAATTGTGCAGCTTACCTGTGGTGATTATATGGTTATTAGTAAAGGTTAAAATAGATAACTAGTTATAATAGGAATGGCAACAAATTGGTAAGTGATAATCATTATTATTGACAAAATACTACATATATATTATTATATAAATAGATTTAGCTATGGGTATTATTAATAAAATACCAGTCACGAGGGCATTTACTGTTGAAGTGTTTTTTATATCACTCTAAAAACTTAAAAATTAGAGGGTATCTCTTAAGCGATTAGAGATACCTTTTTATGTTGCTAATATTTATTAAAATACATATTAAGGAGATATCAAATGAAGAAACAAAGGATGCAATCAAATTTATTATTACTAATTGCTGCTTTTATTTGGGGATTTGCATTTGTAGCTCAGAGAATTGGTGGGAAGTATATTGGTGCATTTACCTTTAATGGTATAAGATTTGCCATAGGAAGTATTTCATTACTTCCACTAATGCTATACCAAAATAAGACTAATAAAAAACAAAATCTAGATGGAGATTTTAAAAAGGTAATTGTAATTGGAATTATTGCAGGCATTATGATATTTTTAGGTTCTACATTTCAACAAATGGGACTAGTTAGTACAGGAGCGGGAAAAGCAGCCTTTATCACAGGACTTTATATCGTAATTGTGCCTATAATGGGCATATTTTTGAAGCACTATATTGGAGTCAATTCTTGGCTTGGCGCTATTATTGCTGTTGTGGGATTATATTTCTTATGTATAACTGATACATTTTCTATTTCACACGGTGATTTTCTTGAATTGATATGTGCTTTTTTCTTTGCAATACATATTCTTTTTATAGACAGATTTTCAAAAGAGGTTGATGTAGTAAAACTGGCTTTTTTTCAGTTTCTTACCTGCTCAATAATTAGCATGATAGCAGCGTTGATATTCGAAAGTATAACGCTGCAGTCAATTTATGAAGCAGCTGTACCTATCTTATATGGTGGTATTTTATCATCTGGTGTAGCCTATACTCTTCAGATTGTAGGTCAGAAAAATGCTGAGCCTTCACAGGCAGCCATCATAATGAGTATGGAGTCCGTATTCGGAACTATTGGAGGCTTTCTAATTTTAAATGAAAGCATGGGTCTTAAAGGAATATTTGGATGTTTGCTTATGCTTGCAGGAATGTTATTGGCTCAAATTAAAGGTTCAAAAGAAATTATTGTAGAAAAGGATTAAGTGTGGCGTACTTAATCCTTTTATTTATGTGGTATATATAAACATATATTTATTTGAAAATATTTTTAAAGAATGAATCCAGATGCTGTTTTTTTAATACTTGTTTGTAAGATTTTTTATCATTGATATTAACTTTAAAGAGTATATATTGTGCTAAGAAACGTTCAAAAGGGAGCCAGCTTACATGGGTCATAGGCAATATATATCTTGCAGCACCTTGCATTTCTTTGTAAAGCATCGTTCGGCTGGTTAATGGTAAAGTGGTGTCTAGCAATGCATCAATAAAGGTTACCTTAGATTTATCAAGTAAATGAGCATATGCTAAAGGATCTATCTTAAATAAAGGATGAATCTTTTCTGTTCTAAGTATTTCTAGAAGAGACATTTTTTTTGCCAAGGGAAATTGATTTTTGTAAGCTTTATAAAGCATTTCTTTATCGTTTAAAAAGTAGTCACATTTCAATCCACTTTTAAAAAGTTTTCTTGCAAAGCCTGTAACAGGAGATTCGTGTAATATTTTTGGCAGATGTCCTCCAGTGGTCATAAAAATAGTTTCGTTTATTCTATTATCAAGGCAGGTAACAATAGCTGCTATCATGCCTCCTAGGCAGTATCCCATTACGCAGTTATTTTTTAGCCATAGGCCTCTTTTATTAAGTAAATCAATAGTGGATAGCACATCTATTACTGCATGCTCCCAAAACTGATACATTATTTTAATATCCGGCCAAAGATAATTTCGGCCGCTTACAGATTTATGATCAACTCTAGTATAGTTTCCAGGGAGAACAATAACTGTAGAATTTATGCCAGCAGAGGCTAAATGAGTCCCCATCCATAATAAAAATTTAATATTTGAGCTGCCTAGTCCATGCAGTATTACTACTGAGGCGCGAACTTTAGATTTAGGTTCAAAGCAATAAAGCTGTACAATTTCTGTACCAGGAGCAGGGTTTCTATACAAGGTTTTAAAACGAATATAATTACATCTGTAAAATGCGCCTTTAAGAATATAGCCCTCAACGTAATCAATATTTTCTTTAGGGTATGTAAAATCAATAATCATAAGCGTATCCTTTTCTCATGCTATATACCCATTTATATGATTATTGATTTAAAATTGTTCCTAAGCAGCTTAAACTAGAGCTTTAAAGACTTCTATTCTTCTTGGAACAATTCGTTTGCTTTTATTTCTGGGTGAGTATATCTTCCTCTTTTTATAGTACCTTTTTTATATTGAATTGCATGTTTTGGACACCAATGCATGCAGGCAAGGCATTGTTCACATTGATGCTGCCAATTGGGTTTGTTATTATTAATTAATATATTGTTAGAAGGACATACTCTAGAACAGACTCCACAACCGTTGCACGTATCTTCTGTCCAAAAATTTTTATCCTTGTTTTCAGGTTTAAAGATTCTTTGAATTAAGCTGCTGAATGTTTTTGCAGCAATTGTATTATTTTCTTCAAAGATTCCTGCTTCAGAATTATTAATCTTTTCTGAAATATATGCTGTCCTTTCTGCTTCAAGCTGAAAAAGTTTTTGCTGTTTTTCAAGTTCCGGGGGGGAATACATTAGCTGATAGTTACCTGGCATAAGAATTTTAAAGGCTGAAGCTAGTCTAATATTCTTTTTATCCAAGATACTATTTATTTGTGCCATGGCAGAACCTGTAGAAGCTCCGCAGGTAGCAACAGCATATATATAGGTGCTTGAATCAATAGTTATGTTTTCTATAAATTTGCGAACCATAATAGGCAGGCCATAGAAATAAATTGGAAAAACAAATCCAACCTTTTTGTATAATTTACTATCTACCGGTTGCATATTAGCACTAGAGATTTTTATTAATTTTGTATTTTCAACTTTTGCAGCAATATCTTTGGCAACCTTAAGGGAATTTCCAGTAGCACTGAAATAATAAATAACTGAATCCATTAAACTCACACTCCTCAAATATTTTGAATTTCTACTAATTCATATTTTCTGCTTCCTAGTCCTATATTCTCTGCATAGTCAAGAGTATATCTTCCTCTTGTAAGTACTTTTCTTCCTTCAATTTTATCAAGTACATCAAGACAAGCTTGGTCAATTGCTACCGGATCAGTGGAAGCAAATACACCTAAATCTTTAGCAATAGGTTTCATAGGATGTCCTTCGCAATCACAATTTTTAGTAATATTAAAAGCAAAGGTTATATAAATATTATTTTTGTCCTTCGCAGCACCATAGGCATACTCGGCTAATCTTTCATTAAAAGATCTTGTTAAAGAAGCAAGCCAGCTGTTTGATATAGCACCATATTGACATGCAGCCATGCAAGAAGCACAGCCGACACATTTATGCTTATCGATTTTGGCTTTTTTATCTACAGTAATAGCATTTTCAGGACATTTCACAGCGCAGGCTTTACAGGCTTTACACTTTAAACTGCTTATCTTTGGAATAGAGTTTGAATGCTGAGCAAGTTTTCCTCCCTTTGAAGCGCAGCCCATAGCTAATTGTTTAATTGCACCACCAAAACCAGCTAAGGCATGGCCTTTGAAATGGCTTAGAACGATAATTTGCTTTTCTTTTGCTACAGCTTTAGCAATTTTGCAATAATCAAAGTTCTTTTTATTAATTTGTACAAGTTCGTAATCTTCTCCTGCTTCTCCATCTCCTATGATAACAGGGATTCTAGTAAAGCCATGTTCTTTTGCTACTCGTAAATGGTTTTCCATGGTGTTTCTCTGTCCTTTATATAATACATTAGTTTCAATAAATGCAGTTTCTATATCTTTTTGCTTTAAATAATCAATTATTCCATCGAAATTTTTAGGATGAATAAAAGTAGTATTTCCTTTCTCACCTAAATGAACTTTCAAGGGTATAAATTTATTAAGTGCTACCAGTTCTTTTTCTTCTATAATTTGAAGCAGGGCTGCGGCGGCAGCGTTAATTTCTTTTGTTTTGGAATAAGAATCTATAGCCTTAAAATAAACCTTTGTCATATGATATCCTCCATGATATTTATAATTATTTGATAATAGATTTTAATTCTTCCAGAGCAGAAATAATTCTGTCTGCCTTGGCTGGCTCTATATCCTGCAAGAGTTCTTTATGAATATTTTTTACTTCCTTGCTTTCTAAAAAACCTCTATTAACAAAAAGCTTTATCATTCTTCGGTTTTCAGCAGGAATAAGCCTTGATATAATTTCCTTAGTTACAAGCTGATCCACTATTCTGGATACAGAGCTTTTAGGGAGCTGAAGCAATTTGCTTAATTCGTTTAAGGAAATGCCTTCATTATTGTATATTTCAAACATAACCATGAATTCTGTTGTATTTAGTCCATAGTTTTTGGCGCTATTCTGCATAGTACAATTTAAACTTCCTTGAATAGAACGAATAAGTTTTAGTATTTTCTCAACACAACTGCATGAATTGCACATTTCATCACTTCCTTAGTTATTTATCATAAGTTTTGAATAGCTCACTAACCTTTATTTCAGGATGGTGATATTTATTTCTTTCTTTTAATGGTATCCTCCAAATTCATAAAGTGCCTTCTTAAATTCATTTGGAACTGTTCCAAATGGAACGATTATATTAGTGTTATAATATTACTAATTTTTAGCAATGTCAAGGGCTTTATGGCAGTTGATAAAGTATAAAAAAAATTATTAAGTGAAATCCTACCATAGAGGTGAGTAAAAATGCCGACTAGAGATGAAAAAGATAGACAAGAACATATTAGCTATAATGGAAAACATACAATGCAAAATCATAATTCCTTCAGAACTATTGCCTATGAAGATCAAGAGTTTGAAATGATATCCTTTCCTGATGGTGGCGAAGGCAACAAAGCAGCTCTTGATAATTTGAGTAAAGCTACTAAATAATAATAAAAAAGCAGATAATCTTTGAAAACTTAAGATTATCTGCTTTTTTATTGCCCTCCATAGTAAAATACCGCCTTTATATAGCTAATACTATTAGAAATTTTTCTTTAGGGTATGTTATAATTTCCGTAAAGTTAAACTGGACATAGAAAAGAAATTTTGTAATGCTTGAAATGCAAAATGGAGGTAATATATATGAAATATTTAGTGGTTGGTAGTGGTGGTGTTGGAAGTAGTATAGGAGGATTTTTATCTGCAAATGGAGAGGATGTAACCTTTATTGCCAGAGGAGCGCATCTTGATAAGCTTAGAAATGAAGGCCTTAGGATTACATCAGGAATAAAGGGTGAGTTAAATATATTTCCTGTAAGTGCATTTAAGAGTACAGAATACGATGAAAAGGCTGATGTAATATTTGTATGTGTAAAAAGTTATTCACTAAGTGAAATTGTTCCATTTATTAAAAAAGCAGCACATAAGAATACATTGGTTATACCAATCCTAAACGGCATAGGGAATGGGGATAAGATATATAATGAGTTTAAAGATGCATTTATACTAGATGGATGTATATACATTGTGGCATATATGAAAGAGTCTGGACATATTGTACAAACGGGGGATATTTTTAAGTTAGTGTTTGGTGCAAGAAAAGGTCAACAGGTTCCTTTAGACTTGTTAAATGATGTCAAGGTGTCGTTGGAGAATTCAGGTATAAAGGCCGTGGTATCAATAGATATTGAACGCGATACCTTTACGAAATTCTCATTTATTAGTGCTTATGCTAGCTGCGGTGCCTATTACAATATAACTTCAAAAGAGATGCAGCAGGAAGGAATATATAGACAAACCTTTAAAGAACTTGTAGCAGAATTTAATAACATTGCAGCTGCTATTGGAATAGATTTTGATAGAGATATTTTAGACTACAATGTTAAACTACTAGATGCTATGGATCCAGATTCTACTGCATCAATGCAAAAAGATATAAAAGCTGGCAAAAACACTGAAATGGATGGTATTTGTTTTGATGTAGTTAGATTATCAGAAAAGTATGGAGTTAATGTTCCAAGATTTAGAGTTATAGCTGAAAAGTTTGGATATTAATTTTGTTGAAATGAGCAGAAATTTAAAGGAATTTAACAGAAAATATTGAATTATAAATATATTAGACAAGCTATAGCAAAATGATTTCTTTGGAGGTAATTTATGAATTTTAATAGAGAATTAACAAAAAAGCATTTAGAGCTGAAGTTCGAAAAAGTGCCCAGTTTTGATACAACAGCAGAGGTAAATTGTTATGACGGTGTAATAGGTCAGAAAAGGGCTGTACAATCTATAGAGCTTGGATTGAATATGGATAGTAAAGAATATAATATATTTATTTCAGGTAAAACAGGCATCGGCAAAACAGGGTATATAGTAAGAAAAATAGAGGAATATGCAAAAGAAATGTCTACACCTGAAGATTGGTGCTATGTTTTTAATTTTGAAAAGCCTAATAATCCTATGGCAATTTCACTAAATGCAGGTATGGCTAACAAATTTAAAGAGGATATGAGTAAATTTATAAAGCAGATTGCAAAGGAAGTTCCAGTTTATTTCAATACTGAGGACTATGAAAATGAAAAAAATAATATAATTAATGAGCATGAGGCGCTACTTTTAAACTTATCTAGAGGCTTAAGTTTGGAAGCAAAGAAGAGGGGATTTGGTGTAAAGAAAACTCCTTCTGGTGAATTTATGTTTATTGCTGAAAAAGATGATGAGGATTTAACCGAAGACGAGAGAAATCTTATGGATAGTTCCATGAACGAGCTAAGGGTTATTTCAGCAGATATGTTTAAGCGATCAAGACAAATTGAAAAGAAATTAGAAATAGAGTTAAAAATGCTTGATGATAAGATTGCTGATAATATAATTTCATCTAAAATTGAAGATTTAATAAATGTTTATAATTATAGCAGTAAGGCGGTAGAATACCTTAATGCTGTTAAGAAAGATATTATTCAAAATATAGCGTATTTTTTTCAAGATGAAGATGATGCTGAAAAATCAAAAGACATAAAAAAGGCTTTTTTTAGAAGATATGAGGTGAATGTTTTAGTAGATAATAAGGAGAGTGCTGGTGCGCCTGTTATTTTTGCTGATTCAACGCTTCAGGGACAAATGTTTGGTAACATTGAATATGAAAATATAATGGGAAACCTTGTTACTGACTTTACCTTAATAAAACCAGGATATCTGCATAAAGCAAATGGAGGGTATATAATTATTAAGGCAGAGCAATTGCTGAACCAGCCTTATACCTGGGATATACTAAAAAAGTGTATAAACCTAGAAAATATATCAATTAATAATACTAAATTTAAGGCGGATGCAGTTCCTATATCTACTTTAAATCCAGAAGAGATACCATTAAAGATTAAGGTTATATTAATTGGAAGTAGTATTATTTATTCATTACTTTTACAGAGAGATTTAGAGTTCCAAAAAATATTTAAGATAAAGGCTGAATTTGATAATGAAATTGAAGAGGATGAGAGTACAATTTCTAATCTTATTGGCTCTGTAAGTTGTTATATAAACAAAAATAAACTTAGGCATATAGATAGAGAAGGCATAAAAAGATTACTATATTTATCCTCAAGATTAGCTGAGAATAGAAACTACCTGTCATCGTCCATGGGTAATTTGTTTAAAATAATCGATATTGCAAACTTTTACGCTAAAAAGGATAATAGTGAAATCATTCAAGCTAAGCATATTACTACTGCGTTAAAAGAAGAGGAATCTATGCATGGTCTTATCAGAAAAAAGGTTCTCGATATGTATAGACGTAAAAGATATATTGTTGAATTAAAAGGCGATAAAGTTGGACAAATTAATGGTCTTTCAGTTATAGATTACGGCGATTGTATAATTGGTCAGCAGCAGCGCATAACCGTATCAACCTTTGCAGGCAGGAATGGTATAATCAATATTGAAAGAGAAGCAGATATGAGCGGCAGCATCCACAGTAAAGGTGTAATGATTTTATCAGGCTTTGTAGGTGAGCTGGTAGGCAGAAGTATTCCTATATCCTTTAATGCCAATATAGTATTTGAACAGCTTTATTCAGGTATTGAAGGCGATAGTGCATCTGCTGCGGAACTTCTAGCACTGCTGTCAAGCTTATCAGGAATACCAATAAAGCAAAGCATGGCTATAACTGGCTCAGTTAATCAAAAGGGAGAAATTCAGCCTATAGGTGGAGTAAACGATAAAATTGAAGGATTCTTTGACATATGTTCATTATATGGCCTAGATGGAACTCATGGTGTGGTAATACCTGATACTAATATAAATGATTTGGTGCTAAAAGAAGAAGTGTTAGATGCTGTGGAGAAGGGGCAATTTCATATATGCACAGCTAAAAATATTAGTGACTGTATAGAAATACTTTTCAAAGACGATTATATAGGTGATAATCAAGATGGTAAAAAAGATATGCTAAAATATGTTAAGGATAAAATGCTAAAAACATTAGAGCAATATAATAATATTTTAAAGGAATCTAGATGTAATTAATTTTTTTGCAAGGAAATTAATGAGGCATAAGATGACAATTACTTAAGGCGTTTTTGAGGAGCTGATAAAGTGAAGGTAATTTTTCAATATAAGGATAATAATGGACAAATAGATTCATCAAATAATTTAGAAAAAGAAATGACAAATGATGAAATACTAGTTTTGCTTAATAGTAAAGAAGTGTCATATCCAGTTAATTCAGGGTTATTATATATTTCAAAGCATTGTATTATTGAAAGTTCAGTATATGATATGTTTACTGAACCATATAAAATGAAAATAATATTAAAAGAAAAGTAAATATTTAAATTCCAATGTGAAATGAAAGCATCTGCTTGTTTATAAAGTAGGTGCTTTGTGCTGCTTATAACAAAATTATTCATAAATATCTTTACATATGATGGACATTTAGGTATATTTTAAATATAAGTATCAATTCGTGTAAAATAAAGAAGATGATTGCTGGTTGAAAACTAGTATTCAAATAAATAAGTAACAAAGGAGTTAATATAACATGTCTATAAAACTTACCGATAAACAATTTCTTATGTTGAGTCAATTTGCCTACCTTGATTTCACGACTGAAGAAGATTTTGAAATCAATTTTAAAGGAAAAACTTTAGCAGAAACTGCTGATATATTGATAAAGGATGTAGGAAAAGTATTTAGAGATAGCGGCGGATTAGATGATTCAGAATTCAAACAATTATTAAAGGACATATTATATGGTGACGCAGAAGCTGACACTAATAATGATGGCAGCACTAAGTATTTAGGGAATAATGGTGAGCTTAGAAGTTTAGAATTGCTGGCATTTGCATATAAAGACACCTCAGATGGATTTGTGGCATATGCTTTTAAAGATAAAGATTCTGAAGATACATTATTTGCATTCAGAGGCTCAGAGAGTCATCCAGAAGTAGGCAGTGGGGCTGTAGATTGGATTGATAACATTATAGGGTACGGAATTGTAAATACTTCATTTCAATATGAAGATGTTAAAAATTTTGTAAGTACCCATAAATCTAGTGGGCAAACCTATGTTACAGGTCATTCAAAAGGTGGAGCAAATGCTGCATATGCCTGTGCGGCAGTTGACGGAGTTACAGGAATAGCTTTTGATGGACCTGGTATTGGACAAACACTTACTATTGAAGATGCTAAAAGGCTTGAAAAATCCGGACTAATAAACTGCATTGCTCAAAATGATATAGTTGGTCCATTACTATTTCACCCAGAACACATGAAATTTTGTTTGCAGTGGAAGGATTTCATTGGAGATGGTAAATTAGATGGAACTGGGATTGCGGATGGCCACTATACTCAGGCATTTAGATTTGATGAACATGGATATATTATAGAGGCCCAAAGAACTCTTAAATCCTCAATTTTTGGTAGATTATCAAAACTTATATGGTATGCAAAGGAATATGAATTTGATCCCAACAAAGCAAAAGCTGTTATGACACAATTGTTCTGCGATGACGGGGACGTTATTTCGGATGAAAAAAGTATAATTTATGAAGGCCATAAATTAATTAAGGATATTGAAGAACTTGCTAGCAGTGGTGAAGAAGATGCAAAAGAATTGTGTAAGTGGGCAAAAGATGAGTTTAAGATTGAATTAGAAAAGCTTGCAAAGAATAGTATCATTGAAGCATTCTCTCATGTTGCTGCTACAAAGAAAGATTAAAATATTTTTGAACACTATGGATTAACTTCATCTTGGTGCAAAAATGTTCATTGGAGCATTATATAAAAAGAGACCCTCAAAAGTAATTTTACTTTGAGGGTCTCTTTTATATTGACATAGGAAGAAAGTAGAAGTATATTAGTATTGAACAGTGTTTAGTGATATTACAGTGTTATAAAACAATAAAATACTGCGAAATGGTTTATAATTAGGCGGTTAAACATATTAATAAGTGCAATATTAAATATGTGAGGAGAATTAGTATGATAATTAATTTAAGGTCAGTTAGGGACGACTTTGAAAAGGTATTTATTTCAACACTTTCTATTGTATCAGGTATAATAATAGCTTATCTATCCATATTAGGACCTCTATTCTTAAATAAGATTTTATATAAGACCTCGAGAGCTGCTCTATATCAGATGCAGGCACAAGACTTAACAAACCTAATCTTTATAAGCCCTATACTTATATTAGCGGGCATACTTTTACTATTAGAGAAAAGTGTGTACAAACATTTATTAATTCTATCACCCATTTCGACAATATATTATGCATTAAGTTATACCTTAGGAATGGAGTGGAGCAGCCCAATCTATACGGGTAATAGTGAAAAATTCTTTTATTATTTTTTATTTCTGATTGTCAGTTCATTAATTATAATGTTTTATGCAATTTCCAGATTTGATGAAAATATTAACTTTAAATTAAACAAGAAGTTTCTTGTAATTTATTCAATTATCTTTATTCTAGCCTGCTTAGCCTTTGCGAGTATGTGGATGAAAGAAGTAAATCAGGTTATAAATATTGGGACTACTACATCTTATAATGAAACACCAACTTTATTTTGGGTAATAAGATGTTTCGACCTTGGTTTTACTATACCCTTAGGATTTATCAGCTTATATCTTTTATGGACCAGACCAAGTCAATCTCTAGCTATTCAATTGCTATTCTATGGTTTCTTTCTTACCACAGGAATTGCTGTGAATGCAATGGGGTTTTTTATGTATATAAATGATGATCCTGCCTTCAGCAGCGGTACTATGGTGGTATTTCTTATTTTGCTTGCTGTTATTTGCAGCGGATATATTTATATTCTAAAAAATTATAAACAAAGAAATGTTAAAAGGAGTTAAAAGATGAAGAGTATAATAATTTATTCAACAAAATATGGAACTGTGGAAAAGGCAGCAAAAATTTTAAAATCTAAGATCTCTCATGAGACGGAAATAATAAATGTTGCCAAGGATAAAATACCTGCTTTGGATGACTATGATAATATAATACTTGGAGGTTCAATTTATGCAGGACGTACTCAAAAGGAATTAATCGAATTCAGTAACCAAAATTTGCAGCAATTGTTAAAGAAGAAAATTGGATTATTCATATGCGGAGCTCAATCTGAAAAAGAAAGTATAGAAAAAGAGCTTAAAGATGCATTCTCATTGGAATTATATAATCATGCTATCTTTAAGGACTCCTTTGGTTCAGAGATTAATTTTGAAAAGCTTAATTTTATGGAGAAAATAATATTACGTATTGTTAAAGGAGATAAATCAAGTTATTCGGATATTCATGAAAATAAGATTGAAGAACTTGTAAAAGTTATGAAGTTATAGTAAATATAAGACTTAGGCTCATAGAGATTATTCTATGAGCTTTTTATCATATATCCAAATATGTTAAAATTGATTAAATGTTGATTTTCTTATCAGTATTAAGTATAATTATTACATTAAATAGCTATATATTGAATATTTATCAATAAATTATGATAATTATTAACAAAATAACAAATGTTTCGACATCAAGTTGGAGGCTATGAAGAATTCCTTTTATTTGGGCACCTAGGGGATTTTGAGCCAGTGGTGCAACCAGCCAACAATAATCTATTGTTGGCTTTTTTACTATATAGGAAATTATAAAATATCCTGTTTTATGGATAATTTATGTTTTCCAGCCTTTGGTGCTTTATTTGTTCAAAATGTTTATTTTGATATACATAAGTTAAATTGGGGGGATGACGTAATGTTAAATTTCATTAATGGTCTAAAATTCAAGTATAAAATATTTATGATTATAAGTATTTTTA
This sequence comes from Bacillota bacterium, assembly GCA_030706015.1. GTDB lineage: Bacteria > Bacillota > Clostridia > Clostridiales > Clostridiaceae > JAUZPI01. Next base: position 15,163 of record JAUZPI010000025.1, read on the forward strand.
TTGTAGGGTTTGTGAGTTTTGGATCTTATGCATTGTATTCTTTTTCTGTAGTAAAGGTTAATGGTCCAACTTATAATGAGATAATAAAGGGGAAAGACCTAGTGGCAGATATTTTACCACCACCTGAGTACATAATTGAATCCTATCTATTGACATTTCAATTAATCAATGAGTCAGATAAAAATAATATAAACAAATTGATTGATGAGGGGAATAAGCTAGAAGAAGAGTATAATGAAAGGCATAAGTATTGGAATGGAGATTTATCAGATGGTAAAATAAAAAAATATATGATAGTTGACTCTTACAATTATGCAGAGGAATTTTTTAAGATTAGAGATTCTGAATTTATTCCTGCCATACAGAGTGGTGATAAAGCAAAAGCAGAAAGCTTAGCTTATGGAAGCATGGCTGAAGCATACCAGCACCATCGAGAGTGTATAGATAAGGTTGTTACTTTGGTAAATGAAAGTAATACAAATATAGAAAAACAAGCCTCTGGCAGCATTAATAAAACTACAATAATTTTGGTTTCTGTTGCAGTTATCGTTTGTATTGTAGTCATACTTTTCTCAATTATTGTGAGCAGAACTATAACTACTCCAATACTCTCTGCGGTAAAGAATCTAAAATGTATTGCGGAAGGAGATTTTTCTATGGAGGTGCCTAAAGCTTTAACAAATAGAAAAGACGAAATAGGGGATATAATAAGAGCAATAGGTACTATGCAGACTTCACTAAAAGACTTAATTAGTAATGTAACAGAAGAAGCCCATAATATAAAACAAGTTGTTTATACAATTTCAGAAAACATAAAAAATCTAAATGAAGATATTGAGAATGTATCATCAAGCTCAGAAGAAATTCTATCAGGTTTAGAGGAAACTACAGCTTCAGCAGAGGAGTTAAATGCATCTTCAATTGAAATAGAAAGAGCTGTTGAATTAATTGCTGAAAAAGCTAATGTGGGAGAGGAAGCTTCAGGAAAAATTAGCCACAAGGCGATTAATACTAAGTATAATTTTACTCAATCACAAGAAAAAGCAAATAAAGTATTTACAGAGACAAAGGAATCCTTAGAAAAAGCAATAGAAAATTCAAGAATTGTTAATCAGATTAATGTTTTATCTGAAGTTATTATGCAAATAACCTCGCAAACCAATCTTTTAGCTTTAAACGCTTCAATTGAGGCCGCAAGAGCTGGAGAAATGGGAAGAGGATTTGCAGTAGTAGCTAATGAAATAAGTAAACTAGCTGAACAGTCCAAAACTGCTGTTGTAAAAATACAAAATACCACTAATAAAGTTACTGAGTCAGTAAATTATTTGTCGTCTACCTCAAATCAATTACTTGTATTTATGGCCAATGAAACACAAAATGATTATAGAATGATGATAGATGCTTCAGAAGAATACATGGAAGGTGCCAATATTATAGACAATATGGTAAAGGAGTTTAGTGTTACCTCGCAGGAACTTTTAGCCTCTATTAAGGAAATTTTAAAAACTATCGATTATGTTACCGCTGCCTCCAGTGAGGGAACTCAGGGAACTAATAATATTACTGACAGCATAGGAGATATAACTGATCAATCCAATAAAATATTTAAGGAAACTAATAAATCGAGAGAAAGTGTTGATAGATTAAGTGAAATGGTAGCAAGGTTTAAAATTTAGTTAAATGATATTTTGAATTTTTATAAAAGAAAGGCATCATCCTTGGGGAGAGATGCCTTTTATTTTGGTCATTGAGGACAAAAGAAAAATTATTGCGAGATTATCAATTCTAGTAGATTATTTAATAAAAAATTATTATTAAAATATTATCAAACTATACATAGTCCTATTGATAACATAATAAAGTAAGTATATAATAAGTGATATATTATTAAATAAACAGGATGATATATGAGTAATTATAAAATACTTACAATTTTTAAGAATAAAATGTTAATGAAACTGTGTGTTTTTATAAAATCATCAATGAAACATAAAATAAAATAACAAAATGATAAAAAACGTTGACAAACGTTATTAAATTGAGTAAAATAATATTAAGATGTTGATAAAACAATACTACAAAACATAAGAATGTACTCTGTGGTATTAGTTTTTCGCAATTATCAATTTTACTTATTTATTAAAAGGGGGTTTTTTTTATGAACAACGCAGTAAATGGAGCAGATACAGCTTTTGTGATTTTCGCAACAGCATTAGTTATGTTGATGACTCCAGCATTAGCACTATTCTACGGTGGTATGGTAAGAAGAAAAAACGTATTAAGCACAACAATGCACAGCTATGCAGCAGTGGTGATTGTATCACTTCAATGGATTTTGATAGGTTATACACTATGCTTTGGTAAAGACATCTCAGGAATAATTGGTAGTTTCAATTTTGCAGGATTAAAGGGTGTAGGTTTTGCACCAAATGCTGATTATGCAGCTACAATTCCTCATCAAGCATTTATGTTATTCCAACTTATGTTTGCTATAATAACTCCAGCTTTAATATCTGGTTCATTAGCTGAAAGAATGAAATTTATAGCATTTGCAGTTTTCGTATTATTATGGTCAACATTAGTATATGATCCAATAGCTCACTGGATGTGGGGAGTAAATGGATGGATAAGAAACCTAGGAGCTCTTGATTTTGCAGGTGGAAATGTTGTACACATTAGTTCTGGTGTATCCGCACTTGTTGTTGCACTAGTTCTTGGAGGTAGAAAGAAGAAAGAAACAGTTACACCTCATCATCTTCCAATGACAGTTTTAGGAGCAGGTTTATTGTGGTTCGGATGGTTTGGATTTAATGCAGGTAGTGCATTAGCCGTTAATGATATTGCTTTAAACGCATTTGTTACTACAAATACTGCTGCAGCAGCATCAGCTTTAGCTTGGAGTATTTGTGAATACATTCACAGAAAGAAAGTTACTTCTTTAGGTGTTGCCAGCGGAGCAGTTGCAGGTCTTGTTGCTATAACTCCTGGTGCAGGTTTTGTTAGTCCTTTAGCATCAATTTTAATTGGATTAATCGGTGGAGCGATTTGCTTCTCATCTGTTACATTCCTTAAAGCTAAATTAGGATATGACGATGCTTTAGATGCTGTTGGATGTCACGGTATCGGTGGTATGTGGGGCGGAATTGCTACAGGTATATTCGCTTGGAAGGGTATAAACTCTGGTGGTGCAGATGGTTTAATCCATGGAAATCCTCATTTAGTTCTAGTTCAATTAATAGCTATTGTTTCAACAATTGTTTTCTCAGCAGTTGTAACATTTATAATCATAAAGGTTATAAGCCTATTTAGTGGATTAAGAGTAAAAGAAGAAGATGAACAAGTAGGATTAGACGTTTCACAACACGGTGAAGAAGCTTATGGTGGATTAATCTAATAAAAGTCATAAAAAATGGGGGGTATTTAAATGGGCGCAAAGATGAGCAAAGTAGATATTCTTGTATCTGCTAGCAGATTTGAAGACTTAAAAGACGCATTAAACAAAATAGGTGTAACTGGTATGACAGTTACAAATGTTTTAGGCTGCGGAATGCAAAAAGGTCATAAAGAGTATTATCGTGGTTTAGCTGTAGATATAAATCTATTACCTAAAGTAAAGGTAGAAATAGTGGTATCTGATGTACCAGTTGATACAGTTGTAGAAACTGCAAAAAAAGTACTTCATACAGGTAATGTTGGAGACGGAAAGATTTTCGTTTATGATGTACAAAATGTTATAAGAATAAGTACTGGTGAAGAAGGAAGAGACGCTCTTCAATACCATGAAAAATAATATTAAAATAAATAGAACGCTGTGATCTAAATTCACAGCGTTCTATTTATTTTTTTGCATACATAACAGCAAAGTGGAAGTGCTTGTATGCACAATCTACATTAGAGAAACCAGCCTCTTGCAGCCAGGTTAACTGTTGCACTAGGGTTGCCTCTTTATCTAGTTTTATTCTTTCATAGCAAGACAATATATCTTCTTTGGCAAGTCCGCTTTTTTCGATACTGTGTCTCCACAATTCTTTATTTAAAGATTCAGTGAACGGTGTAGTTCCAAGAACCTGATCTGCATTTATAAAAATTCCATTTATCTTTAACACAGAAAAACATTTTTTAAATAGCTGCTGTTTTTCTTCATGCGAAAGATGATGAATTGATAAGGCGGAAATTATAATATCATATTGTTTTTCAAAATTAAAATCAGTATAATCTGCAGCAATGTAGTGTACATTTGTAAAATCCCTAAATCTAAGTTTTGCAACATTAAGCATTTTTTCAGAAATATCTATTAATGTTAGATTAGCTTTTGGATACTTACTTAATATAAAAGATGAAAATAGACCAGTACCTGCTCCAATATCAAGGATATTTGGACAATCTGTTGACGCTTGAGCTAATTCGGCAGCAGTTCAATAAAAAGCATCAAAGCAAGGTATTAATTTCTTTCGTTGTTTATCATAGTTTTCAGAAATAGCATCAAATTGCTCTTGTATATTTTTGTTCATATGAAATACCTCCAACTTATATTAGAATTTTAATTATGTATATAGTATTTTTTTATTGTTGGCGTATCAATGTTATAAGATCCAGCCATTCTCAATAACGTACCGCCGAATAAGTCTCCTTCATTATTTTTATTAGCTTCCACATCTCTTTGATATGAGGTTTTGGTGTCATAAGGGAAATTATTAGCTTTAGCCAATGAATTTTCTACGATATCATTATCAAGATGAACTCCTTCTCTATATGCAATTTCTTTAATTTCCTTCATTATATTTTTTACGTCATTTAGTAATACTGAATCCTCCAATATCTGTCCTAAGGTTTTTCTAGTTCTAGCAGTTACAAGCCCATAGGCTGATATAAACATATATTTCGTCCATATTTCTTTATATGGGTTTTGTTCGAAGTGAAAATTAATATTTAAATCTTTTAAACATTTTACAACACTTTCTGGATAGTAATTTTTGTCGTTAGGCTTATTTCCAAATAGTATTTTGCCATCACCACCGTTTTGGCATATTACACCAGGTGCTTCAATATGGGTACCTACATAGACACAAGCGGGTAGTACAATACCATTTGTAATCACTGTACGTATTCTCTCATATATATCAACACCGTTAAGTAAAGGAAGAATAATAGTTTCATCTTTTATTTTATCTTTAAGCTTTATAAGTACTTCCTGCAAATCATAGCTTTTTACGCAGATAATTATAATATCCTGTGGCCCTAATTCATTAAAATCATCAGTTGCAATATGTGGAATTGCTTCGATTATTTTATTTTTAGTTTTCAATATCAATCCGCTGCTTTTAATTTTTTCTAAATGATGTCCTCTTGCTATAAAGCTGATATTATAATTATTATTTTTATTGGCGTCTGCCATTTTTGTACCGAAATAGCCGCCTACACCCCCTAAACCATAAATACAAATATTCTTTATTATTTTGTTCATATATACCATTCCTTCCATAATTGTTATTGATATTATATAATTTTATATTATATAATTGAAATGCATATTAATTATACTTGATATAACAAGGAGTTATAGTATGAATGCAGATTTAGAATTATATAAGATTTTTTACACAGTTGCTGGTTGCGAAAATATATCACAGGCAGCTGAAAGATTGTACATTAGTCAGCCAGCGGTGAGTAAATCTATTAAAAAACTTGAAAGTGTTGTTGGTATTGCACTTTTTTCTAGGAATTCAAGAGGAGTTAAATTAACTGAGGAGGGTAAAGTTCTTTATGATTATGTAGAGAAGGCAATGAAACAAATAATCCTTGGAGAAAATATTGTAGCTAAATTAAAGCAGAAGGAATATGGTGAAATTAAACTTGGAGTAAGTTCAACTCTATGTAAGTATATTCTTATCCCTAATCTAAAACCTTTTATGGATATGTATCCCAATATAAAGATAAAGATTATTAATAAAACTACCATAGAAACTTTAAAGCTAGTTGAAGAGGGTGAGATAGATTTTGCAATAGTAAGTAGACCCTTTGACAGCAGCTCCTTTGATTTTATAAAATTAGCGGAAATACAGGACATCTTTGTGGCTGGAAAGGGATATATTGAAACCTTAGATATACATCATCCTGGCGAAATTTTTTCAAAGGCAAATGTTATGCTTTTAGAATCTGGCAATATAACACGTAAATATATTGATAAATTTTTCCAACAAAATAATATACAACTAAAACCAGAAATTGAAATTAGCAATATGGATTTTTTAATTGAATTTGCTAAAGCAGGACTTGGAATAACCTCAGTAATAAAAAATTTTGTAGAGAAAGAATTAAATGAAGGCGACTTAATTGAAATTCCTCTAGAAGCAGCTATACCTAAAAGAACAATTGGAATTATTCATCATAAAAAGATACCTCTGACTATTGCCTCACATACTTTCATAGCTTATATTAAAGACCGAATTAATGATACATTGTAAATTAAAAACTCATGCACTAGTGCAAACTAGTCATGAGTTTTCAAATTATGCCTGTAAAGTTAAGTTTCTGCGGCGATATATGCCCATTATGAAACCAATAATTATAAAGTTTAACAAGATATTGCTGCCTCCATAACTTATGAATGGCAGGGAGGCACCCATGTAAGGTGCTAGTCCGATATTCATTAATATATTGAATAGGAATTGAACACCTAACAGGATAGATAAACTTTTTATTAAGACTTTGCCAAAGTTATCTTTGATTTTACTACTTAACTTAAATAATTTTATTAGGAATGCAGTTATTATTATTATGAGGACTATAGACGCAGCCCAACCAAATGCATATGTTATATAAGTAAAAATAAAATCTTGATGAAAGTCTGGAAGGGAGGTTATGTCAGTGCTGTGGATACCTTTACCCAGCAGTCCAGCAGATGCTATAAGTTTGTGCAGCTGCATATAGATATAACCTGATCCCATAGGGTCATTTTGATAATTAACAAAACTAAATAATCTAGCTGTTCTATACGCTTCAGAAAATGCAAAATAGCAGAAAAAAACAGTATAAGCTGATACTATGAATAAAACATACCTTTTTTTATATCCGCAGTTTAATAAAATTGACAAAAATACTATAGTAAATATAATCAAATACTCTATATTAGGCGACCAGGTAATTAATAATGTAGGTATAATAAATAATAAGATTGTGTATATAACCTTGCGCTTATTAGTAATATTTTTGTCAGACAAGATTCCACATAATGCAATGATAAGTAAAATTACACCCATGCTAATTACATTTATAGTTATACTGCCTATAAATATATAGTTACCGATGCCATAAGATATATGACTAAAAAACTTACCTACTAATAAGAACAGCATTGTTCCAAGAGAGAACTTACTAGAATAATGCTGGAGCTTTCTGTAGTCAAATTTATATAAAAGAACACAGATTGGAATGCCAAGACCTATACTTAATAATATAGTTTTAAGATTTATATTATTACTTCTTAATAGACCACTGCTGTTAATTAGTAGAGAGCAGCCTACACCAATAAATACTAAAATCAAACTTAATAAAATTGTGCCGAAATCAACTCCGCCGTTGTGGGCTGTATTTAGTTGCTTGCCTATAACGTTTATATCACCCATTTCTGAAATAGCTTTCTTAAGAGCTTCTTCTTCATTTAAACCTTTTTCTAGTTGGTCGTAAAATTTTTCTTCTATATGATTCTTCAGCTCTAGTTTAATTTCCTCATGGGCATCTTTAAATTTTATATAACTACATATATTATTTAAAAAAGATGACACCTCTTTATTAGTTTTAATATCAATCATAAACTATCCTCCTTAACTTCCTAAGACAAATTTATCAACTGCTGTTTTAAAGGTACTCCATTCTTCTTTTTTGTGTTCTAAGAGATTTTTACCTTCCTTTGTAATTTTATAATATTTTCTTTTTCTGCCTTCACTGCTTTCATTCCAATACGATTCAATGATATTTATCTTTTCTAGGTCATGCAGTATTGGATAAAGTGTACCTTCTTTTAATTCAAAGACACCATTAGATTTTAAAGATATTTCCTTAATTAACTGATAACCATACATAGGTTCTTTGTCTAGAAGACCTAAAACTAAGGTGGCAGTACTGCCTTTTAAAAGTTCCTTGTTAATTTTCAAGATCTAACCCCCATTTCAAATAATTTGATAGTGCAAAATATTTTTGTATGCATAGATTTACGATACATAGGAAACCTATGTATAAATAATACCATTTCTAGCTGGAAAGTCAAGAACTATGTGTAAGTTATTTCTAAATACTACAAAAGAAGTATCATTATAATTTCTACAACTTGAAGAATTAAGCAATGCTTATAAAATAAGAAAGATTAGCTTGGTATTTTAATATCTAATTAAAAAAGTCATTATATTTGAAAACAATACTATATCTTTTGTGATATAATATAAACTAAGGTAAGATTATCAGGGGAAATTTACCACTCAATAAAATACTGAATTGAATGTTAAGACACCAGAAGCATTAAAATAAAAGGTAAGGTCAGGTGATCAGTCTTGAAATTAAGGATGAGGGTATCAGTGATAATGTCAATTTCATTTTTATTATTAATTGGCTTATTGCTGTTTGTAACTAATCTTTATCTACTTAACAATATTAAAAAGATAGAAACTAACAATGTAAAGAACAGAATGTTTCAGATAAACACGTTGGTTAATGACAATATTAATTCGCTAAATGTGAATACAGGCGACTGGGCTATATGGGATGATATGTACAATTACGTATTACATCCTAATCAACAATTTATTGATTCAAATTTAGATTTAAATAGTATCAGTAATTTACAAATAAATTTATTTGCTATCATAGCTAATGATGAAATTAGAGAAATAAGAATGTGTGATTATAAAAATAGAAAGGATATTATCGTAAATGAAAAGATTTTAAATGATTTAAAGAAATATAATTTGCTTTTTAATGTAAAGGATAACAAGAATAATTTAACATCTGGTATAATCACCATTGATAATAAGCCAATGCTAGTGTCAATAAGGGCAATAACTAATTCCAAGGGCAGTTCACCAAAGGTTGGTATGTTGGTGATGGGAAAATTCTTTGATGATGATATCACCGAAAAAATGCAAAAAATAGTTCAAGGAGATATTAAGATAGGAGCTGCAAAAGGAGTAAAAAATTTGTCTTTAGATAATTTTGATGAAAATCTAGTTTACACTTCCAATCAAAGTGAAAATAAAATTGAAGGATCTTATTATTTAAAGGATTTACTTTTTGATAGCTCGTATAGCATAAAAGCAACTTATAATAGAAGTATATATAACGAAGGAATACATTATATTAATTTTTTTATATTGTTTTTCATAGTATCAATGCTGATAATTTTTATAATTAGTATCGAATTAATAAAAAAATCTATAATATATCCAATTGAAAAGATTAATTCTGAAATTACTGTTATTGACGAAATAAATGAATTTAATAGAAAAATTCAAGTTGCGGGTAAGGGGGAATTAGCACACTTATCTAAAGAAATTAACTTAATGCTGGCTAGAATAGACAGGAGTAATAGAAGGGTTAACGAAAGTGAGAAGCAGTTAAAGCTAGTGATTGATGCTGCTAATGCAGGTTTTTGGAATTGGAGTATTAGAGATGAGAATTTGATGATAAGTTCTGGAGCAATGAAGCTCCTTGGGTACTCTGCTGAGGATACTTTGGTTGATGTAAAAAGGTGGAGGAAATTTATTCATGCAGAAGATAAAATGCATGCAATTAATGTGCTAAGTAATTGTACAAGCAATCCAGAAGAGATAATTTCTTTAGAATTAAGGCTAAGAACAAAAGACAGAGGGTATAAGTGGTTTTTAATTCAAGGTAAGACCATTGAGGCTGATAGAGAAGAGGCAGTTAGAATGACTGGTATTGTTACTGATATAAATGATAAAAAGCTGTCAGAAGAAGAATTAAAATATTTAACTTACTATGATAAGCTAACAGGTTTGTATAATAGAGGATATTATGAATATATACTGAAAAAGTTGGACAATAATTCTCAATTACCTATATCAGTGATTGTTGCGGATGTTAATGGATTAAAGTTTACAAATGATACTTTCAGCCATGTGATGGGAGACAAGCTTTTAAAAGAGGCTGGCAAAATATTAAAAGAAGCCTGTGGCAAAAACGCAATAGTTTCTCGCTGGGGAGGGGATGAATTTTCAGTTATATTGCAAAATATAAATGACAGAGAAGTAGAAAGTATATGTAAAAAAATTAAGGAGTTATGTGATGAAAGAGAGGTGAATTCCTTTAAGGTTAGTATTGCGTTGGGGTATTCTACCAAAAGGGATAACAGCCAGAATATAAATGATATTATTAGGAAAGCTGAAGAAAGAATGTACAGAAATAAACTACTGGAAAATAAAAGCTCAAGAAATAATACAATTTCCAGTCTTAGTAAAATGTTATTTGAGAAAAGCTATGAAACTGAAGAACATGCATTAAGAATGGTTAGACTTTGCGAGAGGATAGGTAAGAAACTAAAATTATCTTCTGCTCAATTAGATGAACTTTATCTATTGGCTAAACTGCATGACATTGGTAAAATTGCAATATCAGAAAATATACTTAATAAGCCTGGAAGATTAACTGAGGATGAATTTTGTATTATGAAAACACATACTCATGTAGGATATAGAATCGCTTCCTCTGTACCTGATTTGAGGCACATAGCATATCAGATACTTTGCCATCATGAAAATTATGATGGCAGCGGATATCCTAATGGTTTAAAGGGTGATGCAATTCCACTTATATCTAGATTAATTAGAATTGTGGATTCCTATGATGTAATGACCTCAGAGCGACCATATAAAGAAGCAATGAGTAGCCAGGAAGCGGTTAATGAATTAATACATTGTTCTGGCAGGCAATATGATCCTGGACTTATAAAGCTTTGCTTAGAAGTGTTTGAAGAATTGGAGTACGTATAAGGAGAGATAGTGATGAGTAATTTTGCATTTGTATCAGATTTTGATGGAACTTTAACAGAAAAGGATTTTTATAAGATGATTTCCGATGATTATCTAGGCGAAGAGATTAAAACAATGTATAAGGAATGGAAGGATAAAAAAATTAAAGATGTTGATTATTTAGGTTATATTTTCAAAAATATTGGAAGAAATGAAGAAGAAATTTATGAAGATATAATGAAAATATCTTTAGACCCCTATGCGAAACAGTTTATAAATAATATTATAGCTGCAGGCGGTGATTTTGTTGTAGTTAGTGCCGGTACTAGTTATTATATAAATAAAGTTTTTCAAAAGCATGGAATAAAGGATGTAGAGATCTATTCAAACGAAGGTGAGTACAGAGATAAAGGTCTATATTTTGTTTTAAATGAGAATAGTGAATTTTATTCAGAGATATATGGCATAGACAAGGAAAAGGTTGTAAAAAAACTAAAGCAAAAGTACGACAAAATATTTTATGCTGGTGATAGTGCGCCAGATATTAAACCTTCCCTTATAGCAGATGTAGCATTTGCAAAAAATGAATTGGTAGACTTTTTGAAAGCAGAGAATAAAGAGTTTATAGAATTTCATAATTTCTCAGAAATATGGCAAAAAGTTCAAACTTATTTAAAGGAGTGGAAATAATGAAAGCATCAGCACACAGAATAGCTATACCGTCTATATTAGAGGTAGGTAAAGGGAATATAAGTAACGTTGGCAATTTGATAAAAAAAGGTATGTTTAACAAAGTTTCAATATATTTTGGAGAAGGCATTTATGAGCTTTTTGGTGAAAATATTGTAAAATCTATAAATGAGGCAGGAATACAGGTTTCTAATACAGAAACTATCACCAATATAGATTTTGATAAGATAGGTTTGCGCGCTTTTGAGATTTCAAATGATGTAGAAGCATTAATTGGTGTTGGCGGCGGAAAGGTAATTGACGTTGTAAAATATATGAGTTTTCTAAGAAAATTGCCCTTTATAAGTATACCAACATCTACCTCTAATGACGGATTTTCAAGTGCTAATGCGTCTCTTATGCTAAACGGCAGAAGAGGATCCTTTCCAGCCAAAACACCCTACGGAATCATTGTGGATATAGATGTAATAAAAGGTGCTCCAAAGAAATTTATATATTCTGGAATAGGTGATCTTGTTTCCAACATAACAGCATTATACGATTGGAAATTTGAAGAGGATAATAATAGAGCTGTTGTTGATGATTTTGCAGTTATGATATCAAAAAAGGCTGTAAATAGTTTTGTAAGAACAGAGTTTCAAACAATTGAGGACGATTTGTTTTTAAAAGAATTGGTGGATTCTTTAACTTTGAACGGAATAGCTATGGAGATTGCGGGAAATAGTTCACCAGCAAGCGGGTCAGAACATTTAATATCTCACGCCCTAGATCAATTTGTTGAAGTACCTCAGCTTCATGGAATCCAGGTAGGAGTAGCTACTTATATTATGGCTAAGGTTCAAAATCACAGATTTGAAAGAATTAAAAAAGTTTTAGAGACTACAGGATTTTTCAACTATGTGGAATCTCTTGGAATGAAAAAAGAAGATTTTAAAAGGGCAATAGACATGGCACCAACTATGAAACCCAATAGATATACTTTCATTCATGTAGAAGAAAATAGGAAATATGCTAAACAGATAGTATCTGAGGATAGCATACTAAGAAGGATATTGATTTAAAAAATATTATGAAGAAAGACCCTTAACCGCTATAAGTGTGTTAAAGGTCTTTTTTAAATAATATATATTTAATCTAATAGATCCAAAGCTTTTTGCTTCAACGCTTCAATACGACTTTCACAGTCGATAACTGTTACATCATATAAATCTTTAACTTCTTTAAAATAGTTAACGAATGCTTGCTGCTTTTTAGAGTCAATATTAAAAGAATTCGCAACAATATTCAAAAAGTCAATTTCTTTATCGGAATATACACTGTCTGCCAAGGCAAGTCCAACTAACTCAAAATAAATTATATTTTTAACTCTAATAGTTGAATTATTTAGTTCAGCTATAGCGGTTTCAAGTGTTAAAGTTTCAATAGTATCATTTTGTAATGATAATTCCTCAATATATTCACCTATTAATTCCTCTTCTTTTTTTGAAAAATCAGCATCTACATTTGATAAAAGTTTTACTAAATTGATAAAAGTTAAAGCTTCTTTTTTATTAAGTTCATTTAAAAACATATAATTTACCCCCTAAATTTTGCTTTAATAATATATTACAACTTTATACAGCTAGTGTAAATATATGAAACAAGAATCTAAATTAAATTTATTATATATTAAAGCTGAAGAATAGAATAATAAAAATTATAAAACAATATATTATAATTATATTAATTTAGTTAACATAATTTAATCTTATGAACTGATTTACAGTATATGTTGTTTTTGTTACAATAAGCTTATAGTAAGAACTAGTTTGCTAAATAAGTAAAACATGGCTGTGTAGTTATTAATCAAAAGGTGGGTGTAACCATAAATGATTTCTTGGAATATTAACTTTTCCTGTGACAACGAAGAAATAGACAAGCAGCATAAAAAAATGATAGGCATAATTGAAAAGATTGTATCCATAATATCAAATAATGAGTTTGGATTTACAGCTTTATTAGATGTTACTACTGAACTTGATGATTATGTAGATCAGCACTTTAAATACGAAGAAGAATTAATGATAAAATATAATTACCCTAACAGAGTGGAACACATAAAACAGCATGATATTCTTAGACAAAAAATGTCACAATTAAATGTTTTTGATTTCAAAGCTGATGGAACTTTCTTTTATGAAATCTTAGAATATTTAGTGAATTGGTTAGCTGAACATATAGTTGGCACGGATAAAAAATTGGGCAGATATATTGCAGAAAAGAAAATTTGTTAGAATGAATTAATCATTTTGTAAAATTGATAAACATCTGCTATTAGGTAGATGTTTATCACTATATAAAGGAGGAAAAGGATGTATAAGATTTGTATTTTAGACGCAGTAACTTTAGGTGATATAGATTTAACTGGTTTAAATAAATTTGGTCAGGTTACCATCCATAAAACTACAAAACCAGAAGATGTAGAAATAAGGATTAAAGATCAAGATATAATTTTAACAAATAAGGTTGTTCTTAATGAAGGAAATTTAAATGGAGCTGACAATCTAAAACTTATATGTGTTATGGCTACAGGAACAAATAACATTGATCTTGCATATGCAAGCAAAAAGAATATAGCTGTAACTAATGTAGCAGGGTATTCTACTGAATCTGTAGTGCAACACACTTTTGCTTTATTATTTTATTTACTTGAAAAGCTGTCCTATTATGATAATTATGTGAAGAATGGTAAATATTCAAAAAGTGAAATATTTACTCATTTAGAAAAACCATATAATGAAGTTAAGGGTAAGGTGTGGGGTATTATTGGATTGGGTGCTATTGGAAAGGCTGTGGCATTAATAGCAAGAGCTTTTGGATGCAAGGTTATCTATTATTCTACATCAGGCAATAACAGCAGCAGCGAGTTTGAAAGGGTTGATCTTGAGGAGCTTTTAACAAAATCTGATATTGTATCTATACATGCACCTTTAAATGCTGTAACTAAAAATTTAATAGATTATAAAAGAATCACTAGAATGAAAAAGAATGCAATTCTGCTAAACTTGGGAAGAGGAGGAATAGTAAACGAGCAGGACTTGGCAAGAGCGTTAAATGAAGAAAGAATAGCTGGTGCTGGACTAGATGTGCTTGAAAAGGAACCTATTGATGAAAATAATGAACTAATGCACATTAAGGATAGTGGAAGGCTCATAATAACACCTCATATTGCTTGGGCGAGTGTTGAAGCAAGAGAGAGATTAGTAGGTGAGATTATTTTAAATATTGAAGCATTTTTAAACGGTGAAAAAAGAAATAGAGTTTAAGAAAATCAAAGAAGCAATTGCAGGTATTATTAATTTCTATATACGTAAACTAAAACAAAGAGCAACTTAAAAAGGGGTGTTTTAGTTTGCAGATTAGATTTGGATATGTAGCAATTGCTTTAAATTTACCTAAAGTAACCTCATCTAGTACAGTAACATATACTACCTATCAAAAGTTGGGCAATTATGAGAAAAAGTTAGAAAAGCTGAAGAAAGTAACCTTAACCAATTTAGATGATTTATACAAAATATTAAATTACAATGTAGATAATAATATTCATTTTTATAGAATTACTTCTCAATTAGTGCCTTTAGCTACTCATCCTGAGGTTAATTGGAATTATAGACCTATATTCAAGATAGACTTCAAAAGAATTGGAGATTTTGTGAAAAATAACAATATGAGAGTAGATACACATCCCGATGAATTTAATGTTCTAAATAGTATAAGGGAAGAGGTAGTAGAAAGCACTAAGCGAAATTTATGGGCACATGTTCACTTATTCGAAGATATTGATTATCCTAATGGAAAAATGGTACTTCATGTAGGCAGCAGCCAAGGAGGCAAAGAGAAAGCCGCAGAAAGATTTATTGAAAATTTTAATAGCTTTCCTTCAGAAATAACTAGCAGATTAATGCTAGAAAATGACGATAAAACTTTTACTGCCAAGGAAGTACTTAAAATTTGTAAGGAATTAAATGCTCCTATGGTTTTAGATGTACATCATCATATTTGTAATAATGATGGTGATTACATAGAGAATATGCTTTTAGATATCTTTAATACTTGGAAAGGACAGCCGCTTCCGCCAAAGATTCATTACTCAAGTCCTAGGGAAGGTGAAAAAGATAGAAAACATTCTGACTATATAAACGCTGAAGAATTTGTGAAGTTTTTGGAAGTTTGTAAACCATTAAACATAAATTTTGATGTAATGTTAGAAGCAAAAATGAAAGATTTATCCTTATATAAACTTATTAATGATATTAAAAATATTCGAAAGGATTGGATATGGGTTGATGAAACAACATTAGAAATTTGAATTAACTAGTTCCCTTATTAACTTGTGGCTGAGTTTTTTTGTATATTAAACTAATTATTGAAAAAATTCAGCCAATAATGTAAGATATATATAAAATGTAGAAATATGTGAAAATAAAGTGATGGGGGAAATTTTATATGGACGACATAATTGTAAAAAACGAGCAAGAGGTCAATAAGATTGCTACTAAGATTCTATTTTGTACATCATTCATTGCATTTCCATTAATTATTATCCTAAACTATTTAAAAGTATTTACAATCCAACAGAATACTCTAATAGCATGTGTAATTGTTGGTTTTATTTGTACATCTATACCATTTATTGTAGAAAAGCTAAGTGTAAACCCAAGCGTAGTTAAGTATTTGTGCATTATTATGAGTACAATAGTTATAGGCATACTAGCAATTAACCCAAGACTAGGAGTAAATCTTCTTTATTTATTTCCAATTACATTAAGCTGCTTATACTTTGATAAAAAACTTACTTATACATCAATTATACTAAATATCATTTCTTTATTAATATCAAGATATATAAGATTAGCCATAGATATTAGTTCTCAAAATCCAAATTGGATTACCCAGGAGTACATTCCAATTGTGGCAGGATTTTTTATTGAATTAATTCTAGTCTCATTAGCTTTTAGTATGCTTACAAAGAGGACAAGGAACCTTTTAGATGATTTAATGCATTCAGAATCACAAAAATCTATATTAAATAAATTAAAAGAGGTAATGAAGAAATCAACAGAGGCCTCCGATGTTTTAGCAAGTTCAGTTAGCACTCTTACCCAGGCAGTGGAATCAAGCACTAGGGAAAATGGATCAATTGCACAAAGTGCAGCGACTACAGCAGATGGCTGTGAAACAAACCTTAAATATGTAGAAAATACGTTTATTACTGTTAGCAATATATCAAAAGAACTTAATGAAATAACTGAGCAGTCCAAGGAGATGTCCAAGGTATCAAAGGATACGTTTACTGCTACAATTGAAAATGAACATCAAATTGAAAAAGCTATGGATAATATGCAGGAAATAGAGGTATCAACTATAAAGAGTAAAGAGTTAATTAATAGGCTAGGGGAAACCTCTGGTGAAATAGGAGATATCACCGGAATGATAACCAGTATTGCAGAACAAACTAATTTATTAGCATTAAATGCTGCTATTGAATCTGCAAGAGCTGGAGAACATGGTAAAGGTTTTGCTGTAGTAGCAGATCAAATTAGAAAATTAGCGGAACAATCTGCTGGTGCTGCGAAAGAAATTGCTAATCTTATTAAAAGTATTCAAGTGGATATACTAAATGCTGTAGAATCCATTGACCAAGAATCAAATATAATTAAATCTGGTATAGAAAACGTTAGAAAGGTTGGCAGCTCCTTTGAAAAGCTTAAAGGACTGCAGGAAAAATCAAATGTTAAAGTACATCAAATAGTTGAGTCTAGTGAAAAGGTATCAAATGATGGACAAAATATTGCTGAAATAGTTGAAAATATCAAACAATTGCTGGTTAAATCATTAAACGAAGTTGAGGATATAGCTACCTCAACACAGCATCAAGCTGCTACGATGGAAGAAATTAATACATCCTTTGAAGCTATTAATGAAACAGCTGTTCAGCTTCAGCAGTTAAGTAAGAGCATTAGTGTTGATATCTAATAATATATTTTGGAGGGGAATTTATGAATACCTTTAGACAGGTGGATTTGCATATTCATTCTACTGCCTCTGATGGAAGCTTTGAACCTGAAAAAATTGTTCGGGTAGCACTAGAAGCTGGAGTAGGGATAATGGCCCTTACTGATCACGATTCACTTAAGAATAATGCAAAGATGAAAGAATTAGCTGAAAAAGCAGGTATTACTTTTATTCCTGGGGTAGAGGTGTCTAGTACACTAGAAGATGAAGTGTTTCATATACTTGGATACAATATAGATTTAAACAATGAAAAATTAAATCATATTTTAAAAAGCAATACTAGTTTACTAGAAAGGAAAGACGATGAATTTATAAAGCTTTTGGTTAAAAAAGGTTATAGTATAAATTTTGAAGACTATGAAAGATACGAACACAAAAGCAGCAGAGGCGGATGGAAAGCATTAAGTTTTTTAATTGATGCAGGACTATGTGTAGATGTTAAGGATTATTTTACAAGGCTGTGGATTGCAGAAAATGAAGTTAAATTTCCTATATTTCCGCATCCACAAGAGGTAATTAAGGCTTTAAAAGAAGCAGGTGGTACAGCTGTACTTGCTCATCCATATTATTCACCCTGTGACGAATCTGTAGAGTCTCGATTAAAAAGATTTTTAGAGATTGGTATTATGGGTGTAGAATGTTTTCATCCAAATCATAAAAAAGATGTATCTCTTAAATGTTTAAATTGGTGCAAAAATAATGGAATCACATCTACGGCAGGTTCAGATAGTCACGGAGATCTTATTATTACAAGACATATAGGAAAGCCTATAGTTTTTGAGAATGAAATTAACATTAGTGAATTATTAAGAGGATAACCATTTATATATTAGCAACTTCTCTCAATGTGTCATATATAGATATTAGAAAATATTTGTTTATATAAGTTCAGGGAGGAGTTTATGGCTCAATTAATACTTGAATATGTATTAATTGTAATTCTAGTGTTAGGGTTATCATATTTAATATATATAGTAAAAGAAAAAGGCGTTAGAATTGAAGAAGATTATTACGGGGTAGGATATACTATCTTAGATGACTTAGCAGCCTCAGAGGCTACCACAGAAAATATAAAAAATATATTAAGAGCTGTAGGCACGGTAGTGCAGCTTGTGGAATGTAACTACAAAGATGAAACTAATGGTTTTAAGGAAAAGCTGGCATTAGAACTATCAAAGGATTCTATAAAGAAGTTAGGTTTTAGATATAATATAAATGATGAAAGTATAATACAGCTTATAAGACTTGCTACAGCATTTTTTCCATCCATTAATTAGTTTTAATTAGAGCAGGTGAAAACTACATTTAATCTAGCAGTACATAGTTAAAACTATGCACTGCTAGATTTTATTATTTTAATTATGTTAAAAAAATTACTTTACGATTTTTACATAAACATATAAAATAACATATGTGAAATAAAAGGTAAGATTAAACTGGAGGAAAATTAATGAGTGAAGTTAATAAAGAAGAACAAATTTATGATGTTACCGCACTCACCTCTTTAGAAAAACTAGAACCAGTTAGAATTAGACCCGGAATGTACATAGGTTCTACTGGGAGTAAGGGGCTTCACCATTGTATTTGGGAAGTACTAGATAATTCTATTGATGAGATTTCCAATGGATATGGAGACAGAGCGGTAATAATTTTAAATAAAGATAAAAGTGTTTCTGTTGAGGATAATGGAAGAGGTATACCTACAGGTATTCACCCTTTAAGAAAAAAATCTGGGGTTGAGATGGTATTTACTGAACTGCATACTGGTGGTAAATTTGATAATAAAAATTACAAGACCTCAGGAGGGCTTCATGGAGTTGGTGCTGCAGTAGTAAATGCATTATCTGAGTGGTTAGAGGTAGAAGTTAAACAAGGTGGAAAAATTTATAAACAACGATTTGAATATTCCTATGACAAGGGATTAAAACGGGATATGCCTGGTACGCCAGTAACGGAGCTGAAGGTAATTGGAAAGTCCAGTGAAACAGGCACCAAGGTTACCTTTAAACCAGATAAAGAGGTATTTGGTCATAATGAGTTTAGATTTGATATAATTGATGAAAGACTTCAGGAACTAGCTTTTCAAAATAAAGGTATCACCTTAATTCTTAAAGACGAACGAAAAGATGAAGTTGTGGAAAAGCAGTATCATTCCACAAGAGGGCTCTTGGACTTTATAGATTATTTAAATGAAAGTAAGACAGCTATTCATAAGGAACCTATAGTATTTGATGGTGAAAGAGAAATTAATGGGATAAGTATGTACTCTGAAGTGTGTATGCAGTTTACTGATTCTACTACAGAGTATATGGCGAGCTATGTAAATAATATACCTACTACAGAGGCAGGAACCCATGAAACTGGCTTTAAAACAGGTATGACTAGGGCATTTAAGGAGTGGGCTAAAAAGCTTAATCTTATTAAGGATAAGGACAAAGAGTTTGAGGGTGATGACTTAAGAGAAGGTATGACAGCTATTCTAAGAATTAAATTAACTAATCCAATTTTTGAAGGTCAAACAAAGACTAAGCTGGGAAACAATGAAGCTTATACTATGATGAATGATCTTGCTTATACAAAATTAAGTGAATGGATTGAAGATAATAAAGAATTAGCTACAACAATTATTACTAATGCCCTTCAGGCTGCTGCCAGAAAAGATAAAATTAGAAAGATTAATGAGGCTGAGAAGAAAAAAATAGGTAAGGGTGCAGCTCCTCTAGCTGGAAAAGTAGCGGTTTGTACGTTGAAGGATAAGACTTTAACTGAATTCATTATTGTTGAGGGAGATTCTGCAGGAGGAAGTGCTAAGCAAGCAAGAGATAGAAGATTTCAAAGCATTATGCCTTCTAAAGGAAAAATAATGAATACTGAAAAACAGAATCTCGAGAATGTATTAGCCAGCGAGGAACTCAAAATTTTTAATGCTGCTGTAGGAACTGGTGTTCTAGATAATTATAGTGAAGACGATTTACGATATGACAAGATCATAATTATGAGTGATGCAGATGTTGACGGCTATCATATAAGAACACTATGGATGACCTATATATACAGATATATGAGACCTTTAATTGCTAGTGGACATCTTTATATTGCACTGCCGCCATTATACAAGGTATATAAACAGGGGAAAAAGGGTGAGATTGTTAAGTATGCCTATAGTGATGATGAATTAGAAAGTGTGAAAAAGGAAATTGGTAAGGGTGCTTTAATACAAAGATATAAAGGTTTAGGAGAAATGAATGCTGATCAGCTTTGGGATACTACATTAAATCCAGAAACAAGAACTATTCAACAGGTAACAATTGAAGACGCATCAAAAGCAGAAAAAATGGTATCTCTTCTAATGGGAGATGTGGTTGAACCAAGAAAAAACTACATGTATAAATACGGTGAATTTTAGTATTTGGAAGGAATGAAATAAATGGTTAAGAAAATAGATATACCAAAGGATAATAATATAATAAAAGTTCCTTTAGAAGAAGCTATGCCGGATAATTATTTGCCTTATGCAGTTGAAGTAGCAAAAGACAGAGCACTTCCAGATGTACGAGATGGTTTAAAGCCAGTGCACAGAAGAATACTATATGGTTCATATATGCTGAAAGCTTTTCCAGATAAGCCTTATTATAAATCTGCAAGAATAGTAGGAGATATCCTTGGTAAATATCACCCTCATGGTGATTCTTCAGTATACGATGCAATGGTTATCCTGGCTCAGAGTTTTTCTACAAGAATGACTTTAATTGACGGACATGGAAATTGGGGAAGTATGGACGGTGATAGTGCTGCTGCCATGAGATATACAGAAGCAAGATTGACTCCAATAGCCCTTGAAATGCTGAGAGATATAGATAAAGACGTAGTTGATATGGTAGATAACTATTCAGCCTCTGAACTAGAACCAAAGGTATTGCCTGCAAAATACCCTAACATACTTGTAAATGGTGCCTTTGGTATTGCTGTTGGACTTGCTACCAATATACCTCCTCATAATCTTAGAGAGGTAATAGATGCTTCCTTAGCTTATATTGATAATAATGATATAACTACTAAGGAATTATTATGTATTTTAAAAGGACCTGATCTGCCAACTGGCGGAATTATTATTGGAAAAAATGCTTTGTTAGCTGCTTATGAGACTGGTGAGGGAAAAGTAACATTGAGGGCTAAGACAAACATTGAAACCTTAGAAAATGGCAGACTTGGCATAGTTATAACAGAATTTCCTTATAGAAAAAATAAGGCGAAAATGCTTCAATTGATTTCTGAAATGACTGGAGACAAGAAGCATTCAAAAGCTCTGGAAGCAATAACTGATATAAGAGACGAATCAGACAGAACAGGAATAAGAGCTGTTATCGAATTAAAAAAATCTGCTGATAAAGAAATGGCGGAAAAGGTTTTGAAGTACCTTTTTAAGAAAACTGAGCTGCAAAGTAATATATCATTTAATTTGGTAGCAATTGCTGATGGAAAACCACAAACTTTAGGGTTAAAAATGGTGCTGCATTATTATTTGCAGCATGCAAAGGAAGTAATAACCCGTAGAACTCAAAAGGAGCTTGAAATAGCAAAAAGAAGATTTCATATTGTGGAAGGCTTCATAAAAGCTATAGATATTATTGATGAAATAATTTCTACAATAAGAGCATCAAAATCAAAAAAAGACTCTGAACAAAATTTAATGAATAAGTTTGGATTTACAGAAATACAAGCAGAAGCAATTGTAGAACTTATGTTATATAGACTTACAGGTCTTGAAATAAAAGCTTTTGAAAAGGAGCACAGTGAGTTAGAAAAATTGATTAAGAGGCTTACAAAAATTCTTGAGAATGAAAAAGAACTCTTAAAGGTAATAAAAAATGAAATGATAGAGGTAAGAGATAAATTCGGTGATGATCGAAGGACAGAGATTATAGAAGATGATAGTGAAGCTAAAATCGACATTGAAGAATTAATAGTAGTTGAGGACGTAGTAATAACCTTATCTAATGAGGGATATATAAAGAGGCTTCCACAGAAGAATTACGCTAGATCCAATGCCAATGCAGAGGATATCGATTATAGAGAAGGTGATTATCTAAAGTATTTGTTAGAATCCAATACAAGAGATTCTCTAGTGCTGTTTACAGATAAGGGTAATATGTATCAAACAAAAGTAGTTGGTATTCCAGAAATGAAGTGGAAGGAAAAAGGCGAAAAGATTGATACAATTATAAAAGGGCTTGATTTAATAGAGGAATCAATAATTGCAGTTTACTCTATTTCTAATTTTGCTGCACAAAAGGATTTATTATTTGTCACTGACAAAGCTGTAATAAAGAAGACTCAGTTAGATAGGTTTAGTACTAGTTACTCAAAAATATCAGCATTAAAGCTTAAAAATGATGAAAAACTAGTAAATACAGCTATAATCGATAGAAATAAAGAAGAAGACTTTATTCAAATTAAAACTAACATGGGTCTCCAATTTACTATGGAGCAGCCAAAGTTAGAAGCAGTGGATAGAAATATTATAGGAACTCAATTGCTGAACTTAAGTGTTAGTCACAAAGTAACATCGGTAGAGTATGTTGAAACCAGTGAGTATAAAACTTTCTATATTGCAATTAGCGAAAAAGGATTAATTAAGACTGTAGAAAAAATAACAGCTGCAAATAAAAAGGATAAATATTGTGCTGCAAATTCAAACAGCAAGGTAATGATTTTCTTAGATGACGGCACTGTGGTAAAAATACCAGCGCTAATGCTTCAAAACATATCTTTGGATGGTGTACAGCTAGAAAAGCTGTATGATGAATTCGATAACAATAAAAAAGTGCTAGGTGTAACTTCTTTTGAGAATTTTAATAGTCAAGAAGTATATTTCTTCAGTAAAAAAGGATATGTTAAGAGGACTGAGATAAAGGAATTTCAAGGAGAATATTTATCCACGGCCGCATACAGAATAAGAGGTGAAGATGACAAATTAATTGATGTTAAATTTACCTTAGGTGAGGAAGTTGACATTTTAATAGTTACACAAAAAGCTATGTGTATAAGATTTAAAGGAAGTTCAATAAGTTTTATGGGAAAAATCGCCTCTGGAGTAACAGGAATAAGTTTAAGTGAAGATGATTCAGTGGTTTATTGTGGCTTCATTCATGATAAATTAAAACAGATACTGCTTCTTGCTAAAGATAAGCAGGAGAAATTAATTTCAATAGAGGATATTAAAGTACAAAATAGAGCAGGTAGAGGCAAAAATTTAATGCTTATAGTAATGGGTAATTATATAAAAGAAGTAAAAGAAAAATAAATCATGTGGTATAATTAGAGGGGAATACACAGCATTGGAAGGAGAGGTAAATTATGAAGAAAGTATTGCTTTTTTTAGCAGAAGGCTTTGAAGAAATTGAAGCTCTTACTGTAGTAGATGTACTTAGAAGAGCAAGTATAACCTGTGATACTTGTTCAATAAAGGATACAGAAGTAACAGGAGCTCATGGTATAACCGTTAAGGCGGATAAGTTAATAGAAGATATTAATAAAGCTGATTATGATGTAGTAGTTTTACCAGGTGGAATGCCAGGCTCTACAAATTTAAGAGATAATGAAAAAGTGATAAACATTGTAAAAGAATTTTACTCAAGCGGCAAACTTGTCTCAGCAATTTGTGCAGCACCAATAGTTTTGGCTAAAGCAGGTATTTTAGAGGATAAAAAAGTAACATCGTATCCAGGTTTTCAACCAGAACTAGGAGCATGCAGCTACTCTGAAGAATTAGTTGTACAGGATGGTAATTTATTAACTAGTAGAGGACCTGCAACAGCATTATATTTCGCCTATAAACTAGTAGAAAACATTAAGGGCCAAGAAGAAGCAGCAAATCTTAGAGAAGGTATGCTGGTAAACTTACTTGAAAATAACATAAAATCAATGTAAAATACTTGAGGGGGTGACGAATCGTCATTCCCTTTATTTTTGTGGTAACATAAGCTGAATAAATATTTTTTAATTGGTAAATATAACATGTGTTAATTTTGTAGTGAGGTGATATTATGGAAAAACTTAGGTTGAATAATGGTATAAAACTAATTTACAACCATAAGGATGGAAACCTGACATCTTTTTGCATAGGTTTCAATGCAGGGGCTTTGGTAGAGGAAGAAAATCAGCTGGGTCTTGCTCATGCTGTTGAGCATATGGTGTTTAAAGGGACTGCAGATAAGGATGAGTATCAGATAAATTCAATGTGTGATGAAATATTTGGTTTTAATAATGCTATGACAAATTTTCCATATGCTATTTATTACGGCACTACTTTTTCTGATGAGTTTGATAAGGGGTTAGGGTTATACGCTGATATTTTACTGCATCCTGCTTTTCCAGAAAAGGGATTTAAAGAAGAAATTGATATAATCCTTGAAGAACTCAAGGAATGGAAAGAAGATAGTGAACAGCTTTGTGAAGATATAATGTTCTTTAATGCTTTTAAGAAAAATAGAATAAGAGAACGTATTATTGGTACAGAAGAAAGTATAAAATCCATTACTATTGAAGATATAAAGTCCTTTTATAGCAAGTTTTATGCCCCAAGTAACTGTGTGATAAGTGTAGTATCATCTTTAAAATTAAGTAGCATTTTGCCGGTGATACATAAATATTTTGATGAATGGAATAGCGATGTTAATAATAGACATATAGACAAATATGAGAAACATACTGAAGGTATATTTGAGGAAGAGAAAAGTGGATTATATGGGGCTAAAATTCAATATTGTTTTCCTATAAATCATCTAAATGATAGGGAAATAAAGGCCCTTAGAGTGTTTAACACTGTATTTGGTGAGGGTACCAGCAGTATGCTTTTTGATGAAATAAGAACTAAAAATGGTTTGGCCTATGATGTTAAAACTAATATTAAAAATGAAAAAGGCATAAAATTATTTACTATTTCACTAGGCACTTCTTCAGAAAATATAAATAAATGCATTGATATCATAAATGCAAAAATTGAACATGCAAAAGGTTTGAAGAACTATTTTACTATTGGTAAGATAGAAGGTATTGCTAAAAGTCTTCGAATGAAAAGGGAATTGCAGCTAGAGCGTTCCATTGAGATGGCAAAACATCTAACTACCTATGAGATAATGTATAGTTTTGCAAATAATGTTTATGAGGAAGTTAATGAACTGGATGGTTTGTCTGAAGCAGAAATCATAAATGTAATTAATAAGGTTTTTTTAAATCCTACAATTCAAATTTTAAGGCCTAGTTAAGAAAAAATACTAGGCTTAATTTTTTGAAATAATAAGTATACGAAGCACATATATTATGATAAAATCACATTAAATAATAATTATTCTTTTTTTAGTTTATTATTTCTAATGGAGGCAAGAATGATAGAGTTAATAAAAAAAGCGGAAATAACCCATGAATTAGATAAAGAGGAGATTGTTAAGCTCCTAGAGGATGATAGTATAAATGACGAATTATTAGCAGCTGCAGATAGAATAAGAAAAAAATATGTAGGTGATGAGGTACATCTTAGAGGATTAATCGAGTTTTCAAATATATGTAAGAGAAATTGCTTATACTGTGGTTTGAGAGCTGGCAATAAAAATATAAAGAGATACAGACTTGAACCAGAGGAAATAATAGAGTTGGCATCAAAAGCTGTAGGTTATGGGTACAAAACTGTAGTGCTTCAATCTGGTGAAGATGAATACTACACTGTGGACAGGATGAAATATATAATATCAAATATTAAAAAATTAGGCATAGCCATTACAATAAGTATTGGTGAAAAAACCTTCGAAGAGTATAAAGCGCTTAAAGAGGCTGGAGCGGATAGATATTTAATAAGAATCGAAACCACAGATAAGAAACTATATGAAGATATGGACCCTGGAATGAGTCATGAGGAAAGAAAAAGATGCTTAAGGGATTTAAAGGAGCTTGGATTTGAGGTGGGTTCAGGCTGTCTTGTGGGGCTTCCAAACCAAACTATTGATTCTTTAGCTGATGATATATTATTCTTTAAAGAAATAGGAGCAGATATGATAGGCATAGGTCCATTCATACCAAATGAGGACACCCCTTTAAAGGATGCTACTGGAGGAGATTTTACTCTTAGTTTAAAGGTTATGGCTTTAACCAGACTATTACTTCCGGATATAAACATTCCAGCTACAACTGCTATGGAGAGCTTGAATAAAAATGGAAGGATTATAGCGCTGGAAAGCGGAGCTAATGTCGTTATGCCTAATGTAACAGAAGGAGAGTATAGAAAGCTATATGCCCTATACCCAGGCAAGATATGCACGGGAGATACGCCAGCTCACTGCAGAGGCTGCATTACAGGAAAAATTACTTCTATAGGAAGAGTGGTATCTACTTCAAAAGGGTTCAGAAACAGGAAGTTAGAATTTTAGCATAGTAAAAGGGGTAATGTATTAACATCAGCCCCTTATTATTTTATGATTTTTCATATATTTCCTTGATGAGAAGAGCATCCTTTTCTAATAAAGGGCTCTCGCAAATTATACAGCCTTTTACTCCAAAATCTTTGAAGGCTCTCATACAATCTTCATATTTAAAATCACTTTCTTGAAATGGAAGGTGATTTTTTTCTCCTTTTACCGAATAATTGATTCCTGATAGATGTACATGTAGATCAGTAATGGCTTCTTCTCCTAATTCATTTTTTACATATTCCAGCATTCCGATAAAATCATCATAGCCTTTTATGCTGCCGTTATTTCTTGCATGTACATGTGAGAAGTCTATACAAAGCTTACAGGTTTTTACCTCTTTGCAAATCTGTACATTTTCTTCTAATGATCCAAATTGAGTACCTTTACCTGTGGTTTCTAATCTATAATCCACACCGAAATAGGGAAGCTTCATAAGATTTTCTTTTATGGTGTTAAAGGTTTCTTCCTTTGAATCCTTTAAGTAAAAACCAGGGTGAAATATTAAGCTTCTGCCTTGTACTTTACTTAAAGCTTCAGCACCATTTATAATTCTTTCAAGGGATTTTTCTTGTTTTTCATCTTCATCGGCATTTAGATTAATAAAATAGGAACCGTGAGCAGAAAGATAAAAATTATTCTCTATTTTTGATTGTAAAATCTCATCTTTATTCTTTTCTGTTACATTAACAGAACGCACAAAGGGTAGCTCCATTGCATCTAGTCCGATGTTTTTTAAATATGTAATTGCAGATTTATATGTAAATTTAGTACTGCCATCTCCAATTGGATGACCTGATATTCCAAATAGTAACTTTTCCATGCCTTATCTCCTTTGTTTTCAGTATAGCCTTTAGTAGTATTATATCACCAGGGTAAAAGGAGATATACACTTTTTATAAATTGTCACTAAAAGTAAAGCTATTGTTATGCTATAATACATAGTTGAAGGAAGGATGAGCAACATGGAAGCAAAGTGGATGTTAAGAAATACAAAAGCAGATATGGAAGGAATATGTAGGACTATCGGTGTAAGCCCAGTAGCAGCAAAGATTTTAGCTAATAGAGGTATAAAAGACATTGACACAGCAAAAAGGTTTTTAAACGCATCACTTAAGGATTTATATAATCCCTATGAGATGAAGGATTTATATAAAGCTGTAGATATAATTTTAGATAAAATAGGCAGCGAGATGAAAATACTTGTAGTGGGAGATTTTGACGCTGATGGTGTGTTTAGTACTTTTTGTTTATATTCTGCGTTAAAGGAATGCGGGGCAGATGTAGATTACTATATACCCCATAGAATTTCAGAAGGCTATGGCATAAGCAGCAATATTGTAGAGAAGGCAGCTGAAGATGGTTATGATACAATAATAACCTGTGATAATGGTATAGCAGCTGCAGAACAAATAAAACTGGCCAAGAATTTAGGACTTACAGTGATAATAACAGATCATCATGATATACCATTTACAGTTGATGAGGCTGGAGAAGTAGTTACGGTGATGCCAGAAGCTGATGCTATTGTTAATCCAAAACAAGAGGATTGTTCATATCCGTTTAAAAGTCTATGCGGAGCAGGTATTGTTTTTAAATTTATCCAGGTTTTATTTGATGAGATAGGTATGGAACCAGAAGAGGCGCTGAAATATTTAGAATTTGTATCTATTGCAACAGTATGTGATGTAGTAGATCTTATAGATGAAAATAGAATAATTGTTAAAAATGGATTGAAAATGATAAATAGAACAAAAAATATTGGTCTTAAAGCATTAATTAGTGCCTCAGCCTTGGAGGGCAAAGAAATACTTACTTACCACCTAGGTTTTGTAATAGGTCCTTGTATTAATGCTACTGGAAGGCTTGAAACTGCGTCTTTATCTTTAGAGCTATTAATGTGCAAAGACATGGCTGAGGCTAAGTCATTGGCTGAAAAATTGGTTCAATTGAATAATGAAAGAAAAGATATGACCACAAAAAGTGTTGAAGGTGTAATAGAAAAAATTGAAGCGAATAATATGATGGAAGATAAAGTTTTAGTAGTATTTGATGAAAGAATACATGAAAGCATAGCTGGTATAGTAGCGGGGAGAATCAAAGAAAAATATAACACTCCTACAATTATTTTAACTGAAGGTAGTGAAATGGCAAAGGGTTCTGCTAGATCTATAGAAGGCTATAATATGTTCGAGGAATTATCTAAATGCAAGCATTTACTTGGAAAATTTGGAGGTCATCCTATGGCAGCTGGATTATCTCTTCCGCATGAGAATATTAAAACCTTAAAAAAGCTATTAAATGATAATTCAACATTAACCTTAGAGGATAAGGCTCCAAAACTATTTATAGACATGCAGCTGCCTTTTGAAAAAATCAGTCTAAACATAGTTGATGAATTAAAAAAACTTGAACCCTTTGGAAAGGGAAATACAAGGCCTATTTTTGCAGAAAAAAACATACAGGTTCAAAAGGTAAATATTCTTGGACAGAATAAGAATATGCTAAAGCTTAGAATAAAATCATTAAATGGAACTGTATTGGATGCTATACAATTTGATGGAGTAGCAGGATTTGAAAAGTTCGTAATAGATAATTGGGGTGCTTCAGAATATGAAAAACTTTTACAAGGTATTTTAATATCTAAAATACAGATTGACTTAATGTTTACCCCATCTATAAACGAATATGGCGGCAATAGAACGTTACAACTACAAATAGTGGATTATAGAAGATCAAGATGATTTTTGGATTAACATTGAATTTATGAGATTATTTTTGCACATAATAAACCTAATAAAATAACAAGGATTTGTGGAGGTAATTTTCATGGAAACAATAAATAATAAATCCAGCATGCAAAACACTATCTCATCTTTAAAGGAAGTTAGACCATATCTTGTTGATGCAGCAAATACAGTGGAGAATGTTACTACAAAAAGAAGAATAGAGACTCAAATCTCTGTTTTAGATTCTTGTATTAAGGAATGCGAAAATATAGAAAAATCTATTCAATAATTTATTTAGAACTAGATTGCAAAAATTGCAATTTAGTTCTTTTTATGTCATTTTATTAAAACAATAAATACAATCTATTGTGCAAATGAATTATCTCTAATATAATAAATATAGAAATAATTGTTAACATATGTGGAAATATATATAAAATCGGTAAATGCATATTGAATTAATATGCGATACCATGGAGAGGTTTCATATGCTTGAAAATAAAATTAATTTTAATAATATATTTTGCAATGCACCTTTTTTTACAATCGCTATTGATAAAGAGGGTAAAGTAATATATTTGAGTGATAATGCCTTTCAAATCTTAAATTTGTCAAAAGAAGATTTGAAAAAGGGCATAGTATATAATTGTCTTCAGGAACTTAATTTGCAGCATAAAAATGGAGACAAAATAAATTTTCATAATTCTCATCTATATGATGCATTGCATAATGGAAAAAAGGTTAAAAATGAAGTTATAAAATATAAAAAATTAAACTCTGAGGAGCAGCGCTTTGCAAGTATTTACAGTTTTCCTTTGATGAATGGAGAAAATATAGATGGTGCTGTAGCTATAGCTATTGACATAACTGATGATTATTTAGATAAGGAACAAATAAAAGAAGAAAAACAAAAATTTATAAGCATTTCGACTGAACTAAAAGCTAAATGTGATGTTATTGAAATTTTAAGAAACAGGGAAAAAGAACACCTAATGTATCTTAAAAATATTGTTAATAATATATCAGAGGGATTAATAGTTCTAGATAAAATAGGGCAATTTAACTTTTGTAATCGATCAGCTTTTAATATTACAGAATTCAGTTCTGAACAAATGGTAAAGTTTTTTAATAATGATAAAAGTACAATTACTGTCTATTCTGAGGATAATCAAGAACAAGACCTGCAATATATCTATGCAAATTTCATAAAAAAACACTTGCCTATAAATGACTTGCTTTTGAAAATTAATTATATCGTAGGAGATAAATTTAAATACATTGAGCTTAACACTACCCCTGTATTTAAAAATAATGAATTTATCAATACAATAGTGACAATTAAGGATGTAACTGAAGTAAAGCTCCATGAAATGCAAAAAGAGGAACAAAACAAATTTATAAGAGAAGTAGTTAATACAATTGATTTGCCAATAGCAGTTATAGAGTGCCCAGATTTAAAGTACAGTTTAATAAATAAGCATTTTGAATATATACTTAAATGTCTTAATGCTAAAACTCACAGTAATTATGAAGTATTAGGTAAAACTATGTCCTCAGTATTTCGCGATGGTATTGAAGAAAAATTAGTTTCTGCTGTTAAGGAGTGTATTGAAACAAAAGATGAAATTTATATATCTGAATATCCTATTGAAGATTCATTAGGAAATGAAAGATTCTTGAAATTTAATATAACACCACATAAGGACAACTCTAATGTAATAAGTAGAGTACAGGTATACGGTGTGGATGTTACAGAAGAAATAAATCATAATAAAAAGCTTCAAGAAATAAATAGTCTTAAGGATGAATTCTTTACAGTTACTTCTCACGAATTAAGAACACCTCTAACAATTATAAATTCCTCTATACAATTAGCCTACGATATTTATGCAACAGAATTAACTCCCAATATAGATAAAACTTTAAAAAGAATTAATGTAAATTGCAGCAGATTGTTAAAACTAGTAAATAATATATTGGATCTTTCAAAGGCCGAGGCAGGTTTTTTACATTTAAATACATCTACTTTTGATATAGTGAACACCACTGAGTTTATTACTGAATCTGCCAATAGTTATGCTGTAACTAAGGGCATTAATTTGATATTTGATACAAATGAAGAGGAAGCTTTGGTGAATATGGATAGAGATAAATATGAGAAGATTTTGTTGAACTTTTTATCTAATGC
Source organism: Bacillota bacterium (assembly GCA_030706015.1). Classification (GTDB taxonomy): domain Bacteria; phylum Bacillota; class Clostridia; order Clostridiales; family Clostridiaceae; genus JAUZPI01. The sequence goes on from JAUZPI010000025.1 coordinate 47,264, forward strand.
CATTAAGTATACCCCAGAGGGTAAAACTGTACTAGTTACTTTAGATATTGATGATTCAGACATTATGCTTTCGGTAGAGGATGAAGGTATAGGAATTCCAGAAAATAAGATAGGTTTTATATTTGAAAGATTTACTCAGCTGAATAGCAGCCTTTCTAGAAGAGCAGAAGGAACTGGAATTGGACTTCCGTTAGTTAAAAATCTAATACAAATAATGGAGGGTAATCTGTCTGTAGAAAGCAAAGTTGGACAAGGAACAAAATTTAAAGTAAATTTTAAAAGAAATCTTGGTCAATATGATAGTATGGAAAAGTATGTTATAGCTGATTCAAATATTGATCAAAGGATTAACATAGAGTTTTCTGATATCAACTAGATTTTTATGCTAGTTAAAAGAATATACTCATATAATATAATACCAACATCGGATAAATCCATAATTATTAAAACATCAGGGTGGAAATTTTAAGACAAACTGTTTATAATTAATTAAGTTGATATAGGATTCATTATTAATTTATGGAGGTAAGGACGTTGGGAAAACTCAAAATAATAATGACTGGCGGGGGGTCTGCTGGCCATGTAACTCCTAATTTAGCTCTTGTGCCAAAACTTAAAGAGTTGGGATACGAAATACAATATATCGGTACAAAGGAAGGAATAGAGAGAAAAATAATCGAAGAGGCTAAAATTAAGTACCATATAATATCAAGTGGTAAACTAAGAAGATATTTTGATTTGAAAAATTTTACGGATCCTTTTAAGGTTTTAAAAGGTATGATAGATGCAAAAAATATAATCCAGCGGGAAAAACCTAATATAATATTTTCTAAAGGAGGGTTTGTATCGGTTCCAGTAGTAATTGGTGCATTTTTAGCAAAAGTGCCTGTTATAGCACATGAATCAGATATAACTCCTGGCTTAGCCAATAGACTCGCAACACCTTATTGCACAAAGATCTGTGTTACTTTTCCAGAGGCTTTGGAAAAAATAAAAAAAGACAAGGGCGTTGTAACTGGAACACCAATAAGACAAGAATTGTTTGCTGGAAGCAGGTTGTTAGCCATTAAAATGTGTGAATTTGCTTCTGATAAGCCAATACTTATGATAATCGGTGGCAGTCTTGGCTCTAAAGTGATTAATGATGTGATACGTGAGAGCTTGGAAGAACTTTTAGGAAGTTATAATGTTATACATATCTGTGGTAAAGGAAATTTAGATGAACAATACAATGCTAAGGAAGGGTATAAACAGTTTGAATATGTAAATGATGAACTTCCACATTTTATGAATGCTGCTGATATTGTTATTTCCAGAGCTGGGGCTAATGCTATATTTGAATTTTTAGCGTTGAAAAAGCCAAATCTACTTATTCCTTTATCTAAAAAATCCAGCAGAGGAGACCAGATTTTGAATGCTGCTTCTTTTGAAAAGAATGGTTATAGCATGGTAATGCAAGAAGAAGACTTAAATCGAGAAAGCCTAATAAGCGCTTTAAATAAACTCTATATGACTAAAAATACCTATATCAAGGCTATGAACGATAGTAAACTGAAAAATGGTGTAGATAATATAATAAAACTAATAGAAAAATATTCAAAACAATAAATTATTCATATGACAGGTAATTTGTAATTTCCTTTAGAATATAAATAGTGGAATGGATAAATTCATTCCACTATTTATATATAAAATAATTGTTGAAAATTCGCACTATAGGTAAAATATTTTGAAAATTATAAAAAATCAGTGTATAATATAAGTAAGACCTAAAGAAATGGAGATGAGTTTATGAAACTAGAATTTTACGGAGCAGCTTCATGTGTAACAGGGTCATGTCATATATTAAAGGTCAATGGAAAAAATGTTTTACTTGATTGTGGTATGTATCAGGGAAAGGACGAAGATGAAAGGGGAAATGAAGGTTTTACCTTTAATCCAAAGGAGATAGATTATGTAATACTTTCTCATGCTCATATAGATCATAGTGGAAGAATTCCCCTTCTTTATAAAAAGGGATTTAAGGGACAGGTAATATGTACAGAAGGCACAAAGGATTTATGCAGTGTAATGCTTCCAGATAGTGGACATATTCAAGAAAAGGATGTTGAATGGAAAAATAGACGCAGACTTCGACAAGGTCTAGAGCCAATAGAGCCGCTGTATACTGCAAAGATGGCAGAGCTATCAATGTATTTATTTGTTGGCTATCCATATGATCAGGAAATCGATCTATTTGATGGTTTTAGATTAAAGTTTAGAGATGCAGGTCATCTTTTGGGATCGTCTATTATTGAAATGTTTGTTAAGGAAGCAGACAAGGATGAAATAAAACTAGTATATACTGGGGACTTAGGAAATACTCATATTCCTCTTATTAAAGATCCAACTCCAGTAGACGCAGCTGATATTGTAATAATGGAGACCACTTATGGAGACAGGCTTCATGAAAAAGGTCCAGCAATAATGGATGACCTTGTCACAATAATAAAAGATACTTTCGCAAAAGGAGGAAACGTTATCATACCATCCTTTGCTGTTGGTAGGGCTCAAGAAGTGCTTTATGCTTTAAATAGAGATGTGGAAAGTCATAAATTGAAGGATATTAGAGTATTTGTAGATAGCCCTTTAGCATCTCAATCTACAAAGATATTTGAAAAATATATAGATTACTATGATGAAGATGCTAAAAAAATTATCGAAGATGGTGACGATCCAATTGAATTTCCAGGATTGGAATTTACACAGTCTCCTGAGGATTCAGCTGCACTTAACAAGATTGAAAAAAATGCAATTATTATTTCTGCTAGTGGGATGTGTGAAGCAGGCAGGATAAGACACCATTTGAAACACAACCTTTGGAGAAAAGAGTGTTCTATTGTATTTGTAGGTTATCAAGCAGAAGGGACATTAGGAAGAGCAATTCTTAACGGTGCTAAGAAAGTAAAATTATTCGGAGAAGAGATAGCAGTAAATGCTAAAATATATAATTTGCCAGGATTATCTGGACATGCGGATAGAAATGGTTTAAATAACTGGCTTATGAATATGAAGAAAAAACCAAAGGAAGTACTATTAGTTCATGGGGATGAAAAATCTCAAGTAAGTTTCAAAGAATTAATTGAATCAGAAGGTTTTAATGCTAGAATTATGCACTTAGGGGATAAATTCGATTCAGATAAAGGTATAGTATTATCAACTAAAGCACCAAAAACAAGTAAGAAAGAAAAGATTATGGATTTGTTAAGTTCAATGGGTGAAATAGAAAATTTAGATACAGAAGTTTTATTAGAAAAAATAAAAGAAGCAATCAAATAGTATAGCAAGCTGCTAATTAGGTTAATCTTAGTTAGCAGCTTATATTTTTTATTTAAATAGATATATTTAAGAATAAATTAAATTAAAATATAATTTGTCGAAAATATCATAATGCTATTAATTGTGCTATACTTGTAATAATTTGAAATGAAATGTATAATATAATTGTTAAATATTTATTTATCAAAAAAATTAATTAATTGAAGGGAAGGGATAGTATGAAAAAAGTAACTATAATTTACTATAGCAACATGGGAAATGTTGAAGTTTTGGCTAATAGTATAGCGAAAGGTGCTTCAGAAGCTGGTGCTCAAGTTGCATTAAAACTAGTTTCAGAGGCAACACCTGAAGACGTTCTCAATTCAGACGCTGTAGCTTTTGGAAGTACTTCAATGGATAATAACAGAATAGAGCAAAAAGAATTGGCTCCATTCTTAAAAGAAGTCCGTTTATTAGCAGTTGGCGATAAACCTGTTGTCATTTTTGGATCTTATGGTTGGGATAGAGGCGAGTTTATGCTAAATTGGCAAGAATATATGAGCAAAGAAAAGTTTAATGTTGTTGGCACTTTAGCTGTTAAAGAAACACCAAGTAATGAAGAACTTGAAAAAGCAGAAGCCCTTGGTAAACTTCTTGCCCAATAATTATTTAAAGTGAACATATTAAACATAATATATGAAAAAAACAGTTTATAAAAAATAAATTACTATACAACGATGTATTATTGTATAGTAATTTATTACATAATCACGCAATTAACAAGCATTCACTAAGAAAGTGGTTTAAATTAATTATGAATATAAAATTTTCTGAAAAAGTGATGTTTTGCTAAGAAGTATGATAAAATTAGTTTAGAATATTAATAATGTGCAAAATGAAGATAAAATCAAATGAAAAGCTAGTGTATATACTTATACAATTTCATAAGATTAGTAAACCTTCCTTTGTATATTATAATGTATATTGTAAAATTTTTCATAGAGAAAAGGAGGAAATTTAATATGTCTAGAGCTAAACAATCAATGGATGGTAATACAGCTGCTGCACACGTAGCATATGCTTATACTGATGTAGCTGGTATTTATCCAATTACACCATCAAGCCCAATGGCTGACAGTGTTGATATGTGGTCTGCTGCAGGCCAAGAAAACATTTTCGGTAATCAAGTTAAAGTTGTAGAAATGCAATCAGAAGCAGGTGCTGCTGGAACTGTTCACGGTTCTCTTGCTGCAGGTGCACTTACTACTACATTTACAGCTTCACAAGGTCTTTTATTAATGATTCCAAATATGTACAAGATTGCTGGTGAACAGCTTCCAAGTGTATTCCATGTATCTGCACGTACAGTTGCATCACATGCACTTAACATTTTTGGTGACCATAGTGACGTATATGCTTGCCGTCAATTAGGTTTCGCAATGCTTGCTGAAACAAATCCACAAGAAGTTATGGACTTAAGTCCTGTTGCACATCTTGCTGCATTAGAAGGAAAAGTTCCTTTCATCAATTTCTTTGATGGATTCCGTACATCACACGAAATTCAAAAAATAGAAAAATGGGATTATGCAGATCTTAAAGAAATGTGTAATATGGATGCTGTTAAAGCTTTCCGTGAACATGCACTAAACCCAAACAAACCAACTATGCGTGGTTCTCATGAAAATG
>JAUZPI010000250.1 GCA_030706015.1 Bacillota bacterium
ATCTTTTACGTATTCAATATCTGCAATTAATTCACCTTTTAAGAACACATTTGGGGTTGGGAGAAGAACCTTACATTCTAACGAATGTATGCTCCAGTCTACCTTTGTCAGACTTGATATTGGTATTTCGAGATTAAAAGAATCATAAATATCAATGTCAACCTTTATTGATGCCAGTATAACTGGAAGCTTTACTATTGGAGGTTGAACAGGATCCTTACATTTGTCTAGATAACTTACCAATGATGAAGATTCTTCGAATGACTCATTAGCATTGAGTGAAGATTCTTCGAATGACTCATTAGCATTGAGTGAAGATTCTTCGAATGACTCATTAACATTGAGTGAAGATTCTTCTGAGGAAGAAGATGACTCATGGGGTTGCGAAGGTACCCCCTCTTGAGAAGAAAAATCAGCGTAATGTGAAGAGGATTCCTCGTTTGGTGAAGACTCACCAATACTAGAAGTAGATTTTTCATGGGTAAAAGAATCATCGTAATGTGAAAAGGATTCCTCATGTGGTGAAGATTTATCGAAACTAGAAGTAGATTTTTCATGGGCAAAAGAATCATCGTTATTGGAAGAGAATTCTTCATGAGAAGAAGAATCATCGTAATGTGAAGAGGATTCCTCGTTTGGTGAAGACTCATCGAAACTAGAAGTAGATTTTTCATGGGTAAAAGAATCATCGTTATTGGAAGAGAATTCTTCATGAGAAGAAGACTCAGCGTAACTAGAAGAGGATTCATCAGATTTGGATGAAGATTCCTCTAACATAGCAGTAAATTTCTTTACTAATTCTTCATTTAGAGATGTATTATCCTCATCATTAGTTGTTTTCTCATTTGAGAAGGAGCGTTCATCTTGATTTGAAGAGGATTCTTCCTGAAGAGTATCAGATTCTTTCAATATGGAAGAAAAGTCATCCTCTAAATTTTCATTAAGAGTGGACCCCTTTTCGTAGGAAGAAGAAGACTCTTCTTGGAGAGTATTCAAATGAATTTGATCCTTGTTTTCTTCCTTGAGTATTCCATCTGAAAATGAATCCTTTTCATTCTTGTCTCCGTCGGAAGAATGATTCAATTCCTCCATTTCTTTCGTACCGTTACCAGTTTGATCTGAAAGTTGGATGAGGAACTGATTTTCCAATTCTGATGAATTTATTTCACTTTCGGTTTCATTCAACAAGTAATCCTCAGATTCCTCATAATGACTAATTTGCTTATACTTTATTTGTTGGTCATTAACCCTTGGAGGAGTAAAGATTAAAGGACTATTGGCTTTAGGTTTGGATCGGATCGTATTTGTGGAAACGAGTTCTTTTTTTGCAGCTTTTTGAATCTCTTTTTGTATGGATGGCTCATTTGAAAAATTATTGTTTTCACCTTTGGTGATTCTTTGATTCGTTATTGTTTGACGTCGTGGAAGAGCATATTGCTGTGCCTGGTTATAATTATCAGGCATTTTTCTATAATAGTTCATTTCATGAAAAACATTCCTCTCAGTATTCATTTCGTAAAGGAAGGCCTGCAATTATTAGCATCCTTTCCGGTCTCCTCCTTATCACTTACTCATTTAAATAGTTCACTAATAAAAATATGAAAGGGGATTATACTCATTACGGTAGTATATCCCCAAATGTTTTTTCATTGTGTCATAAACTCAATCAATTACAGTCATCGTCCCAATCATGATCATTTGTTGTGGATGAAATACGTACTTGTTGATTTTGAAGAACCTTTATCGTGAAATCTACCACCATTTTTTCTTCAATTTTAGTGAAAAAACCTTCATCTAGTGGAGCAGAAGTAGGTAGAGGCTGTCTGTCAATTGCTTCATCCCA
>JAUZPI010000251.1 GCA_030706015.1 Bacillota bacterium
GTTAAAAGAGAATAAATAACGTTAAAATTATTTTATTTCGCTAATTTCTCATTTAACGAAATAAATATGAGAAGTAAAAATTTAAAAACTTGCAGAAAATGAACTTTGTCACCGAGGAAATAAAGCAAATTTGCAAGATTTAAATATATGGTCAATCAAATCGTTAAAAAGGGTGACATATATGTCAAATATTTCAAGAGAAATTATATTAAAAGAGCTTCAATTAGAATTATGCAGGAGGGATTTTTATGAATTTTGTAAATACATTGATCCTGTATTTTTTACTAAAGCTAAGAAACATCTTAAACAAATAGCAGAAGCCTTTCAAAAGGTTGCAGATGGAAGAATTAAAAAGCTTGCTATATCAATGCCACCTAGAGCAGGTAAAAGTTATATAACTTCTTTGTTTTGTGCGTGGATGCTAGGAAGAAATCCTTTAGGTTCTATTATGAGAAATTCTTACGCAGCTAAGCTTGCAGAAAAGTTCTCAAAAGATATTAGAGATGGCATTTTGACAAATCCAAAATACCTAGAAATATTTCAAGGTACAAAAGTAAGTAGAACCAGTAGTTCGATAGATGGTTGGAGCCTAGAGGGGAATGTACAACCAAGTTATTTTTGTGCAGGTGTTGGAGGTGCAATAACAGGCTTAGGATGTACAATGGTTGCAATCCTAGATGATCCTATTAAAAACATTGAAGAGGCTATGAGTGAAACAGTAATAGAGAATACATGGAACTGGTACACCTCTACTCACCTTTCTAGACTTGAAAAAGGATGCGCTGAAATACATATTGCTACCAGGTGGAGTCGTAAAGACCCAATAGGACGTTTAACTGATGAATATGCAGAAACTTACAACGCTGATTTTACAGTAATTAACATATCGGCACTTGATGAACATGGACAAAGCTTCTGTGATGAAATAAAGACTACAGAAGAATACTTAGCAATAAGAAAGGTTACTGATGAATTTATTTGGGAAGCAGAATTTATGCAACGTCCTATTGAAAGCAAAGGTTTATTATTTCCAGTAGAGGAATTAAAACGTTTTACTCTTGATGAAATAAGGACCAAGAAACCAGATGGTGTTATAGGATTTTGTGATACTGCTGATAGTGGTAAAGACTTTTTAAGTGGACCTATAGGAAAACGGTTCGATAAGGATACTTATATTACTGATGTTGTATTTACACAAGATGGAGTTGAGATTACAGAACCTCTTGTTGCTGAAATGATTATAGATACAGGTTGTGAGTTATTTAAGATTGAAAGTAATAACGGTGGACATAGTTATGCAAGAAATATCCGAAAGTTAATACAAGGTAAATCCCCTTGTGCTGTAGTAGATGAAATGAATATGAAGAATAAAGAAACTCGTATTCTAATGAACGCAGGATACATCAAGGAGTATTTTTATTTTAGATCAGATTATGAACCAGGGAGCGATTATGACAAGTTTATGAGATACTTAACCTCTTATATAAAGTTAGGTAAAAATAAACACGATGATGCACCAGACAGTATAACTGGACTTGCTGAATACATGAAGCTTATTAACTACACAGCGCCAGAGCAGAAAAAGAAAAAAGACTGGTTTTTTGATAACGAGGAAAAGGAGGAAGATTATTTAATATGGTAATAGGACTTTTAATTTTAATGCCAGTAATAGCAATCACAACAGGCTATTTTACTTTAAAAGCTTATCAATTAGGTTTAAAGCATAACTATGAGTTAAAGCATGAAGAGAAGCCTACAATCAAGGAAAACCCTCTTCAAGAGTTCTTTGATAATAAGGCAGAGGCGAAGCAAGCACAGGAA
>JAUZPI010000252.1 GCA_030706015.1 Bacillota bacterium
CGTATTATCAGAAGCAATTTTTTGATACGTATCAATTAAGCCCTGGCTGGTATTCGGCCCTTCGTATACGACCACTTGTGCTTTTGGAGCAATTGCATTGATTACCTCAATATCAAGTTCTACTTCGATTTCACCTTGACCGGCAGCACCACTATAACCATCAATATATACATTAGTTGGCGAAGGACTTCCTAGGCCATAGTAGCTGTTATAGCTACTAACGTTCGTTGCTTTATATCCATCCAACTCCATGACTGCTACAGTTTGGCCAGCTCCAGAATACCCGGCACTTGACAGTGGGTTGACATCGTAAGCACCATTTAATTCAGCAGGTGTATAACCTCCGGCTGGACCACTGCCTACTTTCGGTGTCACCGTTAATGGACTGCTAATTTTCGGATGTGTATAATGTGCTTCATTATTCAGCCCTTCCACATCAGTAATCACCCCGGAAAATTCCGCAGGGATAGTAGGAGCTTGGTCATTAGCATAATAGGTTTCGCCTTTTGAATTTTTATAGTTATTTATGGTTACACCAAAAGTATCTTCCATCTGTCCAGTGGTACCACTGACGGTAATAAAGGCATTATTGGAAGAAACATCATCAACTTTAAAGCCTTGACTTGTCAAATAGCTCTTAACATTGGCAACCGTTGCACCAGTTGGCCCATATTGAGATTTAAATTCGTCGGGTGTTAAGTATTTCTTGTAGTTAGGGGAAGAAGGGTCGTTAAGACTGGCAATATAAGTATCCAGTTTATCGCTGTTTCTAAGTTGAAGGGCAATCGTTAAAGAAGCTTTGGTGGTGCGGTTTGTGTGACCAATGGAAGTGCCGTGCTTTGCAGCAGTTGGAGCTGCCTCATTAAGTTGTACACGATTGGACGCTGCGGCAAAATTTGAGCCTCCAGCCAAGTACAAACTTAAACTTAACAATGAAGCAACAGTCGGTACTAATAATTTTCGGCTTCTATTTTTCATCATTACACCTCTCCTTAGTTCCTAAATAAGGTCTTACCAACAATCTAGAATCAAAAGTCTATTTGAGGCTGCCCGACTACCTTGGAACTAAATTTCCAACCATTTCTTTAGGCTATCGGCTTTGGGCTTTGTATCACCTTCTTTCCATAGTACATCTTTTCATTAGGGATATATTTCACTTTCTCTATTATTTTACCAAGTATAAATACAAATAAAATAGGCCTTTCAGCTTGTTGTTTCAAAATATTATGAATATACGAAAAAATATAATTACTATTTTCCCCAAAAATCCTTTTAATCAGTAACTTTACTACGAGTTAATTCAATGAGCATTACTCCATTAAATGGCCCGATTGTTGAAAAAAGCTAATGACGATTGTTCAACTAAACTGCTTTTTGAATAAGAAAAAGGCGACCTTCATTATTGAAGTATCGCACCCAGTTAGTTGAATATCTATAATTGGGTTAATGCTTCATTAACTGCCCAACTTTGATGTTCGTGGAATAAGTTTTCGATCGCTTCTAATGGTTCAATCCATTTAAGTAAGTGGTCTTCTTCTATTGGGTTACTTATTTTCCTCCCCATATCGCATAAATAAAAATAACCTTTACTAAGGTAATATTTATATTCATTTGTTGAATAAAAATATCTTCTTGCATACCCTACAAAAGGACCTACTTTAATACTCATTCCCATTTCTTCAAGAGCTTCTCTTTTTAAACACTCTTGGTGATTCTCATTGTTTTCAATTCCACCACCTGGAAGAAAATACTTACCGTCACTTGTTTGAATAATCGCTATTTTATCTTTCTGACTGTTGAATATTAAACTATA
>JAUZPI010000253.1 GCA_030706015.1 Bacillota bacterium
AGTTAAAGGATTATCTCCGGTACACATTACTGTCTTAATACCTATTTCTCTCAGTCTTTGAAATCTTTCTACCAAACCAGGTTTAACAGTATCTTTTAAATATATAACACCATATATTTTATTATCAACACATACTACTAGCGGAGTGCCTCCAGCCTTTGACACCTTCGTTAAGCTTTCATCTAAATCTGTAGGTATTTTACCGCCTGCCTCAATAGCAAACTTCTTTATAGAATCTTGGGCCCCCTTTCTTACTTTTCTTCCATCCTTTAAGTCAACTCCACTCATTCTAGTTTGAGCAGTAAATTCTATAAAGTCTAAATTTTCATAGTCTCCTTCATTAACTTCAGCACCTAATTTTTTGCCTAGATCCACTATTGATCTTCCTTCTGGTGTTTCATCCATTAATGAGGATATAACAGAATAATCTATTAGCTCTTTCATATCAACATTTTCTGTTGGAATAAATTCTGCTGCTAATCTGTTTCCATAGGTAATTGTGCCCGTTTTGTCCAATATCATGGTATTAACGTCCCCACAAGCCTCTACAGCTTTTCCTGACATTGCTATAACATTAAATCTTGTAACTCTGTCCATACCCGCAATACCTATAGCTGACAGTAATCCACCTATTGTTGTGGGTATTAAGCAGACCAATAGTGCAATTAATGTAGATATTCTAATTGTAACCCCTGAATAAGTAGCCATGGGATATAAAGATACAATAACTATTAAAAATATAAGAGTAAGACTCACCAATACGGTATTTAAAGCTATTTCATTGGGAGTTTTTTGCCTTGATGCGCCTTCTACCAATGCAATCATCTTATCTAGAAAGGATTCCCCTGGTGTTACAGTAATTTGTATTTTCAAACTATCACTTACAACTTTAGTGCCTCCAGTAACAGATGCAAAATCTCCTCCGGCTTCCTTCATAACAGGTGCAGATTCACCAGTTATAGATGATTCATCAACAGAAGCTAATCCTTCAATCACTTCACCATCATTAGGTATTATATCTCCCGTTTCAACAAGAACTATATCTCCCTTTTTCAGCTCAGCCGCGCTAACAGTTTTAATATTTCCATTCTTATCAAGCACCTTAGCCATTGTATCCTTACGAGTTTTCTTTAAGGTTTCAGCCTGTGCTTTTCCGCGACCTTCTGCTACAGCTTCTGCAAAATTAGCAAATAATACTGTTACAAATAAGATAATGGCTACTATTAAATTGTACAATAATAAATTTTTCCCCTTATCACCAAAAGCAGTTGGAAAAAAGGTTAAAAATAATGATATCAAAAAGCCTATTTCAACAACAAACATAACAGGGTTCTTAATCATATACTTAGGATTTAATTTTACAAAAGAATCTATTATGGCTTGTTTAGCTATGCTTTTAGTAATAAACTTACTTTTCTTATCCTTGCTCATATAAAATACTCCTTCTTAATTAAATTTAGCTTTATACTACTAAACTCAATGGAATAATGTTAAATGTTCTGAAATCGGGCCAAGTGCAATAGCTGGTAAAAACGTTAAGGCACCGATGATAAGCACTATAACAACTAAAGTAATTGTAAACATAGTATTATCTGTTCTAAAGGTTCCAGCACTTACCGGTATTGCCTTCTTAGAAGCTAAGGATCCAGCTACAGCAAGTAATATTATTATAGATAAATATCTTCCAAGAAACATTACAATTCCAGTAGTTGTATTCCAGAAGAAGGTATTATCAGCCATCCCCTCAAATCCAGAACCATTATTGGCAGCTGAAGATGTATACTGATAAACAATCTGCGATAAGCCATGA
>JAUZPI010000254.1 GCA_030706015.1 Bacillota bacterium
ATGTTCCTATAGCATATATTGAAGATGAAAGAGGAAAATAAGAAAACCATGTTCATTTTACTAATAATTGTGTTATAATAATTAATATTGGTATAGGCTCTGAGATTTAACTTGTATTGCTTTTTCTTAGATATGCCATTAAATTGTTAATTTTAAAAAGTATCGTACTGAATGAATGAGGGTTCGTCCCAAATTAGAAGGCGAGAGAATAGTTGTTATAAAACTCAGGGAATCCGTTTAAATGTGATTACTTGCGATTTTTTGCTATCCTTGTTCCTTTCTAGGCGCAGGGATTTTTTATTTTTAAAGAAAGAAAGGAATTTAGGAATGGAATCAAGAGTCGCTATTATTGGAATTATTATTGAAAATAAGGATTGCATACAAAAATTAAATAGTATTCTGCATGAATATAGTGATTTTATCATAGGCAGAATGGGAATTCCTTACCCAAAACGTCAAATAAACATAATAAGTATAGCTATTGATGCACCTAATGACATCATAAGTGCTCTCTCCGGAAAATTAGGCATGTTACCCAATGTAAGCACTAAAACAGTTTACTCAAAAGTATCCACAGGAGAGTAAATAAATAGAATTGGAGGGGTTTCTAATGTATAATGTGAAATCTAAAATTGCTACTGAATTTATTGATGATAAAGAAATTCTAGACACTCTGGAATATGCTAAAGCAAACAAAAGCAACCGTGAGCTTATTAGCAGTATTATCGAAAAAGCTAAGGACTGCAAAGGCATAACTCATAGAGAAGCTGCTGTGTTACTAGAATGTGATTTAGAAGATGAAAATGAAAAGCTGTTTAAGCTTGCAAAAGAGATTAAACAGAAGTTCTATGGTAATCGTATAGTAATGTTTGCTCCGCTATATCTTTCAAATTACTGTGTAAATGGCTGTGTTTACTGTCCATATCATTATAAGAATAAACATATAGCAAGAAAGAAATTGACACAGGAAGAAATCAAGCAGGAAACAATAGCCCTTCAGGATATGGGACACAAACGTCTAGCTCTAGAAGCAGGGGAAGACCCTGTAAACAATCCTCTTGAGTATATTCTTGAAAGTATAAAAACCATATATAGTATAAAACACAAAAACGGAGCAATTCGCCGTGTGAATGTAAATATTGCTGCTACCACAGTAGAGAATTATAAAAAGCTAAAGGATGCGGGAATAGGAACTTATATACTTTTCCAAGAAACTTACAACAAGAAGAGCTATGAAGAACTTCATCCTACAGGTCCAAAGCATGATTATGCATATCATACTGAAGCAATGGATAGAGCTATGGAAGCTGGAATAGATGACGTAGGTATTGGAGTTTTATTTGGCCTTAACATGTACAAATATGATTTTGTAGGATTATTAATGCATGCGGAGCATTTAGAAGCTGCTATGGGAGTTGGGCCGCATACTGTAAGTGTTCCTCGTATCAGACCAGCTGATGATATTGATCCTGAAAACTTCTCAAATGGAATATCAGATGAGATGTTTGAAAAAATCGTAGCTGTTCTTCGTATAGCAGTACCATATACAGGAATGATAGTATCAACACGTGAATCTCAAAAAACTCGTGAACGTGTACTAGAGCTAGGGGTATCTCAAATCAGCGGAGGTTCAAGAACCAGTGTTGGTGGTTATGTAGAACCTGAACCAGAAGAAGATAATACATCACAGTTTGAAGTCAATGATAACAGAACTCTTGATGAAATAGTAAACTGGCTATTAAAACTAGGTTATATTCCAAGCTTCTGTACTGCCTGCTACCGTGAAGGAAGAAC
>JAUZPI010000255.1 GCA_030706015.1 Bacillota bacterium
ATTTATTAGCTATATCAGTTTTTTGTGAATTGTAATTTGCTTCATTTTGTCCAAGCTTTTGTTTAATACTATTTATTAAATCTGTATACTGGTTATTAAGCTGTGATTGTTGATTACCGTAAGCTTGAAGCTGTGAATCTCTCTTTTGTTTCAAAGAATTGTCCTGTGCTGTATATAAGTCTTTATAACGATTTAATATATCATCATATGCCATTTTTAACACCTCCTATAATTCAGAAATAAATTCTATCCATGATGATGTAGAATTGTAAGATGATAACATAGTGGCATTTCCAACGGTTAATCCTGAAGATGTTACGTTTAATGTACAATAAGAATCGCTTATCGAATCTACCACTATACCAGTAACACTTAACGCACTTCCCGAAGAGGACATTAAACAAAATCCAGAACTATTATTCATAGTAGGTGCTACCCTCATTTTGCTTAAAAAATTAATCAATATATAAGCAGTACCAGAAGTTATACACATTCCGTTACCGAACTTAGTCCATGCCCCATTATCGCTCCCAAGTCTATAATAATATCTCTGACAGTTTCGCAATTCTTCTGCATAACTTTTAGGTATAAAAGGTAATGCTATTGAACCTATATTCATTTGTACTTGTGCTATATCAATATAATCATTGGCATTAGTGAAGCCCCCTTGAAATATAAGCGAAGTATTAGCTAAATTATCGTCTACTGTCATACCACTTCCAGATGGTAATGTGAATGTTAAGGTGTATTGTTTCCATGAAGTAGTAGTAGAAACCGATTGAGTAAGCATTGAATCTTGTTGAGAACCTGAATAAACTTGCCCAAGTAAAATATTTATTGGATTAACAGTATTTGATTTAGCCCAAAAAGATATTGTTACATTTTTACCGAGGAAAGGAAGCCCCTCTATTTTTTGAACTATATTCATTGATTTACCTGTTCCACTTATATATGTACCTCTAATAAAAAATTTTGGATTATTAGGTACCTCCGATTGTGCTACAGTAAACGGTTGTCTAGTTACTGTTAACGCATCTCCCCAAGTCTTAGTTATGAACCATCTATCAGCAGTATAAGGATTTACCGATGTATTAGCCGGAAAACTAAAACTTGTTCCTCTCTGCCATATATCAAAATTACCGTTGATTATAGCCTGTCTGTAAGTGCTATTATAAGGAATTAAGTTTAATTGATTTTGTACATCTGTGTTAATAAAATCCCTAGCTTGATTTAATAAGTTTTGCAGGTGTACTCTAATTTGTGGATCATCGTCTGGAAATTGTGTTGTATCGTTTAATCCTGTTACTGGATTAAATACAAAAGGAAATGACATTTATATTCCTCCTATCTTACAATACGTGTTAAAACGTATTTAATAACTATTGATATAATAGATAAATTCTCATTAAATCCACTGTTACTAACTTCTAATTGAAAGTATCTTACATTTTTAATCCCTGGTTTAAAATGAAGTGTTGGTGCAAATTTTTGAGATTTCCATGTGAAAGTTGACCATTTAAAATTAAGCCATGAAAAAGATTTTGTTGTTGTACTAGGAATAGTTTGAGAGGTTAAAATATTATTGTTATCATCATAATAATTTATCTTTAGGTTTGAGTTAGAATTTGCTCTTGTTGTAAACCACATATCTACTACATTTTTGTACCATTCTGGATAATTAAAGTCCATAAGCTTAGATTGCCAAACTGCATTTATGCCTAATCCGAAATCATTGAAAGCATCTATAAATTTAACTAGAACACCACTATTTCTATCAGCATAACATACA
>JAUZPI010000256.1 GCA_030706015.1 Bacillota bacterium
AAAGATTATAAAAACTCCAAATACTATTACGCAGTAAAGATGGCAAGAAAAACTGAAGAAGGCAATGAAATTATAATCCCCTATAGTACAGATAACCCAAAAGGATCAGCCTATGGTGTTGATAACAATGAAGATGCTTATGTAGGCTTCAGGATTTATGCAAACCCAGCAACAAATATTGCCCCAGCTATCTTTGATACTATCTGGAGCCGCGCAATCTTATTTAGAAAAAAGAAAAAGCAATAAGAGGATAATAAAACATATATTTTGCCATAGAAAACAGCACTAAAAGCTAGTGCTGTTTTTTCTTGTACCCAAGTAAGCCAATATGGTCCTATACTATCATTTGCCTCGCATAGATAGTTTTTTAATGAGCCCACACTTAAAGTTTTTACAATATAGTATCAATGAAAAGATCTCCAAAACTCTCCATTAATATTTATGATATTGAAAATTTCCTCATATGGAATTTTGAAGGTTGGAAAGCCTGCAGCAAATGGGGCTATTTCATAAGGTAGAAAATAAATGTACAAAGCATTCTCATCTACATAAAAAGGCTGATATTCACTTATTCCTTTATAGCTGTCTGGGAACACATAGAAATGCTGTTGTCCTTTCTTTATTTGTTCTCCTATAATATCACTTAACACTTGTACATAGTTGCTGTTTTCTTTAAACAAGTCTTTAAGTTCATAGAATCTGCCGGTAATAAGATCTATATGCTGAAAAATTTTAATTGGCATATCATGAGCTGCGCCTAAAGGATAGTAATAGCCATTAAGTTCTAAAACCAATAGATTCTTTTTAAAGAACTCTATAGAAAAATCTCTACCATAGCTATATTCAAGTTGAATATTATGGTCAACTGGCTTAACCTGAGATAACTGTTTTAATCTTTCATTAATTGTTCTTTCTAAAACTAAATTTTCCATTCCTTCTATTTGAGGATAGTATACAAGATAGTCCTTGTTAGGCTTATATTTTTCTTCCTTTACTCTATACATATTATTCAGTGGAATTATGGTATTTTGCTTCCACAGAAGCCTTCCATTTTTATCAAAGTAAGTTAATCTATTATCCACAAAAGCTCTAATTAATTCACCTATAAAACTAATGCTTCCGCTGCCATTGACAATAGGTAGATTCTCTACTACCCTTCCTTTATTATCTATGAAGAGTGTATTTTTATCATCATAGGCAGAGGCTAAACCATTTTTATAGTTGGAAACATCATAATAGATAAAGTCAGTTAAGAAATGACCATTAGTGTCAGCAATAGAATATATAGAACCTATAAAGGGTTTTTCTTTTACAATTGCTTTGCCCACCGCCGCTTTATTTTCACCTAAAAGAATTATATCATTGTATTCAGGCTTTATTATATAATTACCAGCTTTATCTATAAGTCCTGATTTAATTACACCGATATTGGAGCCGTTGGTCACTATAGCTCTTCCCTCACTAAAAGCCTGCGCCGAAGTGAAGGCTGGTTTTATTATTACTTTTCCATTTTCGTCGATATACCCATATTTGCCTTCCCTGTTTTCTTGAAAAGCCAAAAGTCCATCACCTAAGTTACCTACAAAGTAATGCTCATACCTATTGTAAATATCCCCATTGGGGCCTATCAGGGCATACTCATTGTCCTTAATCTTAACTACTGCTTTTCCATCTACAAAATCGCTGGCAAATTCATATTGAAGAGGTATTACCTCTTTTCCTTGTCTATCTAAATATCCATAAAGATATTTTCCTTCC
>JAUZPI010000257.1 GCA_030706015.1 Bacillota bacterium
AGCGTTCGTCCTGAGCCAGGATCAAACTCTCAATTTAAAAGTTTAATCTGTACTCAATTAAGTTATCACTTAATTTATTCTCATAAAGAATTGCTGACTTTTCATGATATCTGTTTAATTTTCAAAGACCAATTATTTTCGCTGTCATCCGACAGCTTTTATAATATAACATAAAGTTGTTTGTGTGTCAACTAATATTTGATATATTTTTTAAAACTTACTGAAAAATATACTTGCAATTAGTTCATCGCTCGTTAGCGACAAGTAATATTTTATCACTAAATCTATATTACGCATTTATAATACATGCTTATTATCTATATTATCATCATATTCCTAAATAGTTCTTTGTATTTCTTAGTTTTATACATATTGATACACGTGGCAATGTTTATAATCATCTCAAGTTATCATCAAACTTATCATCGTCCATGCTAGCTATATTTCAATGCTATAAAACGTCGGATTAAATCACCGCAATCTGGCTCAATTAAAAAAATCAAGTGTTATATTAGCAATTTTCTTAATTATATTACAAAAAAACTTTAAAATATTATTATTCAATATCATAGCATTATGATAAATCTATATAATATATTATTAATTATATTTGCAGATCTCTCGCAAAATACGACCTTATTTCCCCTTAAAATATCCATAAACTTATATTTACATGTGTATATTTTTCTTTCTGATTTGGTTAGCACTATACTCTCTTAAACGGCTTTCTTGTAGATCCGCCAGCATTTATAGTTAAACTGATAGTTAGCTGCAAGGTTGAATGAGAGACGTTAGATTTAACTTTAATCATCAAAAATATTCTAATCTTAGTGAAGCCTTAAATACAAGCAATTACCACCCTTAAAACGGGTGGCGTGCTCTAGCCTTATAATGGCATATTACTGGCTGTGTCTCAAGACACTTTGAAATAGTCCGCCAGCCGCATAACTTTCACTGGCTTACCTCTAAAAGGGGCTCTTTATTTTTTGCCTTTACTTTCTTGCTCACCAGTGATCGGGTCAATAAACCCTTTCATACTAATTTGATCACTTGCTATGTCTTCCTGTAACTGATTCTTTATATATTCTTGTATTGCTTTTTTATTTCTTCCAACCGTATTTACATAATATCCTCTACGCCAAAACTGCCTACTTCCATACTTATATTTTAAATTGGCATGTCTATCGAATATCATGAGCGAACTTTTACCCTCCAAATATACCATAAATTGTGACACGCTTAATTTGGGCGGAATACTTACTAACATATGTATGTGATCCGGACAAGCCGTTAGCTTCTAGTATTTCTACTCCTTTGTGCCCACATAGCTTTCTTAATATTTGACCTATATCTGCTTTTATCTTTCCATATATTATTTGTCTGCGATATTTTGGTGCAAAAACAATACGATATTGCAATTCCATTTACTATGTGCTAAACTTTGACGATCCAATTTGGATTACCTCCTTCGTTATTAATGCGGTTGGCAAACCTGCATTTATTTTAACAAAGGGAGGTATTTTTTTCTACTCATAGCTATAAGCTTTTTAGAACCACTGGTACAACCAGTGGTATTCGTTGCACAAAAAACAAAAAAGAACAGTTTAAAACTGTTCTTTTAATGGTGGAGATAAAGAGATTCGAACTCTTGACCCCCTGCGTGCAAGGCAGGTGCTCTCCCAGCTGAGCTATACCCCCATATGGTGGACCTTCAGGGACTCGAACCCCGGACCAACCGGTTATGAGCCGGTTGCTCTA
>JAUZPI010000258.1 GCA_030706015.1 Bacillota bacterium
AATGGTTAGCATATATTCAATTAATCACCTTTGTAATTACATTAATGGGGGAATTATAAATGGAGAAAGATGTTAATACACTAAAGATTGTTTTTTCTTGTGCATTTCAGGATGCTGGTGAAGCTACACGCTCATTGGAAAGTGCTAAGGGTATAAGAGAGTTATGTCCTTCAGAAAAAAATTAGACGTTATTTTTCTATCTCACGGAAGTAAGTTTGAAGAGAAAATACAGAATACTGGATTTAAAATATACAAATGTGAGCCGCAGCTGGAGGGGGTGGGCTATCATGGGGATTTAAAACCCAGCGCGGGTAATTTTGTATGTGACAAAGAACTTGCTGTAAAACTGCTTAAAGGTGAAATTAAGGCTTTAGAGGAATTAAAGCCGCATCTTATAATACATGGATTTTGGCCATTTGCAAGCCTTGCTCGAAGAATGCTTGATAAAATTATACCAGGTATATGTTTTTTACCCATTCCTCTTCAAGAAGATTTCTATACATCTGTTTTAATGAAAGATGTTCCAGATCAATTAAAGCCGCTAACAAATTTACCTGTTTCTATAAGAAGAACTCTTATGAGGTTAATACCAAAAGCTTTGAAATTAAAAGCGCCAATATTGAAACAGAGTTATCATACATGCAGCTAAAGTATGCGGCTTAAGGGGTATTAAGATTAAAAATCTTTTTGATATGCTTCAAGCAGATTTGACAATCGTTAATGATTTAAAAGAATTTTATAAAGGACAAAAAGCTCCATGGAAGGCTTCCAATATACAAGCTGCCATCAAAAGCATTCAAAACAATTCTTACTATAGAAGAAATATTGAGAAGCTGCAGAAAAACATAAAAGATATAGATGGGAAGAGAGCTTCTGCGGAAATTATATGGAATTTCATCAATAATATTAAAATTAATAATGATTAATATTTAGAATAAGAATTATAAAAGGTGGATTCGCATGGAACACGATAATTTAACAGAGATAAAGAACGCAGCTATTAAAATATTTTCTGAAAAGGGATATAGGGAGGCAAAAATTACAGATATAGCAGAGAAGGCAGGAGTTTCGGTAGGAACTATTTATACCTATTTTAAAGGTAAAAAAGAACTATTTCAAAGTTTAAACCTCTCAGAATTGGAGAATTATAGACCCACACAGGAGAAGAAAAAAAGTGAAATTTTAAAAACTGCATTGTCTGTTTTTAGAGTAAATGGTTATAGTGCTACTTCAATGGACCAAATTGCTTCAAAGTGTGGTTTTACAAAAGCTGTATTATATCAATATTTTAAAAGCAAAGAGGAACTTTTTTCAGCAATTTTTCAAGAAACAAGCTTAATAGGAGATTTAGATAATCTTGCTATAGAGTACACTAATGAAAATCTAGAAGAGGTACTTGTAAAAGTAGGTTATACATTTATGAAGATGTTTGAGGATGAGGATCGATTAAATCTAACAAGAATAGTAATAGCGGAGTCTTTGCGGTTTCCACAGTTAGGAGAATCTATGTACAATTGTGGAATAAATGAAGTTGCAGAGAAGTTCTCAAAATATCTTAGAATATTATCTGAAAAAGGCATAATCCAATGTGTTAACCCAAAGCTTACAGCAAGGTCTTATTTTGGATTATTATATTCCTTTATAATCACAGGTAAAATTATGAGCTCGATGGATAAAGAATTTAGTGTTGATGAGATAATAGAATATGCTTCACAGCTGTTTATGAGTAATTTAAAGTTAAAAAACTAATTATTTA
>JAUZPI010000259.1 GCA_030706015.1 Bacillota bacterium
ATTACGTTAACAGCAGTAGAAACAGAAAAGGAAATAGGCTTCAATTTAGAATACTGTACAAAGTTGTTTAAGAGAGAAAGCATAGAAAGAGTAAGAGATCACTTTATAAACATATTAAAGGAAATAGCAGAGAATCCAGAGAAGAAGATCTCAGAAATAGAAATGCTGACAGAAGAAGAAAAGAGAAAAATATTAGTAGAATTTAACGATACAAAAGCAGAGTATCCAAAGGATAAAACTATATATGAACTGTTTGAAGAACAGGTAGAAAAGACACCAGAAATTATAGCAGTAGTATATGAAGAAAAAGAACTAAGTTATAGGGAACTAAACGAGAGAGCAAACCAGTTAGCAAGAATGTTAAGAAGAAGAGGAGTAGGACCAGACAAAATAGTAGGAATAATGGTAGAACGCTCCCTAGAGATGATAGTAGGAATAATGGGAATATTAAAAGCAGGCGGAGCATATTTGCCAATAGATCCAGAATATCCGAAGGAAAGAATAGAATATATGCTGGAAGACAGCAAAGTAGATATTTTGTTAACGCAAACACAGTTAGTAGGTAAGAGTGAGTTTAGTGGAAACATAATAGAGATAGACAGAGAAGATTTGTATGTAGGAGACAGTAGTAATCTAGAGAAGATAAATACATCAAATAACTTAGCATATGTGATCTATACATCAGGAACAACTGGAAAACCTAAGGGAGTTATGATTGAACATAGAAGTGTTGTGAATATAATGATTGATTTACAAGATAAGTATCCTTTGCTAGAGAGTGACTCATATTTGTTGAAAACAAATTATATATTTGATGTATCAGTTTCCGAAATATTTGGATGGTTCTTGGGTAATGGGAAACTTGTAATATTAAAAAGTCAAGCTGAAAAAGATCTAGAAGTTATTGCAGAAACAATAATAAACAACCAAATCACACATATTAACTATGTACCATCAATGTTAAATTTATTTTTGATGAATACAAATAAGTTAAATAGCCTAGTGTCTAGTAACTTAAAGTATATAATTATTGCAGGAGAAGCTATACAAAAGAAATTAGTAAAAGAATTAATAAATTTAAAGTCGAATATAAGTTTTGAAAATGCATACGGACCGACAGAAGCAACTATATACGCGACAAAGTATTCATTAATTGATATAAATGAAGAAAGAAATGTACCAATAGGGAAACCACTATCAAATACAAGAATATACATAGTAAATAAGAACAATAAACTACAACCAGTAGGAGTTCCAGGAGAACTATGTATATCAGGAGAAGGACTTGCAAGAGGATACCTAAATAGACCAGAATTAATAGCAGAGAAGTTTGTGTCAAATCCATATGAGTCAGGAGAAAGAATGTACAAAACAGGAGATTTGGCAAGATGGCTACCGGATGGAAATATAGAATTCATAGGAAGAATAGACCATCAAATTAAAATAAGAGGCTTTAGAATAGAATTAGGAGAAATAGAAAGTCAATTACTAAAGCATGAGGATATAAAAGAAGCAGTAGTAATAGACAGAGAAGATAAAGAAGGAAATAAGTATCTCTGTGCATATGTAGTAAGTGATAAAGAAATAACAGTAACAGAATTAAGAGAACATTTATCAAAAGAACTGCCAGACTATATGATACCAGCATATTTTATGCAACTAGAAAATATACCATTAACACCAAATGGAAAGATAGACAGAAAAGCATTACCAGAACCAGA
>JAUZPI010000026.1 GCA_030706015.1 Bacillota bacterium
AGCAGCATTCGTAAGAACAAAGTTAAGAAATGTTATTACTGAAGCAGTTACAGAAACTACATTTAACCCAACAGCAAAATTCCAAGAAGCTGTTATTGAAAGAAAAGAAATGCAATATTTATATTCAGATGGTTCATTGTATTACTTTATGGATCAAGAAACATTTGAACAAATTCCACTAAGCTATGAACAAGTAGAAGAAGCTATAAAATATTTAAAAGAAAATATGTTTGCAATAATTAAATTTTATAAAGGCGAAGCTTTCTCAGTTGAACCACCAAACTTTGTAGAATTACAAATAACTGAAACTGATCCTGGTTTCAAAGGAAACACTGCAACTAATACATTAAAACCGGCAACACTTGAAACTGGAGCTGTTGTTCAAGTTCCTTTATTTGTTAATGAAGGCGAAACAATTAGAATCGATACAAGAACAGGCGAATACATGGAAAGAGTTTAAGACTCATCGAACTCCTCAAAGAATACTTTGAGGAGTTTTTTTTCGTGTAAATGCATATTTTAACCTAAACTAAAATAAAAATTAATTAAGGAGGGAGGAAAAAGAATGGTGAACATACAGGATATTATTAATATTTTACCAAATCACATAAGAAATATGATTAATGAAATACAGCATAAGGATAAATTACAGGAAATTAGAATAAAAGTGAACAAGCCCTTAATTCTGGGAATTGGGAGCAAGGAAATTATAACAAGCTATATTGCAACCTTAAACGACCTGACAACTATTATTCAACGAATGAGTAATTATTCAATATATGCAGTTGAAGAGGAGTTAAAACAAGGGTATATAACTATCAAAGGTGGACATAGGGTGGGCATTTGTGGAAATTGTGTAGTAGAAGGTAATAGGGTTAAGACTATTAGAAATATTTCATCATTAAATATAAGAATCTGCAGAGAAGTGAAAGGATGCTCGAATTCAATCATTAAAAATATAGTTAAAGACAATAGAGTTCAGAATACAATCATTATCTCTCCGCCTAAATGTGGTAAAACCACTTTAATAAGAGATATAAGCAGAAATCTTTCCAACGGCAATGCGGAAGTAAATCTGACGGGGAAGAAAGTGTGTATAATTGACGAGCGAAGTGAAATTGCAGCTTGCTACAATGGTGTTCCTCAAATGGATGTTGGAATCAGAACGGATGTATTAGATAATTGTCCAAAAAATGAGGGGATAATGATGGCTATTAGGAGCATGTCACCAGATGTGATTGTTTGCGATGAGATAGGTACTTATGCAGATATTGAGAGTATAATAATGGCTTTAAATAGCGGGGTAAGCTTAATAACAACAATACATGGATATGATATAGAGGATTTATATAAAAGAAATGTATTTAAAGATATACTTAGCAACTATGTATTTAATTATGCTGTAGTTTTAAGCTCAAAAAATGGTGTGGGAACTATAGAATGCATAAAGAAAATTTAGTCATATAATTGATATATGTTGTAGCTACTTCATTATTTAGGAAAGGCGGATAAAAGTATGCTTAAAATTATTGGGTGCATTTTAATATTAATTGGAACAACAACCGTTGGATTTAAATATGCAGAAAGATTTAATAAAAGAGTAAAGGAATTATATGAATTAGAAAGAGCTGTCTTACAGCTCCAAAATGAAATTGTTTATACACACACCCCACTCCCTGAAATATTATATAACGTTGCAAACAAGACAATTGCTCCAATTAATGAGATATTTAAGAATATATCTGAGATTCTTTATTTAAACCAGGTAAATGACGTTAATGAAGCGTTTGTAAAAATATTTTTAGAGTACAAAAGTGCATTGAATCTAAAAAAAGAAGATATTGATGTAGTTTTGGATATGTCTAAAATGCTAGGCGAATCTGATGTGGATAGTCATAAAAGAATATTTTCATTAACTATGCAAAATCTCAGCAGACAAATAAAAACAGCAGAGGATTCTATGAAAAAGAGCGTAAAAATGTATAGATATCTAGGTTTTAGCTTAGGAGCTGCAGTTGTAATAATGCTCATTTAGGGGGTGGATTTATTGGAAAATCTGGACATTACGATTATTTTCAAAATTGTTGCGGTAGGTATACTTATTATAATTACCGATAAGATATTGAAAAGCAGTGGCAAAGATGATTATGCAGTTATAACTAATTTAGCAGGTATAGTAATTATTTTAATGATGGTTATTAGCCTTATTAGTAAATTATTCAGCACGGTTAGAACCATGTTTCAATTATAGGTGGAAATATGGATATAATTAAAGTTGTTGCTTTTGCTTTTATTTCATTAATCTTAGTATTAGTGTTTAGGGGCAGAAGAGATGATTTAGCAGTACAAATAAGTGCGGTAGTAGGCATACTAATATTCTTTTTTATGCTAACTAAGATAACTGCAGTTATACAATTGTTACAGCAGCTGGCTCTTAAGGCAAATGTAGATTTTGTATACTTAAGTATTGTTTTGAAAATACTTGGTATAGCCTATATAGCCTCATTTTGCAGTGAGATTTGCAGGGATGCAGGTGAGGGCAACATAGCATCTAAGGTTGAGTTTGCAGGCAAAATATTAATATTAGTGTTAGCTATCCCTATTCTTATGGGAGTTTTAAACTCAATTCTAAAGATTATGTAGAGGTTTTATTATGAAGAAATTAATGTTAATTTTCAGCATTATGCTAATATTTTTTATACCATTTAATGTCCAAGCTTCAAACACAAATAATTATAATCCAAATGATAGTGAAGAAATTCAAAGACTATATGACTATATGACCAATATGAAAACTAAATATGAAATTCTTAAAGATGTGGATGTTAAGACTTATGTTAGTGACTATCTTAAAACAGGAGGAGGTGGCATATCTTCAAAAAAGGTTACAGAAGCACTTTTGTCCTATTCAATAAGAGAAGTACTGGCGGCAATGAAATTTATGACTGTGCTTATTATCATTAGCGTAATCTGTGCTTTATTAACTAATTTGCAAAAAGCGTTTAATGATGAAGGGCTATCCAATATAGCTTATTTTGCATGTTATTCACTTATAGTAATAATAATTTCAAAATGCTTTTACATTGGTGTTCAGGAAGCCAGAGATGCCATGAATTCTATGGTGGATTTTATGACTGCTCTTATACCAGTATTATTAATGCTCACTGCCAGTGCAGGAGGAGTGGTGCAGTCTACGGTAATGGATCCACTAATAATCGGCATTATTAATATAAGTGCAAGAATATTTATCGATATTCTTATACCATTAATTCTTATGTCCTTTGTACTTCAATTTGTTAACAATATATCTACAGAATATAAGGTGGATCAGCTGACAAAGCTACTAAATCAGATAGTTATGTGGGTTCAGGGAATAGTAATGACGGTTTTTATTGGCATTATTACTATAAGAGGAATCAGCACAAAAAATATTGATGAAGTAACAGCTAAAACAGCAAAGTTTGCAGTAGATAGCTTTGTTCCGGTAGTTGGTAAATCTTTATCAGATGCCATTTCCACTGTGGCTGGTTACTCAATACTTCTTAAAGGAGCAATTAGCAGTATTGGGCTAATTATTTTGGTATTTATAGTAATCTTACCTATCATAAAAATATTTGCTATGGCATTAATTCAAAAATTAACAGCAGCTTTAGTGCAGCCCATAAGTGATAAAAGAATTGTAAGCTGCATTAGTGCTGCAGGGGATTCATTAGTTCTAATTGCATCTTGTTTGATAAGTGTATCTGTAATGTTTTTTATAATGGTGTCTATTATGGCTTCTTCAGGGAGGGCATTATAATATTATAGCAGGAGGTGGCAAGTTTGATCACCTGGATAAGAAACTGGGTTATAACAATAGCTACAGCTGTAATATTTATTACAGCAGTTGAAATGATTTTACCAAATAATAAAATGAAGAAATATGTTCAATTTTTGCTTGGGTTAATATTAATATCTGTGGTTATTAATCCTATAATAAAAATTATTAATAACAATACAGATGTAAGTGCGTATATCGAAAAAGCTTCTCAATATTTTGATGATAAAAAATATGAGCAAAATATTGAGAAGTATAAGCAAATTGATAAGGAAAATACTCTAAGTGTTTTTAAAGAAAATATTGAAAATGAAACAAGCAAAATTTTAAAAGACAAATATCCATCTATGAATTATAAGGTAAGTGCTAATGTTAAACTTGATGACAATACTAATCAAGCATTGATTCAATCGGTCGAGGTAGGTGTCAATGATAGAACAATAGAAAAGGTTAGAAAAGTAAGTATTGGAGACAGTAGTGTTGAGGGTTCTAATTCTGTTAACATTGACACTAGAGACAAAATAGTGTCATTTTTAAGTGAACAACTAAAAATAAATAAGGAAGATATCAAGATTTACAAGTATTAGGGGGGATATAGAGTGGGGGAATTCAAAAACGATGATAAGGATAAAATTCAGCAAGCAATAAAGAAGATACTCGATAATAAAATCTATATTGTGATTATTGCTGTAGGGCTTATGTTAATCATTGCAGCAAGTACCTTCAAAACCTCAGATCTAAGCGCAATTGGTGGAATCCAAAACAACTCTGCAACAAATCAGGTTAAAAATACAAGTCAGGATGGTAGTAGTCAAGATGATGAAAAAGCCATGGAGGATAAGTTAACTAAAACCTTAGAACAGATAGATGGTGTTGGTAGAGTTCAAGTTATGATTTATTGCGATGAAGGCGAACAGCAGGTTCCTGCTTATAATGAAAATAAGTCTACATCCGTTACACAAGAAACAGATAATTCCGGTGGAAAACGTAATACAACGCAAAAATCAGACGGAAGTACTGTTGTAGTTACAAATGATGGGCAAAATACAGAGCCACTAATAATAAAAAAGGTTAAACCTAAAATAACTGGGGTTTGTGTAGTGGCAGAAGGAGCTGATAGGGAGGTGATTAAGCTAAGTATTACCCAAGCAGTTATGGATTTGTTTGGACTAACCGAAGATAAGGTAAATGTGTATGCAATGAAAAAGTAACATATTATTTGTGAAACAAGCATATAAATTTTTTAGAAAGGTTAAGATGGAGGGAAAAATTATGAACAGAAAACAGGCTGTTATTATTGTTACACTGCTTGTACTAATAATATGTGCAGGCGCATTAGCCACTAAAGTAAGAAGTCCACTTTATGTAAACGACACGGATTTCACTAATGATAATAAGAGTGCTATCTCTATGAATGATAGCAGCTCAACAAATAAGGATGTTAGTAAATCGGACTATTTTGTTGAAACCAGATTGACTAGAGATCAAACTGACAGCAAACTTCTTCAAGAGCTAAAAGCAATAATAGATGATCAAAATACCTCTAAAGAACAAAAAGATAACGCAACTAAAAAATCCATTGAAACTAGTACTGCTATGGCACAAGCTGCTAAAGTAGAAAATCAATTAAAAGCTAAGGGTTTTCTTGATGCAATCTGCTTCGTTGAATCCTCCAGTGTAAAAGTTGTTGTTAAAACTGACAATGGTAAGCTAACTGAGCAACAACAAAGAGAGATTAAAGAGGTTGTTCTTGGAATAACTCAGAACAAGAACATACAAGTCTCGGTAAAAAGTTAATGTTTGAAATGTGTTTATTTATCTGATATAATGAACCTATGATTAGAAAGTTTTGAATGTAATACAAAACTAAGGGGGTACAGGTATGGAAGAGGAATTAAGAGAAGAATTAGACATGGGAATTGTTAAGATATCCGATGAAGTGGTAGGTGTTATTGCAGGACTTGCGGCAGCAGAGATAAAAGGTGTTGTAGGTATGAGCGCTGGGCTTACAGGTGGAATAACACAAATCCTAACCGGCAAAAAGAATCTATCAAAAGGTGTTAAAGTTAATGTTGGTGAGGAAAGTGCTTCTATAGATCTTTTTGTAGTAATAGAGTACGGAATCAGAATTCCTGATGTAGCTTCACAAGTACAAGAAAATGTAAGAAAGGCTGTTGAATCTATGACTGGATTGACAGTATCTGCTATAAACGTTTTCGTACAAAATGTGGCTCTACCAAAAGAAGAAGGCCGTGTTGAAGATATACAAGATTAATTTTAAAGCACCCTCTGTAAGCAGAGGGTGTTTGCTTGTGTTTAAAAAAAGATTGTATATTTAATGTAATTATGATAATAATTTTAAATAGTGAACAAAAGGGTAAATTAACGTATTGGACGTAGGAGGAGTTTTAATGAATAGAAGAAAAAGTAGGGAAATAGCAATGAGGCTGCTATTTGAAATTTCAATTAATAAGGAAGAATATAGAGCCGTACTAGAGCACTTTTTAGAGGAGAATGAAGAAGAAACCAAGGATCTTGACATTAAATATATTGAAAAAGTTTTAGAAGGTGTACAACAGTATAAGGAAGAACTAGATAGCAAAATAGAAGCTAATTTGGTTAATTGGAAGTTTAATAGGATTTCTAAAATTAATTTGGCTATTCTTAGAATTTCAATATATGAGATGATATACGAAGAAGATATTCCTAAAACAGTTTCATTAAATGAAGCCGTTGAACTATCTAAAAAGTATGCAGAGGAAAAATCCTACGCTTTCGTTAATGGAGTTTTAGATAAGGTAATGAAACAGACAGATTAATTTACTATACATAAGGTGGTGTAACATTTATGGATATTATTGATGGTAAAGCTGTAGCTCAAAAGTATAAAGATGAAATAGCAGACTTTGTACAGAAAAGAGTTGAGGCTGGACTAAGAGCTCCAAGCATGGTGACTATACTGGTTGGTAATGATGGCGGATCCATTTATTATATGAGCAATCAAAAAAAGCTTTGTGAAAAACTTGGTGTTAAATTTAGAGACATTGTACTGGATGAAAATATTTCAGAGGATGAATTACTAGAGATTATAAATAAATTGAATCAAGATGAAGAAACTGATGCAATAATGCTTTTGGTACCACTGCCAAAGCATATAAACGAAAAGAAGATAACTTCATTTATTTCTTATAAAAAAGACATAGACGGATTAACAGACATTAATTGCGGAAGATTCTATAAGGGAGAAAAGAGTTTTATACCATGTACGCCTAAAAGCGTCCTAGAATTAATTAAAAGCACTGGCATAAACATATCAGGTAAGAATACAGTAGTGTTGGGAAGAAGTAACATAGTAGGTAAGCCTGTAGCTCAATTATTACTGAATGAAAATGCAACTGTTACAATCTGTCACTCAAAAACGCAAAATCTAAAAGAAATATGCAGTAAAGCTGATATTCTTGTTGCTGCTATAGGAAGACCAGGTTTTGTGACTGCTGATTATATTAAAGAGGGCGCTATTGTTATCGACGTAGGAACTACAATGATTGAAGGAAAAGTTAAAGGTGATGTTAATTTTGAAGAAGTAAGCAAAAAAGCTGATTATATTACTCCAGTACCGGGTGGAGTTGGTTCTTTAACAACTACTATGCTGATAAAAAATGTTTGTGAGGCATCGATGGGAAATGTATATTAAAACATTAACTGTTACTTCCTTAAATAATTACATAAAAAAAATAATTGAAAATGACTTCATATTAAATAATACATATATTAAAGGAGAAATATCGAATTTTAAATTTCACAGCAGTGGACATTTATATTTCTCTTTAAAGGATGTAGGTTCTAAGATAAATTGCATTATGTTTAAAAGTCAAGCTGAGCATCTGGAGTTTTTGCCTGAGAATGGTATGAATGTGGTAGTAAAAGGTAGAGTTTCTGTTTATTCTAAGGATGGAGTATATCAGCTTTACTGCGATGAAATTAAATTAGACGGCATAGGAGAATTGTATGCTAAGTTTGAGAGAATGAAGAATAAACTTCAGCAGGAAGGGTTATTTGATGAAAAATATAAAAAGCCTATTCCTAAATATCCAAGAAGAATAGGTGTTATAACATCGCCTACTGGGGCTGCCATAAGAGACATAATTAATGTAAGTAAACGAAGACATCCAAATGTAAATTTATTAATATATCCTGCTTTGGTTCAGGGAATGAATGCTCCGGAAGACTTAATTAAAGGGATAAAAGCATTTGAAAAGATGGATGATTTGGACGTGATTATTCTAGCAAGAGGCGGAGGTTCTATTGAGGAACTTTGGGCATTTAATGATGAATCTTTGGCTTACCAGATTTTTAATTGCAAGAAACCTATAATTACAGGAGTAGGTCATGAAACTGATTTTACAATTGTTGATTTTGTTAGTGATAAAAGAGCACCTACTCCATCAGCAGCTGCAGAACTTGCAGTTCCAAATTTACATGAAGTAAATTCACATATCATAAATAGTAAGCAGAGGCTTTCGAATAATTTGGGTCATTATATTCAAAGGCAATACAATAACATAAATATATTAAAGTCAAGTTTAGAAAAGCATAATCCTATGGTTTTTGTTGTAAATCAATATAAACAGGTTGATATGCTTAAGGATATAATGAAGAATAAAATTAGAAATAAATTTGAACTTGAACGACATCATTTGGCAAGATTAAATGCAGTTTTAGACGCTAATAATCCTCTTAATGTTCTAGGAAGAGGATATGCAGTCATAAAAGATGCAGAAGGGAACCTAATAACCAGCGTTAAGAAAATGAAACATAATGGTAAAATATCTTTAGCTCTTAAAGATGGGAATATTAATGCTAGAATAGAAGCAGACAATGATGTGAATTAATGTATTATTTGGAGGTATTTATGGGCGCTAGAAAAGAATCCTATGAGGATATGATGGCAAAGCTTGAGAATATAGTTTCATCTATGGATCAAGGGGATACATCATTAGAAGAAACTATGAAAAACTATGAAGAAGGAATTAAATTGTGCAATAAATTATATAAGATACTGAATGATGTGGAAGGTAAGATAAAGGTACTTACTGATGAAGGAGAACTTGATTTCATAAAAGGTGAGGAATAGTATTATGAATATGTTGGAATTAAAAAATCAGGTGGATAATTGGCTCAATGATTACTTTAAAAATCGTAATTCATATAATAAAATTATTTATGAATCTATGGCTTATAGTTTAAATATAGGTGGAAAAAGAGTAAGGCCTTTACTATCAATTTATACATATAATATGTTTAAAAATGAGTACGAAAAAGTACTTCCTATAGCCTGCGCAATAGAAATGATACATACATACTCCTTAATTCATGATGATTTACCTTGTATGGATAATGATGATTTAAGAAGGGGAAGCCCAACTAACCATAAAGTTTATGGAGATGCCATAGCTGTATTAGCTGGTGACGGGTTATTAACTGAGGCTATGAATATAATGTTTAATTATTGCAAACAGGCTGGAGAAAGAGCGTTAGAAGCGTGCTCAATCATCACCAATTCATCTGGAGCAGAAGGAATGGTTGGTGGACAAGTGGTTGACATAATTAGTGAAGGGAAGTTAATTCCTTTGGAACAATTAGAGTATATGCATAGTAAAAAAACAGGTGAATTAATTAGAGCATCAATTATTGCAGGAGCTATACTTGGTGACGCAAGTAATAGTGAAATTGAACTTCTAGGCGAATATGGAAGTAAATTAGGGCTTGCATTTCAGATTAAGGATGATATCTTAGATATATTAGGTGATACAGAAGTGCTAGGAAAACCAGCAAAAAGTGATGAGGAAAATAACAAGACTAATTTTATTACTTTGCACGGCATTGATAAATGTGTTGAGCTGTGTAATGATTTAACAAAGGAATGTCTGTATATACTTAAGTCATTATATAGAGATACTTCTCATCTAGAGGAATTCACAAAGTTTTTATTAAATAGAAAGTTTTAGTGTTATCAAATAATGCATAAATTACTTTATTTGATGACTACTTTTATTCATTGTGGTATAATGCAATTATGTTTACACATTAGGTAACTTATTGATTTTCAGGGCTAGTTATCTTTTTTAATTGTTGCTAGGTAATGAATATGTCCTAAAAATGAAATAATATAAAGAATATTGCTTAAGTTAGTAATATGTAATGTTTACCATGATTTTGATCTGTTTGTAAAAGCAGCAGTATTTCTCTTTTATCTAAAAGCTACTAAAAAGTAAACATATTAGTAGCTTTTATTATATCAATTTTTAATATATGAAAAGGTATTAATTTATTTGAAGAATTATATATGATATAGAAAAGGATCGATGAGCATGCCTAATATGTTAGATAATTATAATGATATAGCTGAAATTAAAAAGATGTCATTTAAGGACTTAGATTTATTTGCTAATGACATACGACAATTTTTAATTGAAAAAGTGTCAAAGACCGGAGGACATTTAGCCTCAAACTTAGGTGTAGTTGAATTAACTTTAAGTTTGTTTAAAGTTTTCAATTTTGATAAAGACAAAATTGTTTGGGATGTAGGACATCAGTCCTATGTACATAAAATTCTTACTGGTAGAAAAGATAAATTTGATTCTCTACGAAAATTTGGGGGAATAAGCGGATTCCCTAAACGTTCAGAAAGTAAGTATGATGCATTTGATACTGGTCACAGCAGTACATCTATATCAGCTGCGCTAGGAATTGCTAGAGCTAGAGATTTGAATAAAGGTAATTATGAGGTTGTAGCATTAATTGGAGATGGTGCTTTAACTGGTGGCATGGCATTTGAAGCATTAAATGATGCTGCCTATAATAAAACTAAGATGATAATTATCCTAAATGATAATCAAATGTCTATTGCTCAAAATGTTGGTGGAATGTCTACATACTTAAGCAAACTGAGAGTAGATCCCAAATATAATAAGTTTAAAGATGAGGTTAATGA
This sequence comes from Bacillota bacterium, assembly GCA_030706015.1. GTDB lineage: Bacteria > Bacillota > Clostridia > Clostridiales > Clostridiaceae > JAUZPI01. The sequence goes on from JAUZPI010000026.1 coordinate 10,812, forward strand.
TAAATTAAGAAAAACTAATATTGGCAATGAGGTTGCAAATTCAATTCAAAAAATAAAAGGTGGATTGAAGCAAATAATCGTTCCTGGAATGCTTTTCGAAGACATGGGGATAAAGTATTTTGGACCTATAGATGGACACAACATCAAAGAATTAGTGGATGTATTTACCAATGCCAAAAATATAAAAGGACCAGTAATAATCCATGCCATTACAAAAAAAGGAAAGGGATACGATTTTGCAGAAAAGAATCCAAATAAATTTCATGGAATAGGACCTTTTGACAGTTATAGTGGAGAATGTTGTTCTAATTCACAAATCACGTATTCAAAAGCTTTTGGAGAAGAGTTAGTTAATATAGCTGAGGAAGATAAACGAGTTGTTGCAATTACAGCAGCAATGCCAGATGGAACGGGTTTATCCGAATTTTCTAAGAAATATAAAAATAGGTTTTTTGATGTGGGTATTGCAGAGCAGCATGCAGTTACAATGGCAGCAGGAATGGCTTCAGAAGGGTTTAAACCTGTATTTGCGGTGTACTCAACATTTTTGCAAAGAGCATATGATCAGATTATTCATGATGTATGTATGCAAAAATTACCTGTTATTTTTGCAATAGATAGAGCTGGGATTGTAGGTGAAGATGGAGAAACACATCAAGGTGTTTTTGATTTATCATATCTATCTCATATGCCTAACATGACAATAATGAGTCCAAAGTGCGTTTCTGAATTAAAGCCTATGTTAAGATGGGCTTTAAAACAAACAGGACCAATTGCAATAAGATACCCTAGAGGATCGGATATTTGCGATGTAACGCTTAATGCTTTAAGTAATATAAGAATAGGTAAATGGGAAGAGGTTACAGATGGCAAGGACATTGCTATTATTGGAGTAGGAAAAATGGTGCAATCTGCTGTATTAGTAAGAGAAAGGCTTGAAAGGTTGGGCATCAGTGCTAAAATAATCAGTGCATCCTTTATAAAACCTCTTGATATAGAAATGATGAATAAATTGATAAACGATAATTATAAGATAATAACAATTGAAGATAATGTGGTTACAGGTGGATTTGGTGCAATGTTTACTCAACATCTAAATACAATTAAATCGGATGTTAAGGTATTAAACTTAGGATTTCAAGATGAGTTTATACAACATGGTGGTGTAGATATATTGTATAAGCTGTACAATTTAGATGTAGAAGGAATATTTCAAAGCATATTGAAATTTATATAAGTATAAATTTTTTATGTTTTATTAAAAATAAAATTGAAGAAATTTATATTTCAGAGGAGTTTGTTATGGCTGAACTTAAAGAAAGATTAGATGTTTTGTTGGTAAATAAGGGATTGTTTCAATCTAGGGAAAAAGCTAAAGCCAGTATCATGGCTGGGCAAATATTTATTGATGATAAAAGAGTTGATAAATGTGGAGAGATGGTAAAAGTTAATTCTAATATTGTAATTAAAGGCGAAACTTTGCCTTATGTAAGCCGAGGTGGATTAAAGCTTGAAAAAGCTATAAAAAGCTTTAATATATCATTAAAGGATAAGATATGTTTTGATATTGGAGCATCAACAGGCGGTTTTACTGATTGCATGCTTCAAAATCAAGCCAAAAAGGTTTTTGCCATTGATGTTGGGTATGGCCAATTTGCTTGGAAATTAAGAACAGATCCTAGAGTAGTTTGTATGGAAAGAACTAATATAAGATATGTAACCCACGAACAAATTGGAGAATATGGTGATTTCGCTAGCATAGATGTTTCATTTATTTCTCTGGAGAAGGTAATCCCAGCAGTAATGGATTTGTTAAATGGACAAGGAGAAGTTGTAGCACTTATTAAGCCTCAATTTGAAGCTGGAAAAGAAAAGGTTGGTAAAAAGGGTGTAGTGAGAGAGCCATCTATCCATAAAGAGGTTGTATATAGAATAGTTAATTTCATAAAAAATCAAGGCTTATATATTAAATCATTAGATTTTTCACCTATAAAAGGCCCTGAAGGAAATATTGAGTATCTAGTGTATTTTACAAAAGAAGAAGTATACTCAGACTTATTTAATGATGAGGATGTGGAGTTAATAGTTGAAAAAGCCCACGGAAACCTGAATTAGGAGAAGGAGTTTATGGTGCATATAGGAGTAAATATTAACAGCAGCAAGGATAAAGACGGAAAAGTTTTTGAAAAAATAAAAACAATTCTTTATGAAAAGTATGAAGATATAAAGTTAACTGTTTTCAATGACTCCTTTGGATTAGATAAATTGGAATCAAAGGATTTAGATATGGTTATAACTTTAGGAGGAGATGGAACTATATTAAGTACAGCTAGGCAGCTTGCTGGATACCAGGTTCCTATATTAGGAGTGAACCTAGGTAATCTTGGTTTTCTATCCAGTATTGAACCTTCTGAATTAAGTTACGCTATCGATGCAATTATAAAAGGCGATTACTATGTAGAAGATAGGCTAATGCTAAAATGTACAATAGTTTCTGGTGATAGCAATAAGGAATATAATTTTTTAAATGATATTGTTTTATCAAAAGGAACTTTGGCAAGAATAGTAAAATATAATGTGAACATCGATAAGCATTTTTATACTGACTTTAATGGTGATGGTATTATAATCTCTACTCCCACTGGTTCTACTGCATACTCACTATCTGCAGGTGGGCCGATTATATATCCTACTCTGGATATGCTGTCAATTACACCTATATGTCCTCATTCTCTAGGAATGAGAACTATTGTTATAGGCGCAAATAGTGAGGTTGAAGTTAATATAAAAAGCACGGATCAAAACGTGTTTTTGACAGTTGATGGCCAAGAATCAATACAAATTACAAAACAGGATAAAGTAATTGTAAATGAGTATCCTTACAAATGTAAATTGATAAAATTAAATAATTATAGCTATTTTGATGTTTTAAGAAAGAAAATTGTGCAAAGAACTAAAGAGTGTGAAGGTGATGAAGGATGAAGGTTTCACGACATGCCAAAATATTATCAATTATAAATTCAAAAGATATTGAAACGCAGGAAGAATTAGCTGAAGAATTAAGAAAAGATGGAATGGAAGTTACTCAAGCGACTGTTTCAAGGGATATAAAAGAGCTTAAATTAATAAAGGTATTAGCCAATAATGGAAAATATAAGTATGCAGCTATATCTCCTAATGAAAGTTTTCTATCTAATAAACTTGTAACAGTATTTACTCAAACTGTTTTAAATGTAGAAAACGTAGAAAATTTTGTTGTAGTTAAGACAATAACGGGTTCAGCTTCTGCAGCTGCAGAAGCCATTGATTCTCTTAATTTAGAGGGAATATCAGGTACAATTGCAGGAGATAATACTATTTTTATATTAGCTAGAACTAAAGAGCAGGCCAATACTTTGGTGCAAAAGCTGAGAAAGATGCTTAACGAATAGGGGGATAGAAGATGCTCCTTCAGTTAAATATAAGTAATTTTGCTTTAATAGAAAAACTAAGTGTATCTTTTGAGAAGGGCTTTAATGTTCTATCAGGAGAAACTGGAGCGGGAAAATCAATCCTAATTGATGCTATTAATTTTGTATTGGGAGGAAAGTTTTCCCGAGATTTTATAAGAACTGGTGAATCTAGAGCGTACGTTGAAGCAATATTTGCTATTGAAAATGAAAAGACTCTAGATCGATTAAATGCCTTAGATATTCCTGTAGAGGACGTTCTTATAGTAAGCAGAGAAACTTTTCAATCTGGAAAGAGTGTAGCCAAGGTTAATGGAAAAGCAATTTTAGTTTCGCAATTAAAAACCATAAGTCAAACTTTGCTAGATATACATGGTCAACACGAAAATCAAAATCTTTTAGACAGCCTTAATCATATTAATTATCTCGATGCATATGGTGAGAATGAGATTAAAGGCATATTGAATGAATTTAAAGATAAATTCTCTGAATTAAATGCTCTTAAGAATAGGATAACACAGTTATCGGGTAATGATGGAGATAGAGAAAAGTTAATAGATTTTTTAAAGTACCAAATTGATGAAATAAATAGTGCCAAGCTTAAAATAAACGAAGATGAGGAACTTCAAAAAAACTATGCAATAATATCTAATAGTGAAAATATTAGTAATACTTTAGGTAGATGTTATCATATTTTATATAACAGCACTGAAGATAATAGGTCAATTTATGATAGCTTGAGTTTGGTAATAAAGGAACTTAGGTCTATAGAAAAGCATACAGCTGAAATTAGCGACATAGCAAAAAGCATAGAGGAAATTTATTATATATTAGAACAAAATATTTCTGACATTCGAAGGATAAAAGAAAGCGTAGTATATGATGAAAAAGAATTAGAGTATATAAATAGCAGAATTTATGAGATTGATGCTCTTAAAAGAAAATATGCTCCTACCATTGATGAAATATTAAAATATAAAGATAAGATTGAAAATCAATATAATGAAATTGTTAATAGCAGCGAAATTATTGCTAAATTAAATTCTGAATATAGTAAGCTTTATTCTCAATTATTTAAGATAGCTGAGTTCATACATAATATTAGGTGTGAAGTAGCCAAGCAACTTGAGCAAGCTATAAATGATGAGTTGAAGGATGTTGGCCTAGGTAAGAGTGTATTTAGAATAGAAACTATCTTGCAAGACACTCTTACCGAAAATGGTGCTGACAAAATAAATTTTCTAATATCCACCAATCCAGGAGAGCCTCTTAAGCCTTTGGAAAAAGTTGTTTCTGGTGGTGAACTATCAAGAATTATGTTAGTACTAAAAAGTGTATTTGCAGATAAGGATAAGATTCCATCTATTATCTTTGATGAAATAGACACGGGTATAAGTGGAAGAATAGCCCAAAGCGTTGGGGAAAAAATGTATTCAATATCAAATGATCATCAAGTATTTTGCGTTACGCATCTTCCTCAAATTGCGTGCATATCTGATGTTCATTATTCAGTTTCCAAAATTTCTGAAAATGATAAAACCTATACTGTGATTAAAAAATTGAATAATGAACTAAAAGAGTACGAAATTGCAAAAATGATTGGAGGAGATGAAGTAACCAACATAACGCTTGAACATGCTAAAGAACTTATAAAAATGGCAGATAACAAAAAAATTCATAATTATAGCTCATGATTAAAAATCATGAGCTATAATTTTTTGAAAATACAACAAACTATTAACTTTATAAACATCTTTGTAATAGCATAAATAGTTTTTTAAAAGGGGAAATTAAATCTAGAACTAAAGAAAGAGTTCAAAAACTAACGGGAGGTAAAAGCATGAAAAAAAACAGAATAGTATTGTTATGCTGGATTTTAGCTCCTATTATATTATTGACAATAAATTTTTATTATAGAGTAGTTAGTATTCCTCAAACAATATTTATCAGAGAAGGACAAAAAGTAACTTACGGATACCTTTTTCAGGTAAAAGCTGAGGCAGATAAGAAAAATAATTCAAGTATACAAACCTTTAAAGATAGAAAAGCAGAGGTAAGCTTAATGGGAATTTTACCTGTAAAATCAGTTTCCCTGCAATCAGTGCCAGAAATAACAGTTTATCCTGGAGGGCAGCCAATAGGAATAAAACTTAATACAAAAGGTGTGTTGGTAGTTGCTTTATCTGATATAAAAACAGGAAATGCAAAAGTTTCAAGTCCCGCTGTTGAGGCTGGTGTTCAGATAGGTGATAATATACTAAAAGTAAATAATAGTGATGTTATTAGCTCAGAAGATTTAGCCAATAAAGTTAATCATGCAAAAAACTCTCGGATTACATTAACAATTGAGCGAGATGGCGAAATACTGAAAAAATCGCTAGTACCTGTTAGAAGTTCTACAGACAGTAATTATAAAATTGGACTTTGGGTGAGAGATTCCACGGCTGGGGTAGGTACATTAACATTTTATGATGGTAAAACAAAAAAATTTGCAGCTCTAGGACACCCTATTACAGATGTAGATACTGGAAGCATGTTAAGAGTTAGCAAAGGGAATATAATAAATTCATCCATCATCTCTATTCGAAAAGGAACCAAGGGAAATCCGGGAGAAGTAAGAGGAATTTTTGTTAATGAAGAAACTCCCATGGGAACTATAATGAAAAATACTCAATGTGGCGTATATGGTATATCGAACAAAAGTTTAGCAAATAAAAGTTTTAATAAACCATTAAAAATTGCATTAAGAAACGAGATTAAAGAGGGTCCAGCTCAAATTTTAACTACTATTGATGGCGAAGAACCATCATTATATAGTATTAATATAGATAAATTACTTTCGCAGGATAGTCCAGGGCCTAAAAGTATGGTTATACGAGTTACTGACCCAAAATTATTAGAGAAAACCGGAGGTATTGTTCAAGGTATGAGTGGAAGTCCTATTATACAAAATGGAAAACTTGTTGGAGCTGTTACTCATGTTTTGATTAACCGACCAGATGTAGGTTATGGTATTTATATAGAATGGATGCTGAAAGATGCAGATATCTTAAGTTAAAATATAAAAAGCCTTTGATAAACAAATCAAAGGTTTTTTATTGCGTTAAAAATTAGGTAAACAAAATAAATATAATATAATTATAATAAATAGCTTGATTTTTTAGTGTTTAAGTAATAAAATTAAACGGAAGAATATGGATGAATATAATTCTTGCTGTAATTACGTGATAATATTTTTTTTATTTTCAATAAATTAGTCAATAATAACAAATTATTTATAAGATAAGAAGGAATTGTTTTAGATTTGTCGAATATATTATTTGTTAGTAAATGGTAATTTTATTTTAGAGGGGAGTATAAATATGGAAGAATCGAAAATAAGTGTACTGATTGCAGATGATAACAAGGAATTTTGCAATATTTTAAACGATTATTTACTTAACCAAAGTGACATTGTGGTTACTGGAGTAGCTAAAGATGGGTTAGAAGCACTAAAGTTAATTGAAGAGAAAAAACCTGATTTGGTAGTATTAGATATTATAATGCCTCATCTTGATGGTCTTGGAGTACTCGAAAGATTAAATAGTATGGAACTTGATCCAATGCCTAGAATTATAGTTTTATCTGCAGTTGGTCAAGATAAAATAACACAAAGGGCAATAACATTAGGTGCTGACTATTATGTTGTTAAACCATTCGATATGGATGTATTTACAAAAAGAATTAGACAAATGTTTAATAACACAATCTCAAATACTGGTGCCAAAAAGGCAGTTACTGTACAAGAAGCAGTACCTACGGTAAGAATACAAGAAAGTAAACCTGTTGATTTAGAAGCTGAGATAACATCTATTATTCACGAAATAGGTGTTCCAGCACATATTAAAGGTTATATGTACTTAAGAGAAGCAATAAGTATGGTTGTAAATAACATAGAGTTATTATCAGCAGTTACTAAAGAACTGTATCCATCTATAGCTAAGAAGTATAATACAACAGCAAGCAGAGTTGAAAGGGCTATAAGGCATGCTATTGAAGTTGCTTGGAGTAGAGGGCAGGTTGACACTATAAATCAACTATTTGGATATACAATACATAATGGTAAAGGAAAGCCAACAAATAGTGAATTTATTGCGATGATTGCTGATAAACTAAGACTTAAGAATAAAGTTAGTTAGTAGGTAACTATGTTTTAATCTGATAGTAATTAGATAAGCTTAAGCATTATCTAAAATAAATGCTATCACTTTCCAAAGGGGAATACAGTAGGAAAAAGAGGACCTTCTTAATTTTAGTAGGTAAAGAAACCTTAAATATTAAGAAGGTCCATTACTTTTTATTAAATTAGTAATTTGACATAATATTTATATAGTTATAAAATATTAGTAGCTAGCTATTCATCAAGATGAAATCAATTACAATAAGTTAAACTAGCTTTAAAATAAGGGGTGTGGTACATATTGAAATTAACAGAGACAACTATTGCTGAAAAAAACATTTATAAGGGAAAAGTAATAGAATTAAATATTCAAGAGGTTGAATTACCCAATAAAAAGATAGCAAATAGGGAAATTGTTAAGCATCCTGGCGGAGTTGCCGTTTTAGCATATGAGGATAAAGATACTATTCTTATGGTTCAGCAGTTTAGAAAAGCAATAGATAAAGGGATTTATGAGATTCCTGCAGGAAAATTAGAATATGGTGAAGATATAGAAGCATGCGGTAGAAGAGAATTAGAGGAAGAAACAGGCTATAAAGCAGAAAAGTTTACATACTTAGGGAAGATAGTAACTTCACCAGGTTTCTGTAATGAATATATTTATCTATATAAGGCAGAAGAATTATATAAAGGTGAACTCAATACAGATGAAGATGAATTTATAAATGTAATAAAGTTTAAGGTAGATACGGTTAAAGAAATGATAAAAAGAGGCGATATAATAGATGCTAAATCAATTTGCGCTTTTATGATGATATAGGTTGTGGAATAAATATCCTTTTGTAATCATAAATATTTATAAAAAACTGATTAACAAAAGGAGGATTTATGATGATAAAATCCATTAAAGGAAAATATCTTTTAACAAAACACATACAACAAAATTTTTGGTTATATATAATTTGTATCTTTTGCCTATGCACAGGTTTTGTTTTAGGTGTTTATACGGTAAAATATATGACTGACTTTGAAAAGAGTAATTTGTTAAATTACTTAGTAGGTTTTACTAAATCCGACGCTTTGAACTCACTAGATTATAAAATGATATTGATTCAGACCATAAAAAATAATATTCCAGTGATATTATTTTTGTGGTTTTTAGGTCTTACTCTAATTGGTATACCAGTTATTTTAGTAATTGATGTTATTAAGGGCTTTACTATAGGTTTTACAGTAACTTTTTTAACAAATAGCATGGGTATAAAAGGTGTTTGGATGTCACTTTTAGGAATTTTACCACAAAATATTTTATATATACCTTGCATCATAGTTGCTTCTGTTTTAGCAATGGAATTTTCAATAATGATTTTGAAAGATAGTTCAAAAAAAGCATGGACATATAATATTCATTATAAGGCAGCTTCTTATTCTATGTTTTTTATTGCTATAGCGGTAATCATGTTTTTGGGATTTGCATTTGAAACATATGTGACACCTAATGTAATAAAATTAGTAGCATTTAGTGCAGGAAGTGCATTTATTTGAATAAAAAAAACGAAAAACTTAATTATGTAATCTTGTTCATTAAGTGTTTTTTTATATTTTTGCTTATGGGTTTAATTTTACCTTACTTACTTCAATTAATATTTGCTAATTTGGGTCCAGAAAATACAATTCATAGTGGAAGCATACTAGTATACACTGTCATAAGTAGAGAAATAGAAATATTATCTATCTTTATAAGCTTGTTAAAAAAAGTTTTTTGAGTGAAAATACCAATGAATATCGGGAGATTAGTCACAATGGATAATCTAATTAATCAATATATAGAGAATATTAAAAGTAGGAATTTAACAGATAACACATTAGATGCATACATCAGAGATTTGAAGAGATTCGTATCTTTTGTCAATGGAAGAAATGAAAAATTATTAGATATTGATGTAGTAACAATAATGTCTTATGTTCAATCACTTCAACAGAAGGGGAGAGCTAATACCTCTATTGTTAGAAATGTAGTTGCAGTACGTAATTTTTATAAATACTTAGTTAGAATGGGGATTGCTGATGATAATCCTGTAGTTCAGTATGAGGCACCTAAAATTCAGAGAAATATACCTGAGATACTAACTGTTGAAGAGGTTGATAGGCTGCTTACGGCTCCAGATTTAATCACAACAAAAGGTATAAGAGATAAAGCAATGTTAGAGATAATGTATGCGGCTGGTACAAAGGTAAATGAACTATTAAGTTTGACTATTTTTGATATAAATCTGAAGCTGTCATATATTAAGTGTAGAGACAATAATGGTAAAGAGAGAATTATTCCTATAGGCAAATATGCTGTGGAGTGTATAGAAGAATATTTAAAGATTAGACATAAAATAAATATTGAAAGTTTAGATTTATTATTTTTCAATCTTTTGGGAACCAAAATGACAAGACAAGGTTTTTGGAAATTAGTAAAATATTACGCAGGAGAAGCAGGCATAAGAAAGACAATCAATTCATACACATTAAGACATTCTTTTGCAGTGCACTTACTTGATAATGGGGCAGATATTAAATCTGTTCAAAAACTCTTAGGCCATAAGGACATGGCAACAACTCAAATATACTTAAATCTATATAAAAATAATAAATTAGCAGAAATCTATAAGAATGCACATCCAAGAGCTTAATTAAAAATGTTATATTGTTTGTATGCGTGCTTTGTTGCACGCTTTAATTATATATGACATAATGAATAAAATTAATGGAGACAATAAAATAAAACGAAAGGGGAAAACAGCATGATTAATAGGGTTGTTTTGATTGTATTAGATAGTGTTGGAATTGGTGAACTGCCTGATGCTGAGAAATATGGAGATGTGGGCAGTGATACTATTGGAAACATATCAAAGAAATTTGGAGGATTAAAGCTTCCTAATTTAGAGCAAATTGGTTTGGGGAATATTGAAGGTATTAAAGGAATAAGTCCAAATCATGAACCTATAGGATGCTTTGGTAAGTGCAAAGAGCAGTCAGTTGGAAAGGATACGGTAACAGGACATTGGGAAATAGCTGGTGTGGTTTTGAAATATGCATTAAATACATATCCTAATGGATTTACTGCTGAAATCATAGAAGAATTTGAAGACAAAATAGGAAAGTCGGTATTGGGCAACAAGGTAGCTTCTGGTACTGAAATCATAAAAGAACTTGGTGATGAGCACGTAAAAACGGGTAAACCTATAGTATATACTTCTGCTGACAGCGTTTTTCAAATTGCAGCACATGAAGAAATTATACCTTTGGAACAATTATATAATATGTGCAAGGTTGCTAGAGCTATGCTTGTAGGAGATAATATTGTAGGCAGGGTTATTGCAAGACCATTTGTGGGAAAAAGCGGCAGTTATGAAAGAACGGCAAATAGAAGAGATTTTGCTTTAGATCCTTTTGAAAAGACTATACTAGAATATGTGAAAGACAATCAGCTTAGTGTTATGGCTGTAGGTAAAATTGAAGATATATATAATAAAAAAGGGGTTACTGAGGCGGTACATATAAAAAACAACTCAGATGGTGTTGACAAGACAATTGAGTTTATGAAGAGTGATAAAAAAGGTCTTATTTTTACTAATCTAGTTGACTTCGATATGCTGTATGGTCATAGAAATGATTATTTGGGGTATGGAAATGCTCTTATTGAGTTTGACAATAGATTACCTGAGATATTATCCTATCTAAAGGAAGAAGATGTATTAATAATAACTGCAGATCATGGCTGCGACCCAACTACGCCAAGCACAGACCATTCAAGAGAGTACATTCCTCTTTTGGTATATGGTAAAAAACTAAAATCAAACGTAAATCTTGGAATAAGAAACACCTTTTCTGATATTGGTAAATCTGTTTTAGATATGTTAGGTATTGAAAACAATTTACACGGAGAAAGTTTTGCTAAGAATGTTTTAAAATAAATTAGATATATTTTTTATTTACTGGAGGGGACTTTAATGAACTTTGATTACATAAGCGAAAGTGTAAATTTCATAAAAAATAAAATCAATTTCAAGCCTGAAGTAGGAATAATATTAGGATCTGGTTTGGGTAATTTAGCAGAACAAGTTGAAAACAAAGTTATTATAAAATATAGTGAGGTGCCCAATTTACCTACTTCAACAGTAAAAGGTCATGCTGGTCAATTTGTTTTTGGGAAATTCAAGGGTAAAAATATTATGATGATGCAGGGACGTTTTCATTATTATGAAGGTTATGATATGAGAAACTTATCTCTACCTGTATACATAATGAAATATCTAGGTGTAGAAAACTTAATAGTGACCAATGCAGCTGGCGGGGTAAATACAGAATTCTACCCAGGTGATTTGATGTTAATTAAAGATCACATAAATTTTGCATTTTCTAATCCTTTAATAGGAAAAAATGATGAGCTTGTTGGTCCAAGATTTCCTGATATGTCCACTGCCTATAGTCGTCAATTAATAGCTTTGGCAAAAAAGACAGCCAGTAGGTTAAATATTAAAATAGTAGAGGGTACATATTTTATGATGACAGGTCCCTCCTACGAGACACCGGCTGAGATTAAAATGATTCGACATTTGGGAGGTGACGCAGTAGGAATGTCTACCGTACCTGAAGTTATCGCTGCTAGACACTGTGGTCTGCAGGTATTAGGTATTTCATGTATTACAAATATGGCAGCTGGAATATTAGATAAACCTCTTAACCACGAAGAAGTTATAGAAACTTCTTTAAAGGTGAAAGATAAATTTATATTATTAGTAAGCAATATTATAGAATCTATAGGTTAATAATTGCATACTTGATGAATTGTGGGAGGAGAATTGTCAATGAATATGTTAGAAAAAATAAAATATTCTAGTGATTACTTGAAAAAAATGTATAGCAAGAAGATTGATATTGCTGTAATACTTGGAACTGGACTCGGAAGCATAGTTGATGAAATTGAGAATAAAGTAGTTATACAATATAAGGATATACCTGAATTTCCGACTTCAACGGTTCAGGGGCATGCTGGTGAAATAATTATTGGTAACATAAGCGGTAAGAATATATTAGCTATGAACGGACGGTTTCATTACTATGAAGGATACCATATGGATCAGGTTACTTTTGGGGTAAGGGTAATCAAGGCATTAGGTATCGATAATATAATAATAACTAATGCAGCAGGCGGTATGAATCCTAATTTTTCTGCTGGTGATTTAATGATAATAGAAGACCATATAAACTTAACAGGTAATAATCCATTAATTGGTCATAATTTTGAAGAATTAGGACCAAGATTTCCGGACATGTCTAATGCCTATACTAGAGGATTTGTTGATCTTATTAGTAAATGTGCTGAAGATTTAAATATTAAAGTACAGAAGGGAACCTATGTGGCAGTATCAGGGCCAACTTATGAAACACCTGCAGAACTTAAAATGTTAAGGATTATAGGTGGAGATGCAGTAGGTATGTCTACAGTACCTGAGGTTATAGTTGCAAGTCACGCTGGAATGAAGGTATTAGGAGTTTCCTGCATAACAGACATGGCTCTGCCTGATAGTTTAGAACCTTTGGATCATGAAAAAGTAATGGATACAGCTGAAAAAGCAAAAGTTCAATTTATTTCTCTCATTAAAGAAGTTATTAAAAGAATATAAAAATCATTTTGAAATTATAATGAACCTTTGTATTGAAAAGGAGAGATTTTTATGAGGATGTATGATTTAATATTAAAAAAGAGAAATGGAGGAGAACTAACAACTGATGAAATAAATTATTTCATTGAAAATTATACTAATGGAACAATTCCAGATTATCAGGTTTCAGCCTTAATGATGGCTATTTATTTTCAAAAGATGAGCAGTAGAGAAACTGCAGAGCTTACCCTGGCTATGGTGAATTCAGGTGATGTGCTTGATTTATCTCCTATTGATGGAATTAAGGTAGATAAGCATAGTACAGGCGGAGTAGGTGATAGCACAACTTTGGTACTTGCACCTATGGTGGCTTCACTAGGAGTTCCAGTTGCAAAGATGTCAGGTAGAGGATTAGGGCATACTGGAGGAACAATTGATAAATTAGAATCCTTCAAAGGTTTTTCAACTGAGATAAGTAAAGAAAAATTTATAAGAAATGTGAATACAATTAAACTAGCAGTGGCCAGTCAGACTGGTATTTTAGCACCAGCAGATAAGAAATTATATGCTCTGCGAGATGTTACAGCTACAGTAGATAATATTTCCCTTATAGCATCAAGTATTATGAGTAAAAAAATTGCTGCAGGAGCTGATTGTATTGTTTTGGATGTTAAGGTTGGGGATGGAGCTTTTATGAAGTCCTTAGAATCTGCGCGTTTGTTGGCCAAGGAGATGGTATCTATTGGTCATAAGGTTGGCAGGAGAACAATTGCAGTAATTTCAGATATGGATCAACCTTTAGGGTTTGCAGTAGGTAATATAGTTGAAGTAAAAGAAGCTATTGATACTTTAAATAACAGAGGACCAAAGGATCTACTTGAATTATGCGTAACTCTCGGTAGTAATATGCTTTTATTAGCTCAAAAGGCTTCCTCAATGAAGGAGGCAAGGCAAAAGCTCATGGACACTATAACTAGTGGAAGTGCATTAAACAAATTAAAAGAATTTATTGAAGCGCAAGGGGGAGATTCATCCTATATAGACGATATGGATAAATTCCCTAAGGCAAAGTACATAATACCAGTGACTTGTTTTGAAGAAGGCTATATAAGTAAAATAAATGCACAAAACATAGGGTTAATTGCAATGGAATTAGGTGCTGGCAGGGCCACAAAAGAAAGTTCTATAGATTTGACTGCTGGAATAGTATTACATAAAAAAAGAGGAGATAAGGTATCAAAAGGCGATATAATAGCATATATTCACGCAAATGATCAGGATAAAGCTTCAAAGGCAAAGAATGATATTCTCAAGAACTTTATAATTACATCTTCTTTTACAAACAATATTCCACTAATACAGGATATAATCGAATAAAATAAGAAAAAAACCTGCTTCTGAAAAAGAAACAGGTTTTTTATTTTTTACAATGTTTTGTGATAATCTTAATTGAACTTGGAGAAAATAATGTTGAAAAAAATGAATACATAAGAAAGGATGATACATAAGTGAAAAAATTAGCTGGGAAACTAATATGTTTATGTATTTGTATGTTACTGAGTATTAGCACTATAAGTGGAGTTGTAAAGGCTGCTCCTGAAGGTGGTAATAATCCTAGCGGAGAAACGAAAGGAAATATCAATGTAGATGCAAGCTCAGCAATATTAATTGAACCAAATAGTGGAAAGGTTATTTTTGAAAAAAATTCTCATCAAAAATTTGCTCCTGCCTCTGTAACAAAAATAATGACTATGTTAATTTCAATGGAAAGAATTGATTCAGGTAAGATGAAATTATCAGATAAGGTTACTGCTAGCGAAAATGCAAAAAAGATGGGAGGCAGTTCAATGCTTCTTGATACTGGAGAGGTTAGAACTGTTGAAGAATTACTAAAGGGAATAGCAATAGCTTCCGGAAATGATGCAGCTGTAGCTATGGCTGAATATATAGGAGGAAGTGAAGAGGCATTTGTAAAACTTATGAATGATGAAGCACAGCGCATTGGAATGAAGGATACTCAATTTAAAAATTGTACTGGGTTAAGTGCTGAAGGTCATTTAACTACTGCTTACGATATATCATTAATGTCCAGAGAATTATTGAAACATCCTCAGATATTAAAATATACAGGTACTTATATGGAGACTATATCAGAAGGACGGAAATCTCCTATAGGGTTAGTAAATCATAATAAACTAGTTAGATTTTTTAAAGGATGTGATGGATTAAAAACCGGATTTACCGATGAGGCAAAGTATTGTATTTCTGCGACAGCTACAAGAGATGGCATTAGAATGCTGGCGGTAATCATGGGAGCTCCTTCTTTTAAGGTAAGAAATAGAGATGCAAGTATGCTTTTAAATTATGGATTTTCCAAATATGAAAGCAAAAAGGTACTAACTAAGGATATGGATATAGAAAAAATAAATATTGACAAGAAAGGTGAAAAGTACTATATAGTCAAAGCATCTGCAGATCTAAATGTAGTTATGGAGAAGGGAGAAGAGGGCAAAATAACTAAAAAATGCTTCTTGGATGATAACGTAAAGGGATTCAAAAAAGGTGAAATAATAGGATTTTGTGAAGTATATTTAAATGGTAAGCCTTGCGGTAAAATTCAGGTATATTGCGACAGGGATGTTAAGAAAATGGGATTGTGGGATAATTTTAAATCTAGCATATCAAAAGTATTTGACGGTGGTATATAAAGGTTAGCCAATAGCATGCCTATGTGATAAAATATAGGTATGCTTTTTATTTTGTCTTTTGTCTTTGTTTGATTACTTAATTATTGTTTTTTGATTAGAAATGTTGGTATAATACATTAATGTACATATACAATAAAGTATTATACCGACATTATTAAAGGAGATATGTATGTCTTTAAATATAAAGATTGAAAATTTTGAAGGACCATTTGATTTGCTGCTTCACTTAATTAAAAAAAATGAGATGGACATATACGATATTAAAATTTATGAAATTACTAGTCAATATTTAGAGTATATAGATACTATGAAAGAAATGGATTTAGAGGTAACCTCAGAATTCATAGTTATAGCTGCCACTTTATTGGAGATAAAGTCAAAAATACTACTTCCTAAATCTAAAGATAGTGAAAACGATGATAATCTAGATCCAAGAAAAGAACTGGTAGATAAACTATTAGAATATAAAAGATATAAATTAGCAGCAGAACTTTTGAAAGAGAAAGAAATAGATGCTGGTGTGATTTTTACTAAAAAGCCTGAAATTATCGATGACTATTTAAGCGAAGAAATTGATAATTCAAGTTTGCTTAAAGGAATATCAATATTAGACCTATATAATATTTATGAAAAATTAATTACAAGATTTAATAGTAAAATAAACACTTCAAATGTTATTTCTAGGGAAATACCTGTAGATTCATATAAAATAGAAGATAAAATGGACTTTTTGCGCAGTGAGATTTTAAAAAATAATCATATGCGCTTTTCTGAGTTAATATTTAGCTGTGCAAATAAAATAGAACTTGTTGTAACATTTTTGGCACTTCTTGAATTGATTAAGTTAAGACAAATAAGTGTTACTCAGGAAGATAATTTTAATGAAATATACATAGAAGGGGTAAATGTTGATGAAGAAAATTGACATTAATCAATTAGAAATGGAAGAAGCCTCAACTAGGAATGCGTATTTTTCGGCAATTGAGTCGCTGCTTTTTGCCAGTGGTGAGCCAATGAAGCTTAAGCATATTGCTGCTATTATAAATTGTCATGCAGATTTTACTAAAGAGCTCATAGATGAGTTGGCAGCATCTTATGCAAAGGAAGAAAGAGGGATAAAACTAATTAGTATAAATGATCAATATCAATTAGTTACAAAGTCTGAAAATAGTCATTATGTCCAAAGACTGCTCAAAACTAATACTAGGCAAGCCTTATCACAGGCTGCATTAGAAACCCTATCTATTATAGCCTATAAGCAGCCTATTACAAGAATTGATATAGATGAAATACGTGGTGTTAAGAGTGATAGGGCAATACTAACACTTCATCAGAGAAATTTAATAAAAGAATGTGGGAGACTTGAAGTTCCGGGCAGACCAATACTTTATTCAACAACTGATGAGTTCTTAAAATACTTTGATTTAAGAAATTTAGAGTCATTACCTAGTATGGATCAATTAACAAAGTTATTAAGTGACGTAGAAAATAACTCAGACGAAAATTCAATAGATAAAAGTGAAAATGATTTGCAAGTAGAAAAAGATGTGAAGAAGGATTAATTTTTTATCTTTCTTCACATCTTTTATTAGCATGTTGGATTAGTAGTGTTAGTGTCGTAAGTAGTATTATTTATGTTGCAAGACTGTGCTGTTGTATCAGCAGTATTAGTTGTATTACCATCCTTGTTGCAATTAGCCTTTTTACAAATACCTTTAATCAAGTCAATTATTTGAGGAACTGAATCAACAAGTTTATCTACAGTATTTTCAGCATCTACAGGTAATAATCTGATGGTTTCTCCCTTAACTACTAGAAATGCAACTGGCTTAACACTAACACCAGCACCTGAACCTCCACCAAAAGGATATTTTGGATCAATTTCTGCATTTTTATTATCAGGAAACTCACTTCCTCCTGAAGCAAACCCAAAGGATACTTTTGAAATAGGAATAACTAAAGTACCATCTGAAGCTACAACTGGATCACCTACAATGGTATTTACATCAATCATGTCTTTAATATTTTCTAAAGTGCTTTTCATTAAATTCTCAATTGGATGATTTTCCATATTATTACTGATTTCTCTCATGTCATATATGAGAGAAATCAGTTTTACACCTCCCTTAAATTTTATGTTTAAATATAAATTATAGATTATTGATTAATTACGTTTAGTAAAAATACCTTTTATCACTAACCAAGCTATATATATAGCTTTTGCTACACTTATCCAAATTATACTTTTTATTTTCAGTTTTATAAATTTTTTATTGAACATAGGAACTATATTGCAATTAAAAGTAGAAGTATCGAATATAGTATTGGTAACTTGATAAATTAATGGGGGAACCATATTCAAAATACCGTAAGAAATAGCAGTTAAAGCAGCATCATCAAGTCCATAATTGACCTGTATATCTAAGTTTAAACTTGGCTTAGCTTTATTCCTTTTTAATAAGCGCAGTATACGTCTAGCAGTAATAACATTTATTTTACCTCTGAACAAATCATATCTTGTAGAAAGCTTAACCTTATAATTCACATTACCAGTTTTTTTTACCTTGAGTCGCGTTGGTTTGATATTAATCTTTTTATTGAAAATAAAAAAATACTCATCATCTTCTGCATATATAAAACCTAATTTAATTGGAAAAGGTATAAATGCTAAGATAAATAATATACTTATTATAATAACGAATATATACATGAAATATACCTCCAACATTATATAGCACTAGATATTATAACCAAAATAAGAATAAATAAACTATAAATCCTATAAAACCAGGGCAAATTAACATAATAAATATTATGTTAACTAAATTTTAATGTAAACTACCTTATATTTCATGTTTAATATAGCTCCATGAGATAAAAAATATAGTGTAAACCTAAAATTTATAATTAAAGTTTCTTACAGGAGCGTGTATATTGGATGAAAAAGAAAATTAAAGTATTAGTATTTTTAATAATTATTATTATTTTTTTGCTAAATAATACTTCAGTTGTATTTGCAGAGGATATATATATAAATGCTAAATGTGCAATTGCACTAGATAGTAAAACAAGAACTGTTTTATATGAAAAAAATGCATATATGTTAGTTCCTATGGCCAGTACAACAAAAATTATGACATCATTGGTTGCTATTAAATATGGTAATCTTGATAAAGAAGTTGAGATCTCCAGGAGAGCAGCCGGAATGAGAGGTTCAACAGTTGGTTATAAAGTAGGAGAAAAAATTTCTATTAGAGAATTACTTTATGGACTAATGTTTAGATCTGGTAATGATGCAGCAATTGCTATTGCGGAGGGTATAAGTGGAAATGTGGATGAATTTTTAAAACTAATGAATGAGTATGCTGCTGAGATAGGAGCATTCAATACTCATTTTGAATCTCCACATGGTCTAGATAGTGACAATCACTACTGCACTGCCTATGACTTAGCAATCATTACAGCAAAAGCAAAGGAAAACAGCCTATTTAACGAAATAGTTTCAAGAAAAGATATTGATGGAAAGCAGCTAGGATTCACAAGAAGTTATCACAATATAAACAAATTACTTTATCAGCTTCCTAGTGCAAATGGAGTAAAAACTGGTTATACAGGTAAAGCAGGAAAATGTCTGGTTTCTTCGGTAAATATTCAAGGACACGATGTAATAATCGTAGTTTTAAATTGTACTCCAAGATGGAAAGAGACTACAAGGATATATGACTACATAAACAAGACATATGAATATAAAAAAATATATGAGAAGAATCAAGTTGTTAAAGTAGATTCGTTAGTAAATAAAAAATTGAAGGTTGTATGTCCAGAGGATGTAGTTGTTCCAATAAAAAAAACATGTGGTTATGATATTAAATTAAGAGTACCAAATAACCCAATAGAAAACATTGTAAAAGGTGAGCAATATGGTGCACTTGAGGTATGGAGTGAAGATAAAATGATATACTGCAACTCACTGGTTTCAGGTGATAACATAAATAAAAAGATACAAATTAAGAAGTGGTTTTTTAAAAAGTAAAGGATTACACCTAGAAGAATAAGGAAATTAGAGTTATAATAATAATATGTAATAATTATGTAAGGGGGAAGCTGAAATGAAGTTAGAATTTGAACTAGACGAAGTTAAAATAGTTAGAAATTTAATAATCAGTAGGATTAATGAGTTGAGATATGATATGAATGAAGAGGATGAATCCAGTGAAGATGAAATAAGAAATGTTATAAGAGAATATAAACATATATTATGTAAGATTGATGATACTATTGATAAAAGAATAAAATAGATTGTTTTCGTGAATGATGGTATGAGTTGAATAACATGTTCATCTCATACCATCATTTTGGTGTAAGGTACAGAATAAATGTAACATAAATACTTCTATTAAAATAATTTAATAGTATAAGTTTTATAATATATTTTCTTTAAACTTATTAACTTTTAGGGGAGTGTTATTAGATGGATTATGAAATACGCGATTGTATAGATGCAGGAAGTCAATACTGTGGTATATATACTAAAGTACATCTTAACAGCTATTTGAATATTATTTCTATTTCTCCATAGGTACCATTCCAATAAATTTTATCTATTAAAGCATATAACAATCGATGTCTCTCATTTGTTTCCAGCAATTCTATAACTGAGCCTATGTTTGATAAATGCTTAGATATATAATCCAAATTATTATTTTTACTAATTTTTGTATTTTCCAACTCATTTAGTTTTTTCTTTAGTGAACAGTTTTCAGTTTCTATAAGGTTTATATGTTTAGTTATATATTCGGATAGAGTGGGAGTTTTTGAAAGAATATCAATTAAATTTTGTATCTTTTCAGTATTAGCGTCAATTTTTTTAGTGATTTTTTTTTCGGTCTCTATTGATGAGCTGTCATAACCCGTAGGTAAATGCAAGCATTGAATGCTTTTAAGAATTGACTCTTTTTCTAAAGGTATTTCTTTTAACACATTTATCACTTCAAGTTCAACTTCATCTTTTCTTACATTGGAATTTTTACATTTAGTATTGTAGGATACATCTTTTAAGCTGCAGACAAAATATTGAATTCTAGAGCCTGTTTCGGAGCTTATATGGCCATGTTTTATAACCATATTACTGCCGCAAAAACGACATTTTAAAATTCCTGAAAAAATTGAAGATGGTGAGGTACCCAGTCTAGGTCTTTTTTCTTTATTTTTATCTAGCATTTGTTGAACATCAATCCATCTTTCTGGATCAATAATTCCTGGGTGAGTTGATACAGCGGCTATCCATTCAGTTGAATCTCTTTTCTTAGTGGCCCCCTTTGATTTATTATAGGTTAGAATACCATGAAAATTATCTGCTGTACCAGAGGTCATAATTCCTTGCTTTTTTAAATAATCTAATACTTTTAAATTTGATTTGACATACAGGGGATTTCTTAGAATTAACTGAATTCTTTTTTTTGTCCAAAGTGCTCCATTTTTTGTTTTTATATCATTTAATATTAAATATTTAGTAACTTGACTAATTGAATTCTTACTGTAATATAGGTCAAAAATCAGCCTTACAATTTGCAATTCGGAATCAACCGGATCAAGTGTAAACATTTTTCTTTGCTTCATTTTGTCATCCACAAAAGTTACTGCCTTAGAACCATAACCAAAAGGAGTCTGCCCTCCAAGCCACCTGCCTGTTTTAGCTAGTTCCAACATATTATCTCTCACTCTTTCAGCTATAGTTTCTCTCTCTAATTGTGCAAAAACACTTGCTATATACATCATAGCGCGTCCCATGGGAGTAGTGGTATCGAATTGTTCCCTAATAGATACAAAATCAATTTCTAAATCCTGAAGATCAATTATAAGATTTGAAAAATCGCTAATATTACGACTTATTCTATCAAGTCTGTAGCAAATAAGTACATTAAATTTTTTAGCTTTAGCATCACTTATTAATTGTTGAAATTGCGGCCTATGTGTATTCTTTCCCGAGTAGCCTTCGTCTTCATATATATAGAACTCTTTTATTCCTATTTTTGTACCGTATTCTTTGCACAATTGAATTTGATTATCGATGGACTCCCCGTGCTCAGTAAGCTTAGATTTACGTGAATAAATAGCTGCTTTTTTTATACCTTCATCACGTTTGGAATAAATCATAAGAACACTCCTTAAATGTGATACTATATACTGTCATTATATGAAAAAGAAAAAATGTGGAACACATAATCAGTTAAGAGCATAAATTAAAATTAAATAAATAGACTTGGATGGTATAAATGAGGAAAAAAATAAAAAATATTAAGATAATATATTCAGAGG
Organism: Bacillota bacterium; assembly: GCA_030706015.1. GTDB lineage: Bacteria > Bacillota > Clostridia > Clostridiales > Clostridiaceae > JAUZPI01. Next base: position 33,103 of record JAUZPI010000026.1, read on the forward strand.
ATAAAGAAAGCTTTAATAAAATATGCATTGAAGCTGTGGTAAAATCAATATCAAGAGAAATATACGCTAGGGATAGAAAATTCTAAATTTCACAAAGGTGTTATTAGGTGAATTTACTAAATTTATATTGAAATATTATTTTTTTCAGTATATAATCTAAAATAATTTAATAAATATGGTTTAGGTACTTTATAAGTTTAATAGGGAAAGCGGTGTAAACCCGCTGCAGCCCCCGCTACTGTAACGCAGACAAATTTCAGCCACTGGAGTATTTCTGGGAAGGTGAAAGTGAGAATGACGCGTTAGCCAGGAGACCTGCCTAAAACTAGAGCTAATCCTTCGGAGGGAAGGGAAGTGGCATAAGCATCCTAGTAGTAAGTAAACTCTTATCATTATGATAAGGTATTATTTGTGTGCTTGTTATGGGATATTTATACCTCTACCTATGTAGAGGTTTTATTTTGCCTAAAATTATTTAGTTCTTCAAATAACTCCATAAGGGGCTAAGCTTTTTCAAAATACAGATAATATAATAAAATATGAGGTGAAATGGTTATGAATATCTATTTATTAAGACATGGTGAAACGGAACAAAATGAAAAAAAAACCTACTATGGAAGCTTGGATGTATCATTAAATGAAAAAGGTAAAAATCAAGCGCTATCTGCAAAGAATATGCTTCATAAAATCGACTTTAGTAAAGTTTTTATAAGTGACAGAATCAGGACTTTAGAAATGGCTGAAATTATTTTTGAAGATAAGGAAATAGAGTTTATTAAAGATAGCAGGATTAATGAAATGAGCTTTGGTATTTTTGAGGGTAAAACCTATGAAGAAATCGGAAAACTTTATCCAGAAGAACAAGAACTTTGGCAGAATAATTGGAAGGAATACTGTCCAAAGGGTGGAGAAAGCTATGCGGTGTTTTATAAAAGAATAAAAAGTTTTATGGAAGATTTAAAAAAACTAGATGAAGAAAATATATTAATAGTAACTCATGGTGGAGTAATAAGAACCATATATTGCTATGTTTTAGACGAAAATTTAGATTTCTATTGGAAGTTTGCATCTTCTAATGGAGATATTAGTCTTATTAAGTATAAGCATGGAAGCATTTTCATCGATAGTATTATACATGTATAATTTAAAAATTTTTGAGGTGAGTTAATGAAAAAAGCAATTTTAGTAGTTAGTTTTGGGACAACCCATCAAGACACTATGGAAGCAACAATAAAGAAGATAGAAGAGAAGGTAGAAGATAAATTTAAAGAGTACGAGATAAGAAGGGCTTTTACAGCTCATCAGATTATTAAGATATTGAAGGAAAGAGATGGGGTACATGAAGATACACCGGAGGAAGCTCTTTCAAAATTGCATAAGGAAAACTTTTCAGAAGTTGTAGTACAGCCACTGCATATCATACCTGGAGATGAATATGAGTACATAAAATATGTAGTGGATAAATTTAGGGCATTAGGTGTATTTGAGAAATTAATTCTAGGTAGACCTGTACTATATTTTAAAGGAGACGGTGAAGAAATTCCAGATGATTACTCAATCTTTGTTGAAGCAATGAATAGTGAGCTTACAAAGTTAAGTCCAGTGGTACTTATGGGACACGGCAGCACTCATCCAGCAAATTCATCCTATAACTGTCTTCAAGAAGTATTAAGGGATAAAGGTTTTGATAATGCCTATATAGCAACAGTAGAGGGATATCCAACTATTGATTATGTAATAGAAAAAGTTAAAACTGATGGCCTAAACCAAGTTTCTTTAATGCCTTTAATGCTTGTTGCTGGTGAGCATGCAAAAAATGATATGCAGTGTACCTGGAAAGAACTATTAGAGAAAGAAGAAATACAAGCTTCAGTTTATTTGCATGGTTTAGGAGAAATAGAAAAATTTCAAGATATTTATATAGAGCATATTGAGGATGCTATTAAAGGCAAATATATAGAACCGGGAAAAATAAAAAAATTAGCAAACATATAGAGGAGATGAACAATGGCAAAGATAATGATTCAGGGGACAGCCTCCTCTGTGGGTAAAAGTATAATTACAGCAGCCCTTTGCAGAATATTTAAGCAAGATGGTTATAAAGTATGTCCCTATAAGTCTCAAAATATGTCTTTAAATTCTTATGTAACCCTAGATGGCAAAGAGATGGGACGTGCCCAGGTACTTCAGGCTTATGCTGCAGGATTACAACCTGAGGTATATATGAATCCAATATTATTAAAGCCTACCTCAGATAAAAAGTGTCAGGTTATAGTTAATGGAAAAGTATATTGCAATTCAACGGCTATGGAATACCATAATTTGAAACTGGAATTTAGAGAAATGCTTAAAAAGGATTTTGCAGAACTAGAAAAGCAATTTGACATAATAGTTATGGAGGGTGCTGGAAGTCCTGCGGAAATTAATTTAAGAGATAGAGACATAGTAAATATGGGAATGGCAGAACTTGTGGATGCTCCAGTTCTGCTGGTAGGTGATATTGATAAGGGCGGAGTTTTTGCCTCACTAGCAGGTACCATGCTGCTGCTTAGAAATGATGAGAAAGAAAGGGTTAAGGGAACTATAATAAATAAATTTAGAGGAGATCTAGATATTTTAAAGCCAGGACTCCAAATGATAGAAGAAGTTATTCATGTTCCTTGTGTGGGAGTAATACCTCATTTTAAATTACAGTTAGAAGACGAAGATGGAGCCGTAAATTTGAATAAGAAAATAACAGCACCTATAGATGTAGCTGTTATAAAGCTGCCTCACATATCTAATTTTACTGACATGGATGCCATGGCTATTGAAGAAGATGTCTCCGTTAGATATATAGAAAACATAAATGAATTTGGTAAACCGGATTTGCTAGTAATACCAGGGAGTAAGAATACCATAGATGATTTATTATATATAAGAAATACAGGTTTAGAAAATATAATTAAAGATTGCTCCAATGAGGGTATTATAATAGGTATTTGTGGTGGATATCAAATGCTTGGAAAATCCATTGAAGATCCTTATGGAGTAGAAACTGATAAAGGTTTTGTTGAAGGTATAGGACTTCTGGATATAAATACTGTACTAGAAAAAGAAAAAAACACCACTAGAATAGAAGGTTATATGGAAGGATTGGAGGATATCAACGTATATGGATATGAAATACATATGGGCATAAGTCATTATGGAGAAGGCTGCCAGCATTTATTTAATATAAATAACAATGGCACTGAATATAAAGATGGAGCATTAAACAAAGAGAAGAATGTAATGGGAACTTATATACATGGAATTTTCGATGGAGTAGACTTTAGGCAGCATATTATAAACCTAATTCGAGAGAAAAAAGGAATATCACTAAAGGCTTCTCAAGTATATGAAAGTCTGAGAGATAGAGAACTTGATAGATTAGCCGACATAGTTAGAAAAAGTATCGATATAGATTATTTGTACAGCATTATTGAGTTAAACCAATGATAGATGTAATTATTGCTGTAATTATAGATTGGATTATGGGAGATCCCTACTGGTTTCCTCATCCTGTAATCTATATAGGTAAACTAATTGGTTTTCTCGAAAAAAGAGGAAGATGCTTTATAAAACAGGATAAATATCTAAAGCTGTGGGGAGGATTAATAGTTCTATTAGTATCTTTCATTTGCTACTTTGTTCCATTTATAATTTTAAAACTTTTAAGAGATACCTTTTGGGTAAAACATATAGTAAATATACTATTTCTATGGACAACACTTGCAGCTAGATGTCTTCATAAGGAAGGTATAAAGGTGTGCTATTCCTTAGAAAGAAATGATATTCGGGATGCTAGAGTCAAATTATCATATATAGTAGGTAGAGAAACCAGTCAGCTTAGTGAGGAAGAAATAATAAGAGCAGATGTGGAGACTATTTCTGAAAACACTTCCGATGGTATTATTGCACCATTGATTTTTGGACTTATAGGAGGAGCTCCTTTAGCAATGCTATATAAAGGAATAAATACTATGGATTCAATGCTGGGTTATATAACCCCGAAGTATAAATACATAGGTTTTTTTCCAGCCAAGGTTGATGATATTTTTAATTTTGTACCAGCTAGGATCAGTGGTATGTTAATATGTCTATCAGCTCCTATAGTGATAGGTAGTATCCCCAAAAGTATTAAAATTATGCTAAGGGATAGAAAGAATCATAAGAGTCCTAATTGTGCTTATCCAGAGGCTGCCACAGCGGGTGCTTTACAAGTTCAGCTAGGAGGTACTAATACTTACTTTGGAGAAAAGATGTATAAGCCTACTATTGGAGATAAAATTAATCATCTTAATGAGAAACATATTAAGGACACTATTAGGTTAATGTATACTGCGGAAATTTTATGTTTAATATTTAGTGTTATATTATACTCTGCAATAAGATTATTATAAGGAAGAGGTTGAGTTATGAATTATATTCATGGTGGAGATATTTATTCTGATGGCGTGCTAATAGGAAGAGAATTATTAGACTTTAGCTCTAATATAAATCCACTAGGTATTCCAGATAGTTTTACCATACACTTGGCTGAAGCAATAAATAGTTTAACCAGATATCCAGATATACAATATAGAGAATTAATTAATTCATTATGTACTTATGAAATGTTAGGGACAGTGTTACATAAAGAAAATTTTATTCTAGGCAATGGTGCCTCTGAGATTATAGATTTGTCCATAAGCTGTTTTAAAAAGGTACTCATTGTGGTACCTTCTTTCCTAGAGTATGAATTAAGTGCAAAAAAATGGGGAGTTAGCATTGAGTATTCTTACCTAGATAGTTCATTAGAAATTGATTATCAAGATATTTATAATAGAATGCAAAATTGTGATGCATTAATAATTGGAAATCCCAATAATCCTAACGGTGGTATAATTGATAAAGATAAATTCCAACCAATATTGGGTTATTGCGAAAATGCCAAAAAGACAATAATTATAGATGAAGCCTTTATAGAATTCACTAATAACATAAAACATAGTTTTTCTGGAGATATACGCGAATATAACTGCATTTTAATAATAAGAGCCTTAACAAAATACTTCGCTATGCCAGGCATAAGATTTGGATATGGTATAACCTCAAATACTGAGTTAGCTGAAAAAATAAAGTCTAAGCAAAATCCTTGGAATATAAATTGTTTTGCTGAAACAGCAGCTAAATATGTTGTCAAAGATAAAAACTACATGGACAAATCTAGAGAATGGATAGAAAATGAAAGAAATTATATGAATGCTGGACTTAAAGAAATATCCTTTATAGAAAAGGTGTATAAGAGCTATAGTAATTTTTTATTGTGCAAGCTAGAAGGTATAGATTGTCATAAGCTGTATGACCTTTGTTTCCAAGAAGGGGTATTAATAAGAAAAGCTTATAATTTTCAAGGATTAGATGAAGATTACGTAAGATTTGCTATTAAGGATAGAGAAAAGAACGAAAAATTCATGAATATATTAAGAGAGGTACAGGCTACAATATGAAGAGCATAATAATATCTTCAAATACCAGCGGCGGCGGAAAAACCACCTTTACCTTAGGTTTAATGAAGGCATTAAAGAAAAGAGGATACAAGGTTCAGGGCTATAAAGTGGGACCAGATTATATAGATACTGCTTTTCACAGCTCTATTACTGGTGTTTCCTCAAGAAATTTGGATTTGTACCTTATGGGGGAAGCTGGAGTAAAGGCCTCTTATTCAAGAGGACAAGGAGAATATGGGGTTGTAGAAGGAGTTATGGGGTTATACGATGGGATAGGTATATCCTCTGACTATTCCACTGCCCATGTTTCAAAGGTTTTAAATCTACCAGTAGTTTTGGTTATAAGTCCTCAAGCTCAGTGTGCTACCTTGTGTGCTCAAATTAATGGATTAATAAATTTTGATAAAGTAAATATAGCTGGAATAGTTTTAAATAACATAAGTGAAAGTTATTACAACCTATTAAAATCAGCTATTGAGAAACATTGTAGACTCAGGGTATTCGGATATATACCAAAAGAAGAGAATTTAAAATTAAAAAGCAGGCACTTGGGGCTAATACAGAGCAGTGAATTAGAAAATTTAAATGAAAAAATAGATTTATGCAGTCAGCTTATTGAAAAATATATTGATTTAAATTGTCTGCTAGATTACTTTTCAGAAAGTGAAATCTATTTAGATAATTTTCATTTAAAGAATAAATCTGTAAGAGCAGCAGTTGCTAAGGACAAAGCCTTTAGTTTTTATTATAAGGAAAATCTTGAGCTGTTAGAAGAAATAGGAGAAGTCGTTTATTTTAGTCCATTAAAAGATAAATGTCTGCCAGAAAATATAGACTTTCTATATTTAGGTGGAGGCTATCCAGAGGTCTTTGCTGAGGAATTATCTATGAACAAGTCAATGCTGAAAAGTATAAATAATGCACTGAATAATGGACTAAGATGCTTTGCAGAATGCGGCGGTTTAATGTATTTAACTGAGTCCATAGATAATTTTGATATGGTTGGTTTATTTAATGGCAAAGCATTTATGACTGGTAAGCTTCAAAACTTTGGATATGCCAAACTAAGGGTTGAAAAAGAAAATAACATACTACCTGTTGGTTTATCAATATGTATCCATGAATTTCACAAATCAAAGGTAGAACTTGAAGAAAATGAATTGTTTTCTATTAGTAAAAGTGTATATGATGGAACAATAAAACAATGGAAATGTGGCTATTCTAAAAATGCTACTATTGCAACTTATGCTCATTTGCATTTTTTTAGCAGTATGGAAATGATGAAATATATTACAGGATATAATATGATGGAGTGATACAATATGAAAGATTATATAAAGATTCCTATGGATATAGAAAAAAGAAGCTTTGAAATTATAGAAGAAGAAATGGGTTCACACTCATTTAGTGATCAGGCATTAAAAATTATTAAGAGAGTTATACATACCACTGCTGATTTTGAATATAAAGATTTGGTGTACATTAGAGAGGGAGCTATAGATGAAGCTTTAAAACTATTAAAAAAAGGTACAACTATTTACACTGATACTAAAATGGCAATGGCAGGTATTAATAAAAAAGCTTTAAGCCAATTAAATAGCAAGGTGGTTTGTTACATAGATAATGAGGAAGTTTGCAGTATTGCGAAAGAAAAAGGCATTACTCGTTCTATGGCAGCTGTAGAGAAGGCAGCTAGAGGTGGTATTGAATTCTTTGTATTTGGAAATGCTCCTACTGCACTTTTCAAACTTAAGGAGTTAACATTAGAAGGAAAGACCAGTGCTAAATTTATATTAGGTGCACCTATAGGCTTTGTTGGGGCTAAGGAATCCAAGGAAGAAATAGAAAAGCTTTCAATTCCATTGATAACAGTAAGAGGAAGAAAAGGCGGCAGTACTGTGGCAGCTTCCATAGTAAATGCGTTGATGTATATGCTTATAAACAGAGAGTAGAGTTTCTACCCAATTTAAAATAAGGTGGTAATTTCATGCTAAACTTATATGTAAACAGCAATGGTAAAAAATTAAGATGTGGCTACACAACGGGATCCTGTGCGGCTGGAGCTAGCAAAGCAGCAACATATATGCTTTACGCAAATACTAGAATTGAAGAAATATCCTTAGTAACTCCAAGTGGTATAGAACTTCAGCTAAAAATAAGTAAGATTGTTGTAGGGGAAGATTATGTTCAATGCTGCATAATTAAGGATGGCGGTGATGATCCAGATGTTACCCACGGATTGGAGATTTGGGCACAAGCAAGGAAAAGATATGAGGGCTATGTTCTTAAAGGTGGGGTAGGAGTTGGCATTGTTAGAAAAGATGGACTATATATTGAAAAAGGAGAACCAGCCATTAATCCCGTGCCAAGACAAATGATACAGAAGGCAGTTAATGAGGTGTTGCCACAGGATAAAGGTGTTGAAGTTACTATTTTTGTTCCTAAGGGTGAAGAGACAGCTAAAAAAACCTTTAATCCAAGACTAGGAATAGAGGGTGGTATTTCTATATTGGGAACTACAGGTATAGTTTATCCAATGTCAGAGGAAGCTTTAAAGGAATCTGTCAGAATTGAAATAAATCAAAAGGTCTTAAATGATAAAAAAGATTTAATTCTAGTTTTTGGTGGTATGGGAGAGAAATTTGCTTCAAAATTAGACATGGATACAGGCTCAATGGTTGTCATTTCTAATTATGTTGGCTTTGCATTAGATTGCTGTATGGAACAGAAGGTGGAAAACATAACAATTGTGGGACATATCGGTAAGGTTTCAAAAATTGCTTCAGGATGCTTTAATACACACAGCAGAGTATGTGATGTGAGATTGGAGACTATTGCTTTGGAATTGGCCTTAATGGGAGCAGATAGAGATTTCGTTGAAAAAGTATATAATCTCAATACTCTTGAAGGTGCTGCTGACATAATTGATGATGAATATAAACTGGTTTACAAACGCATTGGACAAAAGGTTATTGCAAGGATTAAACAGTATATGTATTCAGATATAAAAGTTAATGTTGTTATGTATGCAGTAAACAAAGGCTTGTTGTGGGACAGCAGAGAGGTGATCATATGATATACATAGTTGGCATTGGACCAGGCAGTAAAGATTATATTTTACCTAAAGCAATTAATACTTTTAAAAATTCAGATATAGTACTTGCCTTTGAACGAGCCTATGAAAGCTTAGAGTTTTTAGATATAAACTTAAAATTAGTAAAGAATTTTAGTCAAATAAAAGATCAAATCATTTATAAATCAGACAAAAATATTGCCATAGCGGCTTCTGGAGATCCCTGCTTTTACGGAATAAATGAATATATAAAGAATAATTTTAGTGGTGACATAGAAGTTATACCTGGATTAAGCTCTTTTCAATATTTATGTTCAAAGCTAGGTATTTCATGGCAAAATGCTTATCTAAGCAGCTTACATGGCAGAAGCAGTGATCTTATTGGAACAGTAAAAAAATATCAAACTTCTATTTGGCTTACGGATAAGGTAAATACTCCTGATAATATTTGTAAACTGCTAGTTAACAATGAAATAACAGCAAAGGTATATGTGGGTGAAAATTTATCTTATGAAGATGAATTAATTACTATTGGAACACCAGAAGAGATAGCTAGTAAAAAGTATAGCAGCTTAAGTGTTGTAATTATAGAAGTGTTAGAGGGTGAAAATTAATGATGTTTATAAAGGACGAAGAGTTTATAAGAGGGAATTGTCCCATGACCAAGGAAGAGATAAGAATATTAAGTGTAGCAAAATTAAATCTTCGAGAAGATTTTAATGTTTTGGATATAGGTGCAGGGACGGGCAGTGTGAGCATACAAATGAGTAAAATATGCAGTAAAGGCATGGTCACTAGTATAGAGATGGACAAGGAAGCACTGGAGGTTCTAAAGCTAAATAAGCAAAAGTTTAATGTACCTAATATGAATATTATTGAAGGTGACGCTGTGGACTTATCGAACTCTATTGAAGATTATTTTGATGCAATCTTCATAGGGGGCAGCAGTGGAAGTATAGAGGAAATAATAAAAAGATATGCTTTAAAGCTTAAATCACAAGGAACTATGGTTTTGAATTTTATCACTATTGATAATGCATATAAAGCAATAAAAACTTTAGAGGAACTTAATTTCAGTACAGAGTGTTCACAAATATCGGTAAGTAAAACAAGAGGAAAAAGCCATATGTTAATGGCTAACAATCCTATTTTTATATTAAGTGCTAGAAATAATGGAGGTAATAGTATTGGGTAAATTATTCGGCGTAGGTGTAGGACCTGGTGATAAAGAACTATTAACATTGAAGGCAGTTAAAACTATTAAAAACTGTCAGGTAATAGTGGCTCCAAGTGCTATGAAGGGCGGTAAAAGTATAGCACTTGAGATAGCTGAGGAATACATTGGTGAAAATACAGAAGTAATGATAAAACACTTTCCAATGGGAGGAGAAGAACAGGATGATAAAATATATGAAGCCTTCCAATCAATTAAAGATAAATTAGATAAAGGTTTAGATGTGGCATTTCTAACCATAGGAGATCCTTTTATATACAGTACATATATATATTTATTAAGACACCTTAGAGAAGAAGGCTATGAAACTGAAACAGTGCCGGGAATAACCTCCTTTTGTGCTTGTGCCAGTATAGCTGGAGAACCATTAGTAATAGGAGATGAACCATTATTAATTCTACCTGGAACTAAGATAAATGAAATTAGGAATGAAAAATACATAGTAATAATGAAAGTTTATAAGATGGAAGAAGAAATTATAAACTATTTAGAAGAAAAAGGATTTAAATATGTTTATATTGCAAGGGCAGGTAGAGAGGGAGAGAAGATATTAACTAATAAAGAGGACATATTGCAGTGCAGAGAATACATGTCCATGATTATCGCTAACAGAGTATAAAGGAGTGTTCAATTTGGTATATTTTATAGGTGCAGGTCCTGGAGATGTAGATTTAATTACAGTAAAGGGAAGAGATATCTTATCTAAAGCTGATGTGGTAATTTATGCAGGTTCCTTAGTTAGTAAAGAACATTTAAGTTTTTGCAAAGATAATGTAGAAACACATGATTCTGCTAAGCTTAATCTAGATGAAGTTATTGCCATTATCAGCAAGGCATGTGAAGAAGATAAAATTGTAGTAAGACTTCATACAGGTGATCCAGCCTTATATGGCGCTATAAAGGAGCAGATGGATGCTCTTGATTTATTAAACATTCAGTATGAGGTGATACCTGGAGTAAGTTCCTTTACAGCAGCAGCTTCCTCTATTAAAAGAGAATTTACTCTTCCAGGAGTAACACAAACTGTTATTTTAACTAGAGTTGAAGGAAGAACTCCTGTACCACAGCAGGAGGATTTAGAGCAATTAGCTAAAATAGGTGCCTCAATGGCTATTTTCTTATCTATTGGAATGATAGATAAAGTGGTTGGAAAATTGAAAAGAGGTTATGGAAGAAATGTACCTATAGCAGTGGTGGAAAGAGCAACCTGGCAGGATGAAAGAATTATCATAGGTACATTAGATGATATTGCTTTAAAGGTAAAAGAAGCTAACATAACTAGATGTGCTCAAATCTTAGTAGGTGATTTCATCGATTGTGAATATGAGAAATCACTTTTATATGATAAAAGCTTTACCCATATGTATAGAAATGGAGAAAAATAAGGTGGAATCAAAAACAGCAGTAATCTGTTTTACAAAGCAAGGTGAATTATTAGCTGAGAAAATAAATAAATTTATGGCTGCTGATATTTACTCTAAAAATTCAGTATCTAATTTTAAACTTAATGAAATCACAAGTAGCTTGATGAATAATTACAAAGCACTAATATTTATAGGTTCCACAGGTATTGCTGTTAGAGCAATTGCACCTAATTTAAAAGGTAAAGATAAGGATCCAGCTGTAATAGTAATTGATAACTCCTGTAAATATGTAATAAGTTTAATAAGTGGACATATTGGAGGAGCTAACAAACTGACCTTAGCTGTTGCTGAATATTTAGGAGCAGAGCCTATAATTACTACAGCCACAGATAATCTAAGAATTGAAGCACCAGATGTAATAGCTGTAGATAATAACCTTGTAATTGATGACTTAAAGAAAGCTAAAGATATAGCCGCAATGCTTGTAAATGGTGAAAAAGTAGTTTTTTTAGATGAAGAAGAAAAAATACTAATGCCTGCAGGCTATGTAAATGATTTTTCAGAAGCTAATGGAGTAGTTTATATTACTAATAAAAATAAATTACCTCAGGATTATTCTAATAAAAAGGTATTGAAATTAATTAGAAAGAATATTGTACTTGGTGTAGGTTGCAGAAAAAATTATGATGAAGAATTAATGTTTACTAATGTTAAAGGTGTACTTGAACAATTTAATTTAGATATTCGAAGTGTATTAGAAATATCAACTGTGGAAGTTAAAAAAGAAGAGAAGGCAATTATTAAATTAACTGAAACATTAAATGTTCAACTCCGCATACACGGCTTAGAAGCAATAAAACAAATTCAACATAAGTATCCAGGCAGTGATTTTGTTGAAAAATCTGTTGGGGTAAGGGCAGTATGTGAACCCTGTACTGAACTAAGTGGTGCTAAATTAATATCTGACAAAATATCCTGTAATGGAATGACAATTTGCATTGGAATTAAATAATATTAATGGAGGAATGAATTTTGGGAAAATTATACGTAATAGGTATAGGACCAGGCGGATTAGAACATATGACATTGAAAGCTGTAAAGGCCATTGAAGAAAGTGAAATAATAGTTGGATACAATAAATACATAGATTACATAAAACCTCTAATAGAGAGTAAAGAAGTCTATGCCACAGGTATGAGGGGTGAAGAGGATAGATGCAGAGAAGCCTTGAGATTATCAAAAGACAAGGTAGTAGCTATAATTAGCACTGGAGATGCTGGTATTTATGGTATGGCAGGACTAATACTTCAATTAAGAAAAGATGAACAGGTAGAAGTCATTCCTGGTATAACAGCTTCTTCTGCAGCTGCCGCAGTTTTAGGTGCACCTCTTATGCATGATAACTGTAATATAAGTCTTAGCGATTTAATGACTCCATATGAATTAATAAAACAAAGAGTTAAGAGTGCCGCAGAAAGTGATTTTGTAATATCGCTTTATAATCCTAAGAGCAAGGGCAGACCTGGCTATCTTATGGAATGTATAAACATAATTAGACAGTTTAGAAAGGGTTCCACTCCTGTAGCCGTAGTAAAGAATGCCTTAAGAGAAGGACAAGAAACAAAATTATATACTCTAGAAAATTTTCAAGATAGTTTTACAGACATGGTTTCCATAGTAATCATAGGAAACAGCCAAAGCTATATTAAAGACGGCATATTTATTACACCAAGAGGCTACGATTTAAAAGATTAATAAAGGATTGATAAAATGATAGGATTAATATTAGGTACCTCTGAGGGTAAGAATATACTATCTGAATTAAATAAATATACTGATGATATATTCGTTTCCACAGCAACAAAATATGGTGGAGAATTATTAGATAACTATAGTTTTAGGGTAATGAATACAAAGCCCTTAGATGCAGAGGCATTAAAAAAAGTTATCGTAGAACATAAAATAGCAATATTAGTAGATGCTTCTCATCCCTATGCTTTAGTAGTAACTAAAAATGCCATGGATGTCTGCGGCGAGTTAGATATTGAATATGTGAGATATGAAAGGCCTTCAATTATTGAAAATTATCATGAAGAAAACATAATAAAAGTTAAGGATCATAATGAGCTGCATTTAAAGTTAAAAGAAATAAACGGAAATATTTTAAATACCACAGGCAGCAAAGAAATCGAAAAAATACTAGCTTTTAAATTGGAAAACAGAATAATTCACAGGGTATTACCAACCCTAGAGGTTGTGGACAAATGCGTATCTTTAGGTATAAAACCAGACGATATTATTGCTATAAAAGGGCCAATTGGATATGAATTAAACTGCAGTTTTATCAAGGAATATAACGCTAAAGCAATAATACTTAAGGATAGCGGTATTGAAGGCGGAACTAAGGAAAAATTAGATGCTGCTGTAAATTTAAAAATTCCTGCATTTGTTTTAGAAAGAGAGAAATTTCAATATAAAAAAGTATTTAATAATGAAAAAGAGCTTATAAATTATTTGATGATACACAGGAGGTAAATTATGAAATTAAGAAAACTTATTTTAACAGCATTATTTATTGCACTAAGCTATATTGGTGCTAATATAAAGGTTATGGATTCTATAGCCTTTGATTCTATGGCTGGTTTTTTAGGAGCTATAATACTAGGTCCATTTTATGGTGCTGCAATAGGAGCTGTTGGACATATATTAACAGCATTACTATCAGGATTTCCACTAACCCTGCCGGTGCATTTAGTTGTTATGGTGGATATGGGTATTACTATGGCAGCTTTCGGCAGTATTTATAGATATTTTTCTAAAAAGGGACAAGGCGTTTTAGGAGTAATCCTTTCATTTCTAGCAGGCGTCTTAATAAATGGACCTATTGCTACTTTAACAGTATATCCTTTATTGGTAGTGTCTATGGGAAAAGCTGCAGTTTTTGCAATGATTCCTATGTTAACTCTTGTTTCGGCTCTAAATGTGATTATAGCCCTAGTATTATACCCATTAATTCGTAAAGCAATAAAAGTTGAATTAAATTAATAGGGTGTGAAGGAAATGAAAGTTGAAAAGATAAGAGACCTTACACTTATTCATATGGATAATAACAAAATCATGGTAGTAGCTTGTGATAGCTGCGGAGGAATAGGATTAAAAAGTGGAGATACTCTTAAGGTTCCTCCATTTATCACTGGAAAATTTACTGCTAGAGTTGGTATAATGGAAGTTATATGCACAGGTGCTGAAATAGTAACATTGGCTAATAATGTTTGTAATGAAATGTATGATACTGGCACAGAAATTATTAAAGGTGTAAAGGAAGAACTTAAAAGTTCAGGGATTGATGAGATTTCTCTTACTGGCAGCACAGAAGAGAACTTTCCAACAAATTCTACCGCCTTAGGCATTACGGTTATTGGAGTTGCAGATAAAAACACTTTGAAAATCAATAAAATTTATGAACCGGCAGCCTTAGTTTCAATTGGTATTCCAAAGGTAGGGAACGAAATTGATTTTATTCAGGATAAAGATATAATTGATTATAATACTATTAAATATTTATTGTCATTGGAAAAAGTTTTCGAGATGGTTCCAGTTGGATCAAAAGGGATTTTATATGAGGCTGAAACTTTAGCAAAGTTTAATAATAAGAGGTTGTTTATACGTGAAAATCTAAAGGTAAACATTAATAAATCGGCGGGTCCATCTACATGCATTATTGCTGCTGTCAATAAAAAAAGCATAAATATATTAAGCCAATTAAATAATGTAAATTTTATAGGCGATTTAGCATAGAGAAGGAAATCATTATGGAAGAAAGTGCAGTTTATCCAGGCAGCCTGGGAGAGATATTGCAAGGAAAATTAAATGGCATGGATATACTAGTATCATGTCCAATCAATTTATTTACAAAGGTGCGAGTTTTTGAAACTAGATTTCCCAGCAAGCGTATTATGAATCCTAAGTCTTCAGTATTTCTATTAAATTTACTAAAAAGATGGAAACTAAGTGAATATTACAATGAGATTGATATAGAAATTTCTTCAGGCATACCTAAAGGCAAAGGCTTTGCAAGCAGCACAGCAGATCTATGTGCTTTATATTTATCGTTAATCAAGCTCTATAAAAAAAGCTTTGATCAAATGGAACTTGTAGAGGAATGTTTAAAAATAGAGCCTTCAGACAGTATTATTTTTGATAAAATGACTGTATTTGATTATAAATCAGGTAGATATATTGAACCCTTAGGGAACTATTTAAAATTCTATGCTTTAGTTTTCGAAGGAAAAAAAATAATTGATACTGTTCAGTTCAATAAAAATGCTAAAAATGAGCTAAGGGATATTGATGATTTGATGGATTTATTAAGAAATAGAGATGTAGACTTGAGAGGTTTAGCACAGATTTCTACTGAAAGTATATTAAGGAATCAGAATAGACTGCCTTATGATATACTTCCAGGAGTGATCAAGTTTAGCAAAGCTACTAATGGACTTGGAATTCTTGGCGCCCACAGCGGAGATATGCTGGCTGTTATTTACGAAGACCAGGAACAACTACAATGGGCTTATAACAAAGTTGAAAAATTTAAAGGTTATAAGCATTATAAGGTTAATTCATTAAGAAAAATAAGGGATATGCTTTAAAGGGCGTATCTCTTTTTTGATGTAGTTTGGTGTAAATACCATGTCCTTGCCACCTTGCAGAAACAGGGGACTGCATACTATGTTCTCAATTAAGCGGCAAGAATTTCTGTGACTGTGTAAATTGGAAGGGTGTTTGTATATATCAAGAATATTTTTGGAATGGCTGCAAAGCCAAGGATACTAGAACAAGTTACTTGTGTAGAATAATTAGTAAAGAAAATGTTGAAGAGAATGTAATTATTTTGACACTCCTTGCAAAACACAAATTAGTACAAGATTTAAATTGCCCTGGTGGATTTATATTTATGAGAAATCCGAAAAGCGACCAATTCTTTGATGCTCCTATCTCAATAATGGAGGCTGATATAGAAGAGAATACTTTAACACTTGCCATAGAACTAAAGGGGGTAAAGACTAAGAATATCGATAAATTGCAAGAAGATGATAATGTTCTCATAAGAGGACCATACTGGAATGGAGTATTAGGACTAAAAAATGTAACCAGTACAAAGGATAGTACAGCAATACTTGTAGCTAGAGGTATAGGGCAGGCACCTATGATACCGGTAATGAAAAAACTATATTCACAAGGAAATAAAATTATTGCCATCATTGATAAAGGAAGCTATAAAAATCTATTTATAAACGATTATTTAGAAATGTGTAACGCAATAACCCATGAAATAAATATGTTAAATGGGGGAGATCTTTCTGAGGAATTTATTAAGTTTCTCACTGGCTTAACTGATTCAGAAAAACCCGAAATTATTCATTGCGCAGGGCCAGATATTTTAATTAGTAAAGTAATGAATTTTGTTAAACCAGGTATTAAATTTTCATGCTGCAACAATGCAAAAATGTGTTGTGGAGAAGGCGTATGTGGCACCTGCAGTGTAAGATATAAGGGTCATAAGGTTAAGAAGCTGTGTAAGGTTCAAATAGACCCTGAATATATATTCAAGGATAGAAGATTCCTTTAAAAAATTATTAGAACTTACTAATTCTTTGGAGGTTTATAAATGAAAGTTATTATAGTTGGCGGAGGATGGGCTGGTTGTGCAGCTGCTATAACAGCAAAAAAAGCTGGTGCTGATGTACAGCTTTATGAAAAAACAGATATGCTTATAGGTCTTGGCAATGTAGGTGGCATAATGAGAAATAATGGAAGATTTACTGCTTCTGAAGAGCTTATTGCTTTAGGCGGCGGGGAATTAATAAAACTAACTGATAAATATTCAAGGCATAAAAATATAGAATTCCCTGGACATAAGCATGCATGGCTTTATGATGTTAACAAAATAGAACCTGCAGTAAAAAAATATCTTGAAGAACTAGGTATAAAGGTTAACTTATTAAATAGAGTAATTGATGTGAAGAAAAAGAAGAATAAAATTCTAGGAATATATCTGTCAGATGGTACTTATATTGAGGGAGATGTTTTTGTAGAAACCACAGGTTCCACAGGGCCAATGGGAAATTGTCTTCGTTATGGTAATGGATGCTCCATGTGCGTTTTAAGATGCCCAGCTTTTGGACCAAGAGTTAGTTTAAGCAGCAGGGCTGGAATAGATGATCTTCAAGGAGAAAGAGAAGATGATGTTTTTGGTGCTTTCAGTGGTTCTTGTAAATTAGTAAAAGACAGTTTATCAGAGGACATAATTGATAAACTAAATAAAACAGGTGTAGTAGTATTGAAGGTACCTTCAGAGGATGTTAATCTGGATAAATTAAAACTAAAGGTTTGTCAGCAGTATGCATTAAAGGAATTTGCAGAAAATGTAATTCTTCTAGATACAGGACACGCAAAATTGATGACTTCTTATTATAAATTAGATAAATTAAGAAAAATTCCTGGTTTAGAAAATGCAAAATACGCTGATCCATATGCCGGTGGAAAAGGAAATTCTATTAGGTATCTTTCAGTTGCCCCTAGAACTGATGACATGAAGGTTAAAGGTATAGATAATCTATTCTGTGCTGGAGAAAAGGCAGGACTGTTTGTTGGTCATACTGAGGCAATATGCACAGGTTCTTTGGCAGGTCATAATGCTGTAAGGCAGTCGCTTGGCATGCCTCTATTAATCCTTCCCAAGGATACTGTAATTGGTGATATAATAGCCTTTGCAAATTATAAATTAATGACTAAGGAAGGCAGAAGGAACAGATACACTTTTGCTGGGGCTGAGTATTTCAAGAGAATGCAGGATTTAGGCACCTATACAACAGATATTGATGTTATCAAAAATAAAATAGCTAAATTAAATTTAAATGGTATCATGGAAGAGAAACTAGTTTAGTAATAAATTAATCTAAAGAAACTTTTAAATTAACAAAATGTTATTAGATGGTTCATAAAATATAAAAATCTATGACGTAATATAAAGTTGTAAGTTTTTTTCATAAGATTCCATCCATTCGTAATAAGGAAAGGGGATGTCTCAAAATGATTGAAAAATCATTCAAGAGACATTTCCTTTTTCTTTAAAGAAAACTACTGAAAATTAACTATAAGTCTAGCTAATTTTCAGTGGTTTCATTATTTTAAGGCGCAACAAAAAAGAGATGCCTATATCTCCAAATTTTTCGTGCTGACTTTTTAAATTTTAAGCAATTTTTTTAATGTGCAGCAACATACCACATTTATCATTTTGTATTTTATTATGTAGTTTATTTATGTTATACCCAAAGCATAGCAATATGAATTCAGTTTTTACATTATTTTTTCCCCTAGTTAAAAACCGATTGAATCTATAATCTTCTTTTAGCACTCCAAAGGCACCCTCAACCTGAATTGATCTGTTCATTCTTAATAAAATTCCTTCGGGAGAGATTATATTTTTCAAAGACTGCTCTCTTTTTTTGATAAACAGCTTAGACACCTGCATTCTTTTATTACCAGCTGCTTTAGTACATTTTGATTTACATTGACAATCACTACAATCTTCGCATTCATAAATTGTAATCTCCGATTTATATCCTGACTTTGAATTCCTTGTAGTGATGCCGATAGGCTTGAGTCTTTTCTTATTGTAACAAGTATACTCATCATTTATTTCATCATAATCCATATTTTCACGCTTACTAATATTTCTTTTGAACTTAACCTTCTTCATAGACTCATAAATCTG
>JAUZPI010000260.1 GCA_030706015.1 Bacillota bacterium
GAATACAGTTTTTAAGTCTCCGCCTGATACAGTATCGACCAACGTGTTAAAATAATCGGTTGCAAAACTTTGTCGCTCGATGAAAGATGCATTTACTGAAAAGTTAAACTGAAAACTTTGGTAGGAATCCATCTTTAAATATACATGAGTAACCTGTGCATTAACATACTCCATTTTTTCAATGAATGCATAAAACCATTTATTAGAAAAATTACTATTCTGAAACATAACATAATTACATGTATATAATGAATCCATTGACTTAACAACTTTTATAAACTCCCCGTTCCCTTCTCTTTGGTAAGTGCAATTTGCAAGTGTAAAATTTACCCTACTTTCCATATATGATATTTGACTATTTATATCACTAAATTTAAGTACATTATTTTGAGAAGAAGAAAAGGGAACATTAAGAAATCGTATAATGGTATTAGGTGTTATCATTTCTTAAATTCCCTCCTTATTAAATATTAATTATTATGCATTGTTTAAAGTTTCGTCCTTAGAATCTAAGAATACAACAGCATTTGCAAGTAAGTTATATGAAATAATTGAGTGATGATGTAAATAGTAATTTGTTGATAAATTTGAGCCGTTTTGGAATTCTCTTACACCATAGTAAGTATCATTTATTCTAAACCATTTTGCATCACATAAAATACCCCATACATTCATTCCATTGAAATCATCAACAGGAATAACTCTTTGTAAAAAGTCTGCTTTTGTCATATTGAACGCCATTGATAGTAATTCAACATCAACACTTGATAAAATGTCAGTTCTTAAAAGTAATACTTGGTCGTTAGCATCACATGCTGTTATTAAATCGTCCTCACCAACCTTTTTAATTGCAGTATATCCATTGAATTTAGATGAACCGAATCCGAAATCATAAGAAAGTTGTCTTAACTTAGAAACAAACTTTTTCATTCTATCGTTTTGTGTAGCACCTGCTCCAAACTCAATCTTATCTATTGTCATTGTTGCACTTGGGTCACTGATTCCAGTTAATGAGTCTCCAACAATTATC
Organism: Bacillota bacterium; assembly: GCA_030706015.1. Classification (GTDB taxonomy): domain Bacteria; phylum Bacillota; class Clostridia; order Clostridiales; family Clostridiaceae; genus JAUZPI01. The sequence continues at coordinate 1,031 of JAUZPI010000260.1, forward strand.
TTTTTAACTCTGTTATTTAAAATAGCAGATGAAACAAGTTCCTTTGTATATCTCATTTCGTCAAGATTATCTCCAGAATATAAAGTTCCTACAACCATTTGTATTAATTCGCTTAATCCGTTTGGTTGAATTAACGCCCTTTGTAATTGCACATCATTTACAGTTACTTTATATTTATCTTGTCTGTTTATTCTGTAATATACAGATTTTACATCTGGATATTGTTGAGTTAATAAGTCAGTCGAACTCATATCGTATGGTGTACCTTTTGAAGGGTTTGCAATTATTTCCTCAATCTGTGAACCATATGGAATCTTATCTCCTTTTAATTCTTTTAACTTATTGTCTAAAATCTTGGCGTTAACAATTCTTTTTGCTATACCATTTACAATAGTAGATATTAAAGCGTTTTTCTCTAATTGAAAACTGTCTGTCGTAATTAAGTTACCAAACACTTCTAAATTAGGATGATTTGTAATAAAGTTTTTTAGACCTTGGTCTGTTGTTGTACTTGCAATAGATGATAAAATCTGTGCATTAGTTAAAGTTGCCATATCTCTCTATTCCTCCCTTAAATAAATTGACTTGCTATATCATCGAATGACATTGCTGTTTCTTCTTTTGGTTGCGGTTCATTCCCACCATTTTTAACTTCTTCTTTATCCCTAGTATTTAAACTATCTA
>JAUZPI010000261.1 GCA_030706015.1 Bacillota bacterium
ATGAGCCTACCACAGGGCTTGATCCACAAACACGATCTCATATTTGGGAGTATATTGTGAAGCTTCAAAAAGAAAGAAACATAACTATTTTTCTGACAACTCATTATATGGAAGAGGCAGAAATATGCGATAAGATTGCAATTATAGACGGCGGCAAAATAGTTGCCCATGATACACCCTATGCATTGAAAAAGGAATTTACAAAAGATAAAGCATTTATCACTACAAAAAATGAACCTAAACTTGAACAAGTTTTAGCTGAGTACCGTTTAAATTATGTGAAAAAGGATGGTTATTATAAAGTTGATGCTGAAAACATAAGTTGTTTATTGGAAGTTTTAAGTGTGCAAAAAGAAGCAATTACTGACATTGAAATAAAAAAAGGTACTTTCAATGATGTTTTCTTAGAAATAACTGGTAGAAAAATTAGGGAGGAAGCGTAGCATGAATACTATATATGCATTATGGAAAAGAGGCTTGAAAGCCTTTATAAGAAATAAGACTGGTTTGATTTTTTCGTTGGTTTTTCCTTTTTTCTTTGTTTATGTATTTGGAGCTATTTTTAAGATTGGTTCAATAGAAAATCCCATTGCATATATGCTCTCAGGGGTTATTATAACCACAGTGTTTGAGAGTTCCCTCAACTTAGCCTCATCAACCGTTGATGATATGGTAAGCGGTTTTATGAAAGAAGTTTTAGTTTCCCCGGCTAAAAGGATAACAGTTGCAATAGGGCAATTATTATCAGCCGCAACGGTATCCACCATACAGGGAAGTATGATTTTAATTCTTGGATTATTTATAGGTATTAAATTTACGACCTGGATAACGCCTCTGTGGGTGCTCTTAGCTATGATTAGTGTGGGAGTTGTTTTTTCTGGTGTTGGACTATATTTAGCAACACTTGTACGCAGCGGCCAAACCTTCCAAATAATTAAAACTGCCATAACTATGCCGTTAACCTTTATATCCGGAGCATATATTCCTTTATCCATGCTGCCTGATACTCTTAGATATGTTAGCTATTTTAATCCTATGACTTATGCAACCGCTTTTTTTCGTATGGTTGTTTTGGAGAAAACAAGTTTATCCAATGAAGCCCTTGTTCAGCAGGGATTGGCCATTGAAATTCATGGATTTATTGTTACTCCAATAATGTCGTTTGCTATTATTATGGCTATAGGCTTTATATTTCTGATATTATCAACTAATTCCTTTGTTAAAACAGATTTTTCCCGCATAAACAGAAGTTCAACTGATGCCAGTGCAATATGGGGTTAAACAAAGACTATTCTTGGTTTTCATATATTTGTGTATTAGTGCACTGGGTATCTTCTGTTTTTACTATAAGGATATATCATATGAAGTAGATATAATATTTAGTGAAGTTTAGGATAATAAAATTTTCTTCAAAGGGTAGATTTACACAACGATTCGGATAAAAAAATATAACTGAAAAAAGAGGTATAAATTATGATAAAACCAATTGTAAAAGATATATTGTTTTTAGGACAGAAATCAGAAGAGGCAACTAAAAATGATATAGGAGTAATCGATGATTTAATAGATACATTAAGAGCAAACTTAGAAAATTGTGTTGGATTGGCTGGTAATATGATTGGAGCAAAAAAGCGTATATTGGTATTTTCAGTTGGTAGTCTTATTGTTCCTATGATAAATCCAGTAATATTGAAGAAAGAAAAACC
>JAUZPI010000262.1 GCA_030706015.1 Bacillota bacterium
GTTTTTGCTAGTTTTACTCTTAACAGCGGTGCCTTTGATAAATCAAATGGTCTTATAAAGTTTTCTATCTCTTTATCTAATACTTCCTTTTTGTCTTCAACTTCACTATATTCTACATCTAATACTATTTCCTTGTGTATTCTCTGTACTATATCTCCATCTATCATTTCAAAAGATGTTCTGAAGGATTCATGTCTTTCTACTAACCTTTTAAATGCTTGCTCAACTCTTGCTCTGTCTAACTTACCTTCTACTACCATTACTGATGGTATGTTGTAGTTTATTTCATCTTTTGCAAATTGATTTAAGGCATATAGTCTCCTTTGAGCAGAAGATACTTCATATACTTCATTTTCTTCTGCTGGTTCTATTGATGTATAAATACTTTCTTTAGAATTCTTGATACTTTCCCCTATTTGTCTTATTGTTGGGGTATTAAACAACTCACTTACAGTTAACTCCAAATTAAGTTCTCTATGCATAACAGATACAACTTGCATTGCATTTAGTGAATCACCTCCTAAATCAAAAAAATCATCATCTATTCCTATATTTTCTACTCCTAATATCTGAATCCATAGCTTTTTTATCTTGTCTTCTATTTCATTTCTTGGTGCTGCATATTCTTCATAATTAACACTATTCTTAATTAAACTTCCTAATTCACGTACTAATTCTGAAAACTCTCCATTTAAATACCTCTCTCTTAATTTATATCTTTGTATTCCCCCGCTTTGTGTTCGAGGTATTTCACTAATAGGTATAATATAATTTATAACCAATCCTAATTTCGCGTTCACATGTTTTCTTATTTTGCTTTCTAGAGAAATAAAATCAGTAAGTTTATCTTTATATAGTATAAATATCATAACTTCTTCTTTTTGCTTTGTATCATCAAAAATACTACATACTGCTGATAAATCAATTCCTTCAACCTCTTGTGCTACTCTTTCTATATGATGAGCATAAAAATTAAGACCATTAGATATAATCATATCTTTAGCTCTTCCTGTTACAACAAGCTTATTATCCTTTATAAAACCAACATCTCCAGTTTTGAACCATCCATCTTTTGTGTAAGAATTTGCAGTACTCTGATTATCATTATAGTATCCCAGCATTAGACATTTTCCCACTAACTGGATACAACCCATTGTTCCTTCTTTTAACACTTCGTCATTATAATTACAAATCCTTACATTGCAAGAATCTAAAATGTCTCCTACGCTAACAAATGTGCTTCCTTTAGGATCTTCTCCCTCTAATTCCTTAACTGCATCTCCAACAGACATATATTTACGATCTAATACATACCATTTATAGTCTTCATCTACAGGTGTACAAGAAATACTCATACATGTCTCTGTCATGCCATATTCAGGGCACATGCTTTTTCTACTTAGCTTGTATTTATCTAATTTAAATAAAAACTCCTCTACTAAAGACTTAGAGATTTGCTCAGCAGAATTTTGTATTATCTTAATATGCTCTAAGTTCCACTCGAGTTTAAGTTCGTCTGTAAATTGACTTAAGAAATGTTTGTATCCAAAGTTGGGACTTGTCAGTATTGTCGCTTTATGTTCAGATGCTTTTTGAAGCCAAACAAGTGACTTATTAATAAATAATGTTTTTGTCATTATATATTGATTCAGAGAAAAAGCTGTAGGTACGATATGAAACTTGCTCAATGCAACA
>JAUZPI010000263.1 GCA_030706015.1 Bacillota bacterium
AAAGCGCAAAGCTTATTGACAGAAATGTATTATATACACCAGCTGAAGCTCTTGAGCTAGCTGTAAAAACATCAAAAGCAAAATTTGATGAAACAATAGAAGTTGCAGTAAGACTTGGCGTAGATCCAAGACATGCAGATCAACAAGTTAGAGGTGCAGTAGTGCTTCCTCATGGAACTGGTAAAAGTGTAAGAGTTCTAGTATTCGCTAAAGGTGATAAGGCTAAAGAAGCTGAAGCAGCTGGAGCTGAATATGTTGGAGCTGATGAATTAGCTACAAAGATTCAAAAAGAAAACTGGTTTGATTTTGATGTAGTTGTTGCTACACCAGATATGATGGGTGTAGTAGGAAGACTAGGTAGAGTATTAGGACCTAAGGGTTTGATGCCAAACCCAAAATCAGGAACAGTTACATTTGATGTAGCAAGAGCAATAGCTGAAATTAAAGCTGGTAAAGTTGAGTATAGAGTTGACAAAACTTCTATAGTACACGTTCCAGTAGGAAAAGCTTCTTTTGGAGCTGAAAAATTAGCTGAAAATCTGCATACATTAATGGAAGCAGTAATAAAGGCTAAGCCGGCAGCAGCAAAAGGACAATATGTTAAATCAGTTGCTGTATCAAGCACAATGGGACCTGCAGCTAAAATTAATCCTACAAAAGTTTTAGATTAATCTTGACCTAAGGTTGATTGTTTGATATAATAATTGAGGTTGAAAAAGTAAATATTCCGTAGACAGTAGGTGCTTAAGCATAACGGGCAACCAACCTACCGAGGATTCCAATATATAGTTTATATTAGTATATATGGCTTCTTCGTGTCTACGGAGGAGCCTTTAATTTTAATTAGCAGTTGTAGACTGTGAGGAGGTGGACACACAGTGGCAAGTAAAAATAGAGAATTGAAAGAAGCAAAAGTTCTTGAGATTAAAGAAAAATTGGAAAAAGCTCAATCAGTAGTAATGGCTAAGTACCAAGGTATCACAGTTGAAGAAGATACAGAATTAAGAAAACAATTAAGAGAAGCAGGTATTGAGTACAAGGTATACAAAAATACATTAGTTACTCGTGCAGCTAATGAGTTAGGTCTAGAAGGAGCTACTAAGTATCTAGAAGGACCGATTTCTGTAGCAATCAGCTATGATGATGTTACTGCACCAGCAAGAATACTAAATGATTTCGCTAAAGCTCATAAAGCTATCGATTTAGTAGCTGGAATAGTTCAAGGTGAGATATATGATGCAGATAAAGTTAAACAATTAGCATCAATACCATCAAAAGAAGTTCTTATTGCAAAACTTCTTGGAAGCTTCAAAGCTCCATTATCAAATTTTGCATATTTACTTAGTGCACTAAAAGACAAAAAAGAATCAGAAACATCTGAGCAAGCATAATTAAAATAAAAAAATTCGGAGGTGCTTAAAAAATGACAAGAGAAGAAATTATCGAAGCTATAAAAGGTATGTCAGTTTTAGAATTAAATGAATTAGTAAAAGCGTGTGAAGAAGAATTTGGTGTAAGCGCAGCTGCTCCTGTAGCAGTAGGCGGAGCAGTAGCTGGAGCAGCTCCTGCAGCTGAAGAAAAGACTGAATTTGACGTTGTATTAGCTGATTCAGGATCACAAAAAATAAAAGTTATAAAAGTAGTTAGAGAATTAACTGGTTTAGGATTAAAGGAAGCTAAAGAAATAG
>JAUZPI010000264.1 GCA_030706015.1 Bacillota bacterium
CCTAAGGCTGACTCAACAAGATTATTACTTGGAGGTTTAGCACAAAAATCAGTTTTAGATACATTAAGAGAAGAAGGAGACGATATCGAATTAGAAGCAATATTAAAAGCAGGATATGGTCAAATCAAATGTGTTGAATCAGGTGGACCAGAACCAGGAGTTGGATGTGCAGGTAGAGGTATAATAACTTCAATAAACATGCTTGAACAATTAGGTGCTTATGAAGCTGATTTAGATTATGTATTCTACGATGTATTAGGAGACGTTGTTTGCGGTGGTTTCGCAATGCCAATCAGAGAAGGTAAAGCTCAAGAAATATATATAGTAGCTTCAGGTGAAATGATGGCTCTATATGCTGCTAACAATATATCAAAAGGTATTCAAAAATATGCTCACAGTGGTGGAGTTAGATTAGGTGGTATCATCTGTAACAGTAGAAAGGTTGCTAATGAATATGAATTACTTGATGCATTTGCTAAGGAATTAGGAAGCCAATTAATTCACTTTGTACCAAGAAGTCCAATGGTTACAAAAGCAGAAATCAACAAAAAGACAGTTATAGACTTCGATCCATCAGCAGAACAAGCTGACGAATACAGAACTTTAGCAGGAAATGTTGAAAACAACGATATGTTCGTAATTCCAAAGCCAATGTCACAAGACAGACTAGAAGAGATATTAATGGAATACGGTCTAGTTGATCTATAAGATTTATTTGGAGTGTTATCATGGAAAACACGACAAAAAATACTTCTCATTTTACCAGAATGAGAAGTATTTCATAGGAATAACACTTAAGTTATTAAAAAATAAATTACACTATATTATATCATGAGTTAGGCACAATTAAAACTGTTTGTTAAATAAGGGGAGGAAAAATTATTATGTTAATGATAAAAGCAATTATTAGACCAGAAAAGGTAGGAATTGTTCTATCTGAACTATGTGATGCAGGATTTCCAGCAGTTACAAAATACGACGTTGTAGGTAGAGGTAAGCAAAGAGGTGTTAAAGTAGGAGAAGTTTACTATGATGAAATACCTAAGGAAATGCTTATGCTAGTTGTTAATGATGAAGATAAGGATGATGTTTTAAAAATCATCATGAGAAACGCTAAAACAGGTGAAAAAGGTGCCTTCGGTGACGGAAAGATATTTGTAACACCAGTAGAAGAGGCATACACAATTAGTTCAGGTTCTAACCAACTATAAGCGGAGGGATAATTATGAAGGAAATTACGGCAGTTATCAGAATGAACATGATTACCAAAACAAAAGAAGCCCTTCTAAAAGCAGGGTTCCCTTCCTTCACTTGTAGAAAAGTAGTTGGACGCGGAAAGAAAAAAGTGGATTTTTCAATGATAGATGAAGCAATATCTGAAAGAGTTATGTTAAATACAAGTATTGCTGAAGAGATATCAGAAATGCACAGATTAGTTCCTAAGAGAATGATTACTATATTGGTTAACGATGAGGATGCTCAAGAAGTTATAGATATAATTATTGAAACTAATAAAACAGGCCATCCTGGCGATGGAAAAATATTTGTAACAAATATTACAGATGTTTTAAGAGTAAGAACTGGAGACACGAACGAAGCAGCTTTATAAAATTTTAATAAAGAGGTGAATGGATAATATGAAAACTGATATGAAACAAGTTGTTGAAAAAGTTTTAGAAAAATATCC
>JAUZPI010000265.1 GCA_030706015.1 Bacillota bacterium
AGAGAGTAAATTATTACGCAGCATCAACCAATGAAGTGAGCAGAAGCGTATATAAATAGAAGGAAAACAACTTTTTCGTATTGTTTAAGCTGAGTTGTAAAAGCGAGATCAAGCTGCCAAGAGATGCAATTTGGTAAACAGAATAGCAGTGGAAAGATTTACAATAAACCTACGTAAACGGAATTTTGTTGAGATGATTTCATGACTGGGAGAAATTTTTTTGAAAAAACAATTAAATATTTTTTAGAATTATCCGATATAAATAAGGTGAGTTTCTATACTTTTCATATATTTTTAAAAAATTGGAATAGAATCAAAAAGTGACTCATATTATTGTAGAGTGTGATTTTATTACCTAAATTTTAAACTTGTTGGAAGTATTTACCTCATTGTAATTCCAATTAATATGCAAATTAAGGTAGAATTTGCACATTTATTGTATTATAATAGTAAACATGAAAGGTGTTGGGAACTTAGCCAGTTTCAGTCATTTTTTCATGAATCTACTAAAGTTTAACAGGATATTCATATATCGGTTGATATTTCCAAAAAACTTTAGTATAATAGTCGTTAAGTTTGATAGGCGATAATTCGAGTCTTTCCGACGAGATTATTGCACTACTTATAATACTGAAAGGGGAAACACAAACTTATGAAAAAGAAAGCTATTAAAATTGCTGCTGCATCTGCAGTTGCTGCATCAGCGTTCGTAGCTGCTGCTCCTCACCAGACATCAGCTGCAAGTAACGTATCAACAGAGGTAAGCAAAGCTGTTACCCAAATGCAAAAGGCTTACCACACATACAGCGATGTAACAGCAACTGGTCAATTTGCTGATTTAGCTGTAGTTTACAAAGAATACAACGCTGCTAAAGTTGCTTACAACAACGCTAAAGCGTTAGTAGTAAAAGCTGGCGGAGCACAAAAAGATGCTTACCTTGCTCAATTAGATGTTAACTATAACGAGCTTATCGCTAAGCGTGTAGTTACATACATCGATGCTTACCAATATGCTACTACTCTTGGAAGCTTAAAAACTCAATTAGATGCTGCTTTAACTGCAAAAGATTGGGATCAAGCTACTGCTCTTTACCACAAAATTTCTTACGAATTGAAAACTCGTACAGTTATTCTTGACCGTGTATACGGAGTAACTACTCGTGAGCTTCTAAGAAGCCAATTCAAAGCTACTGCTCAAACTCTACGTGATAGCTTAGTAGAAGAAGTTACTGTTAAAATGTATGTTGATCTTGCAAATGCAAAATTGGCTGCAAAAGACTATGATGGTGCAAAAGCAGCAATCGCTGTTGTAGATGCAAACCTTCCTAAAGTCGACAAAAACAGTGAATTTGGCAAAGCTCTTGTAGATGCAGCTACTAAAGTAAAAGCTGACTATGATGCTACTCAAGTAACTAAAGTTGCAAGCGTAACTGCAATTGACACTAATAAAGTAGAAGTTAAGTTTGACAAAGCTGTTGATCCTACTAAAGTAAGTGCAGCATTAAAAGTTGGCGCAGCTTCTCTATATACTACTTCTAAATTCGCTGATGATAATAAATCAGTTGTATTGACTACACCATCTGCAATTGCTGCAGGAGATTACAGTGTTGTCGTTACTGGAATTGATAAGGATCCTGTAGTAACACCACTTACAGTTGTGGCTGC
>JAUZPI010000266.1 GCA_030706015.1 Bacillota bacterium
AAAAAGAAACGATTACCTAGAGTGGTGGTTCTTTTGGGTTTTTTTGTAATTCTTATTAATTATGGTTGGGAACTTTATTCTACTGATTGGACACATTCTTTAGCACGACTCCCTAACGTTATTTTGTTTTTACTTGCAGGTTTATTTGGGATATTCATTTACTTTCCTAGGAAGGACAAATAGAAATAGCTGTTGTTAATCTCCCTTTTACAGAAGGGGGTTTTTGGAATTTATATTTTGTGAACAATTGCACTTAAAGTAAACCAGCTAATAGTTTGTCAACATTTTTCAATAAAAACTTAAAATTAATCATGTTATACTAAAAATGTGCATGCCAAATAACCTTCCTTAATTCTGCTTTTGGAAGGTTTTGTATTATTTTGTTTTATTTATTATTTAAGCTATATCTTGGAAAATTGAGTTGCTTTTTAATAGTGCATAGATCCATTGTAAAAGCTTATTTGCACAGGCTATTACAGCTACTTTATAAGGCTTTCCTTCTTCCCGTTTCTTATCATAGAACTCTCGTAACCTCTTGTTGCGTGGGATTATATCTTTGGTTGTTTTCTTTTTTCGACAATCACGAATGGCACATTTAACGGCTAAATATAATGCACGCCTAAGCCTACTAGACCCTCTTTTTGTTATTCTGTTAACTGTACCTTTGAACCTTCCAGATTCAAAGATACTAGGGTCAATTCCGGCAAATGCTACAAGTTTTTTAGGGTGATTAAACCGATCAATCTCACCAATTTCAGAGATAATCATTGCCGCGATTTTTTCTCCGATACCAGGGATTGATTGGATAATCTTATATTCTATAAGTTCTTTTGCTAAAGCATCTATCTCAGCTTGCAACGTAGATAGGTGCCTTTGGTATTCTAAAAGCATATTGATATACATTCTTAGCGTTAAAATATGGCTTTGATATAAAGTTTTCTGAAAGGGATTTCGTGCTGCTGCAGCTATAAGTTCTTTTGCCTTAGTATTTGCCCACTTCCAAGAACGACTATTACAGTGCTCTTTGATTCTATCTGATATCATTTCTTCTCCTGCTTCTAGAACATCGTTAGATGTAGGATAATCTAATAAAGTTAGTAAAGAAACAACAGAATATAAATCCCCAAAAACACCTATATATTCAGGGAAAACCTGATCAAGAACTGCTTGAAATTGTAACTTGGCTTGTACATATATCCCTGTTATATTTTCGTGTTGTCTTGTAAGATTACGAAGGTTTAAAAGATGAATTCCACGTTTTTTATACGGCTCTAAATCCTCTTTATAGTACAATTCGCAGAGATGATAAGCATCGATTATATCAGTCTTTACTTTCCGTAAACTCGAACTCTTGGCTCGGTAGGAAACAAGAGGGTTTACAATGATTAATAAATAATCTTTGTCCTCAAAATACTGAACAACTGGTGCATGATAGTGCCCTGTAGCTTCAAGAACGATTGGAGGTTTAACCCCAGATAAGTTCTCTATTTCTTTAAGAAATTGATGGAAAGCATCTAATCCTTCTAGTTTATGAGAAACTTTAAAACTACTTTTGTAGGGTTTTTTCTTATCCAAGAAAGCTTGAACCTGACTTTCACCTTTTGCTATATCCAGACCAACGACTGGATTCATTGTTGAATCTCCTCCTCCAATTATTAAAATGAC
>JAUZPI010000267.1 GCA_030706015.1 Bacillota bacterium
ACTCCTACAATTGCAGATAATAAATAACCTACATTTGCTGGCATACCACTTAGTCCGTAATTAGCCATTATAGAATTATGTTTAAAACCATTTTGAATTCCCTGAGGAATATATCCAACTAAACTCTTAAGTTCTTCAGCACGCCATTCTCCCCATGCACTCCCTCCAGCAATGAGGCCTAAAGGACAAAGTAAAACAATAACAGCCATTAGTCCATATATAGGCTTCATATTTAGCTTCTTTTTTTCAATTAACTGTCTATCATAAATAATGTCTGGCGATAATTTTCTTATGTACATATACACCCCTGCAGTAGCAACTCCTTCTAACATTCCAACAACAAATAAATGAGGAATCAGCATTGATGGTATAGTAACCTGCAGTGAATACGGACAATACATTGCTAAGCCTGCTGAATTTTTAAATAGAATTGGTTGAATACCAAATTCTATAGCTGCAAATAAAGCACCTATATTTATCCCAACGTAGGACCCAACAAAAGCTGCTATATAGTTTCTTTTTTCATTTTCACTGTCTCCTCTTATAAGCTTATAAATATAATATCCAGTAAAGGGCATTATAAATGCCATATTAAATGTATTTGCTCCTAATGCCAGAATACCACCATCACCAAAAAATAAAGCTTGTATAATCAAGGCAATGGTTACAGAAATCACTGCTGCATAAGGCCCAAGCAATATTGCAATCAAGGTAGCTCCTATGGCATGACCGCTGCTTCCACCAGGTATAGGGACATTAAACATCATTACAAGAAAAGAAAAAGCTGAACATATGCCTAATAACGGTAACTTTTTCTTACTAATCTCATTCTCTACTTTAGTTACAGCTTTCTTCCACACAGGCAGCATAACAACCCCTAAGGCAGCGCAGGTTGATGGACTTAAATAGTTATCTGGAATATGCATGCTTTTTCCTCCTCCAATAAATGCTTATTGATAAATTTACTAACATATTCTAGGAAGTTGTTGTCCTGATGGCATGTCTACTATTCTTTTTCCCCCGATTATGGTTTTCATGTAAACCTTCTGAGAAACCTGCTTTACTACTCTGCCTATAATTTTGGCATTGGTACCTAGTGGATGTTTTTTCATTTGTTCTAACACTTCAGCAGCATATTGCTCTGGCACAAAACAACATAGCTTTCCTTCATTAGCAATATATAAAGGATCTAACCCTAAAAGTTCACAAGAACCTTTAACCTCTTCACTTACTGGAATTTCAGCTTCCTGCAGCTCAATAGATACCTTACTAGTCTCCGCAATTTCATTAAGAACCGCTGCCACCCCTCCTCTTGTGGCATCCCTTAACACGTGAATATCAGGACACACTTCAAGCATTGAATCCACAAGAGAATTCAATGGCGCACAATCGCTTTTTAGTTCACCGTATATGTCAATGCCGCTTCTTTGGCACATGATAGTCATTCCATGATCCCCCAAGGTTCCATTTACAATAACTACATCTCCAACCTTGGCGTTATCTGCTTTAATATCTATATTCTCATAGATTGTACCTATTCCGGAGGTATTAATGAATAGTCCATCTACTCCTCCCTTTTCTACAACCTTAGTATCGCCAGCTACTATTTGAACTCCTGCTTCCTTTGCAGCATCAGCCATAGATTTTACAATAGTCTCTAA
>JAUZPI010000268.1 GCA_030706015.1 Bacillota bacterium
GACTTAATCAGAATTTAAGTGATACTGGTAAAAGTGCGTTAGAGGGTGCAATAGGTGGTGGCTTAATGTTTGGAGGGGCTAATCTTTTAGGTAAGGCAGGAAGTAAACTATTAAATTCTAATAGTTTAAGTGATGTTTTAGCTACTTCAAAGAATACCATAGAAGATACAATCAAAAACCCTACAGGCACATTTAAGCCTATTTCAAGCGATAAGCCTATAATTAACACTAACAAATTAAAAACCTCGGAGAATCCGCCACAAAGCGAATTAGGGATATTAAGTCCTAAAGGTAAGAACTTTACTCAAACAATTTTAAAAGACAATGTTGTTAAAACTGATGGATACAAAACTACATTACCTATAGAAGATAGAACTCCTAAAAATGTAGGCAATAAAAAAGTAAAAGCTATATCTTATGAATATGGAGATTTAAAACCATATATACAGCAATCAGCAACAGAGGTACTTGATGAAACTAACAATAGTACAAAAGGCACTAGGCTTGGTGTATATAATGATATAACTGGGGAAAGTACAACGGTAGGTACTAAGAAGAATGTATCATCAACTGTTCAAAATATCCAGAATGATACTAACTTATCCTATGATAAAATCAAAAAAGGATTACAGGATATTATCGACGATCATGGAAAAGAAAATAATGCAAACTCTAACAAGATAGAGTTCAGTCTAGACCATAGAATGACTTATGGTGCTAGTGATGAAATGGGAAGAGATATTCCTCCGAGTCTAGATTATATTTTAACAAAGGCAGATATAGAAGATTTACAAAAAGGTGCTTTTAAAACTGGTCAGAACAGCATTAAAAAGCCTATTATTCAAAAAGGTATAAATACATTACCTAATATATTAAAACCTCCTACAGAGGCTCTATCCGAAAATAAAGTATATAATCCGTCAATAGGTGCTACAGATAGAACAAAACTTAATATTGATTTTACTACAGGGGATAATAAGTCTAAGCTTGGAATTAAGGACACTTTAAAAAATAAGTATGATAACTTTTATACTCATGCTATAGACATTAATAATCCTATAAAAAAACTTGATGAAAAAGCTTATATTGCAGCTACTAATTCAAAAAAAGCAGGTGGAACAGTAAGCCACATACTACACGATAACTTGGTAGATATGAAAGGCAATCCTATAGGCGAGGGATTAAAGTCTATTGCTCAAGATATACCTAAAAACGAGGAACCAGACTTCTTCAATTATGTATTTCAAAGGCATAATATAGATAGGGCTAGAGAGGGTAAAAATATTGACTCTAATTTCACATCAGAGCAATCAAGTAAAGCTGTAAAACTTATTGAAATGAAGTATCCAGAATATAAAGCACTAGGTGATAGATTAGTCGGATTTACTAACAAGTTTATGGATGCGTGGGGAAATAAATCTGGACTTGTAAGTGATGAATTATGGAAGAATTTACAGGATACTTATAAAAACTATATAACCTCTTCTAGAGATTTTACAGACCTTGAAAAAGGTTCTGTTTCTGGTAATGGTAAAAAGGGCTTTGTTAACCAAACAAGTGGTTTAAAACGTGCTACAGGTTCAGATAGAAATATAGTAAATCCTATAGTTAATTTATCTAATCTTGTAGACTCTACCGTAAGACGTGCTAGATATAACGA
>JAUZPI010000269.1 GCA_030706015.1 Bacillota bacterium
AAGCTCCATTAAGGCCTACGAAAATCAAGAGTACCCATATGAAAAACTTATAGACAAGCTTGAGATTAATGGAAAATTGGAGAAAAATGTTCCATTGTTTAATACTATGTTTACACTTCAAATAACGGATAATACTCTTATCGAGGTGAATGGTATAAAATACATACCATATAATTATGAATGCAAGACTTCGAAGTTTGACATAATCGTAGAAGCTTATCCAAGTCTTAATCATATGAGATTTGATTTATCCTATAGTTCAAAACTGTTTAAGAGAGAGACTATTGAGAAATTGTCAGCACAATTTATAGAAATATTACAGACTGTAATCTCTAATGAAAACATTCTTATTGAAGATATACATTCAAAATTAATATAAAAGAAATAGGGATTAATGCTAAGGTTTGCATTACACATGATCCATTTTTAGTTCCTGTAATGCAAATGTTTAAGAAAATACAAGTTCAAGAACAAAGTAAAAAATAAAATAAGAAATATGGAGTGATTAGTATGAAGGATATAGCTAGCATTGTTTTAAATGCCTACAAAAAAGTAGCGGAGGAAAAAGGTATCTTAAATGATAAAGAACCTGATTTAGAAATAAGCTTATCAAGGGAAAATGGTTTGGATTCCCTTGGATTAGTTAGTATGATTGTATACATAGAGGAAGAGCTGGACTTAGAATTGGATGATGTTTTAATGGATATAAGAGAGAGTTCAAAGATTAAGGATATGGTTAAATTAATTGAAAAAGCAGTTAATGTAGATGGAGGAATTTAAATGTCTGATGAATCTTCAAAAGTTCTGCCATTTAGCATACCACCAATTATAGGGTATCAAATGCATGCTTTTCCACTTACTGTAGTTTTAGATAATGAGGAATGTTTACCTTGGTTTTACAGTAACTATATTCAATTATTCTGCAAGGAGCAGTTTACAGGCACCTTTTTTGATTTCTTCAATTTAAATACAGGAGAATGGTTGAATTTTTGCTACCCAGGAAGTCCTCATGTGATTTACAACGCAGTAGACCCTGTGGTTTTGTATACTGGAGGAGTAAATGTTACTGAATTTTTAATGAATTATATTGATAGGGGATATTATATTTGTATTTTTCTTGATGAATTCCATATTCCAGGTAAGAGACCGTATCAAAAATCACGTTTTAATCATGATAGTTTGATTTTTGGATATGACAGTAAGGAAGGGTATTTTCATACAGCAGGCTTTGATAATACAGGAGCATATACAAGGAGTATTTTGAGTTTTGAAGATTTTGAAAAAGCTCATCTTAGCAGCGATATTGAAACATGTCTTATTGTACTCTTTAAAAAGAATACAGATATAAAGTATGAATTTGATTTAAAGCTTGTGACGGAAATGTTGGAAGATTACGTCAAAAGCAGGAATAGTAGTGAAAGATTACGTATGCTTCGAAATCCTGAAAAAGATATTGTTTATGGAATAGGTATTTATAAACAACTGATAAAGTATATCGAAGTATTGGCAGAAACTGATATAGAATTTGATCATATTAAGCCATTTCACATATTGTGGGAGCATAAAAAATGTATGTTGTTAAGGCTTAAGTATATTGAAGAAAAATGCAAAATAACCAGTATAGCAGAGTATTATAGTTCCTATGAAAAAATAG
>JAUZPI010000027.1 GCA_030706015.1 Bacillota bacterium
AATTAAGACCCGTACCTCCAGCTTTCAATGAAATTAAGAACACCTTAACCTGCTGGCTGGAGTTAAAATCATTAACTCTTTTGATTCTGTCTTTTGGCTTTGTTTTTCCGCTCAAGTGAAAGAATTCAATTTCCTCTTTACCTAATCTTTCTGAAATTTTATCCAATACGGAAGTAAATTGTGAAAATAGAAGCACTTTGCCGCCAGAATCAATATGTTCTCTAATAATTTTAATCGCCACTTCTAGTTTTCCGCTTCCGCCACCATAATCCTCCGCTATAAGTGAGGGATCTAAGCATATCTGTCTTAGCTTGGTTAGATACGAAAACACTTCGATTTTGCCATTCATATTATTCTTAATAATGTTCCTTACGCTTTTTATATAATTACTGTATATAGCCTTTTGAGACGCTGTCATCTCAACTAAAAGCCTCTTTTCTATTTTATCCGGCAGTTCCGTTATTACCTCTTTTTTAGTTCTTCTTAATGTAAAAGGTTTAATTAATAGTTTAAGACTTTCCAAATTATCTGTTCCTGCTGCAATGAATTTTTCCTCAAACTTTTCTTTAGAATACAAATAACCCGGCATTATAAAATCAAATATGGACCAAAGTTCTGTTAAGTTGTTTTCAATAGGGGTTCCAGTTAAAGCAAATCTTGTTTTGGCCTTGATTTCCTTTATAACTTTTGTATTTTTAGTTGAAGCGTTCTTAATGTTTTGTCCCTCATCAATGATACAGTAATCAAAAATCATATCCCTATAGTGTTCAATGTCTATTCTCAAGGTTCCATAGGTAGTTAAGATTACATTATATTCACTAAAGCTATCTATTGTTGCGATTCTTTCAGATCCATGTACTATTAAAACCTTTAAGCTAGGAGCAAATTTCTGAAATTCTTCCTTCCAGTTATAAATCAATGAAGTCGGGCAAACAATAAAAGTTTTTTTATTTTGTTCTGATAACAGAAAAGCTATAGTTTGAATTGTTTTCCCAAGTCCCATTTCATCTGCAAGTACACCGCCAAAACCTACGTCGCTTAAAGTCTTAAGCCATTTAAAGCCCTTAATCTGATATTCTCTAAGAGTGCCCTTAAAACCATCAGGTAAGACTATATCTCTATTATTCATATTTGATAGCTTATTTTCTATTTCCTCTAGTTCCTCTGAACCTTTAATAAATCCTACTCCTGTATTCTTTATATTTTCATATAAATACAAAGCTTTACTTTTTTCTACTTCCACTTTTCCGCATTCTATGTTTCCACCTATATCCAATACCTGAAAAAGATTAAAGAAGCTGCTTACACCGTCATCTTCAAAATCTATAAAGCCATTACTCTTTGTTTTATAGAATGTATTCTTTGCCTTATAGGCTTCAAATGCATTGTACAGCTCTTCTCTTCCCACATCTCCGATACTGTAAGAAAAGTCATAATACCCATCCATATCATATAAATCTGCTTTTATTGAGGCTGAATTAAATACTCTTCTATCGCTAAGCCCTTTGCCTAAAAGTACTTTTCCTAAGGATTGAATACTATTCCCGTTTCCTCTTAATAGATCAAATAGTTCTTCATCTCCACCTGTAAATATAAATCTGTTTTTCATCTTTATGAAATTGTTTTTTTCCATTTTCATAAGCAGCTTCTCTTCTTTTTTATAATCTCTTATAAACTTGTCTGTACGCTTATTTTCATTAAGTAAATTAATTTTTTTGCTGCCACAGCTTAAGCGTACATCACAATAAATTTTATTCTTATCTTCAAATACAAAAAATTCAGGCTTTAAAGAATTAGATGAAAAACTTCTTAGGCTCTCCTCAATATTGATATTTTCCGAAATGCTGCTTAGAAGATAAACAAGCTTAATATAATTGTTTATATCCTTTCTATAAACAACTTTCCCATGAGCCTTTAGTTTTTCATATAGAGCAGAATATCTTTCAATTTGATTTTTTGAAGGCAGATAAAGTTCATTTTTAAAGTAATAAACATCGTTATTGGAGTTTAAAGGAATTGGGAGCTGCTTGTGAGTTGTTAAAATTATGTGTTCCTTA
The DNA here is from genome assembly GCA_030706015.1 of Bacillota bacterium. Lineage (GTDB taxonomy): Bacteria > Bacillota > Clostridia > Clostridiales > Clostridiaceae > JAUZPI01. The sequence continues at coordinate 2,058 of JAUZPI010000027.1, forward strand.
TCTTCCTTTAGATTAAAGGTTACAGGCAAATCTTTACTTAAAATGGGAACTGTAGATTCTATATAATCAAACTTGAATTTAATTTTTCTATGTTCTATGTTCTCCAAAAATGGTCTTAGTTCACTAGGTTCAAGTATGATTCTTTTACCTCTTAAGGTTTTCTGCCCTTGATAATATACAGAATCCTTTTCGACTTTTCGAATCAATCTAGCTGTATAGGCACTTTCCAGCTTTTTATCTTCTTCTATAGGGTTCCTTTCCGAGGCTTTATTTGTTTCATGTTTGTCTTTTGGCAGCAGACTGAAAAATTTATAAGAAGTAGCTGTTATGTGACTGCACATTAAAGTATATCCACTGGAGGCGAACTCTTTGAACTCGTCACAAGAACACTCTACTCCCTCTAGTTTTTTGCCCTGAAAATTGACCTTAATATGGGTATTAAGTTCCCTAAGCTTAATTTCATCCTTCACTATGCCATAAATATGATAAGTATTATCTACCCTTTTACCTCTAAAATAAGTAACTAAGCCCTTATTAAAAGCATCTTCACCTTCTCTCTTCATAGCATTAGAAGCAGACTTAAGCAATATTGATTTCAATTCATTTAATCTCAAACAATCACCTCCTTTTGTGTTAGCACTGGCATTTATATTATTGCTAATCACCTAAAAGCTCTTTTATATTTTCATTGCTCATCTTTATATAGAATACAATTAACAAAAAAATATGGCAAGTTTTAAAACGAAATAATTATAGACCTTAGCGTTACACTAAGGTCCATTCCTAAATTCTTTCTTAAATTAGAAAGTGATAATTTCATCAATTGTTATTATTAATTATCTTCATTTTGGAGCAAGCTATTCTTTCTTCCATAAGTAAAATATACTATAAACCCAATAACAAGCCATACAATAAACCCTATCCAGGTTTTTAGATGTAACCTTGATAATAATGTTATGCAACATATAATTGTTAGTATTGGTGTATAAGGTACACCAGGGCATTTAAATACCCTTTTGAAATCAGGCATAGTTTTTCTAAGACGTATAACAGAAAGAGAAACTACTATAAAACCTAGTAAAGTTCCAATGCTCAAAAATTGCACTATAATATCAAGTGGTAAAAATCCGGCTATTATTGCTGCCACAGAACCTGTTATTATAGTTGAAATATATGGTGTTTTGTGGGTTGGATGAATCTTAGAGAAAAACTTAGGCAATAAGCCATCTCTTGACATAACCATAAATACTCTAACTTGACCATACAATACAACCAAAAGTGTGGACATTATTCCAATGATTGCTCCAACTCCTACTAGAGATGATCCCCAGTATATGCCTATTCTAGATAGGGCACCTGGTACTGCATTTTCCGAAACTATTTCCTTAAAAGGCACCAAACCAGTAAGTACAAAGGCAACAGAAATATATAATACACTTACAACAGCAAGACACATTATAAGTCCTAAGGGAAGATCTCTTTCAGGATTTTTTGCTTCTTCTGCTGAAGTAGAAATAGCATCAAATCCAATGTATGAAAAGAATATGATTGCCGTACCTGCAAATATCCCCTTCCATCCATAGGGATTAAATGGTTTATAATTGGATATATTAATATGAGCTGCACCAAGACCTATAAATAAAAGAATTATAACTATCTTAACTCCAACAATTATATTATTTACTTTTGCACTTTCCCTCATTCCATAGCACAAAAGAGCAGTAATCAAAGCAATTATTAGTATTGCCGGCAAATCAACAATACCACCGTTACTTGGAGATGCACTTATTATCTTAGGGATAGTTATTCCAATATTCTTTAAGATACCTTGAAAGGTACCAGACCAACCTGATGCAACAGCACTACAGGCAACTAAATATTCGGCTGTTAAACACCAGCCAATAATCATTGCTATAATTTCACCAAATGCTATGTATGCATAGGAATAAGTGCTTCCTGCAACAGGAAACATTGTAGCAAGCTCTGAGTAGCATAATCCACAGAAACATGCTACGATAGCCGCTAAAATAAAGGAAATAATAACGGCAGGTCCTGCTGCATGCGCTCCTTCTCCCGTAGCAACAAATATACCAACTCCTACAACTGCACCTATTCCTAGAGCACCGATATCCTTTGCCGTTAAATTTTTCTTTAAGGATGTCTTTTCAATTGATTGAAGTACTTGCTCAGTGGTTTTCTTCTTCCAAATGTTCATAATATTCTCCTCATCATGTGTAAAAATAGTATTTGATAATAATAGGCAAGTTTATACGATTTATTAGCAACAATTTTATATTATACTGACATTAGTAAAATGATTCAATGTAAGAAGTTGTATATAAAATGGATATGCAGATAGAGAGGAAAAATCTCTGAAGTTTTTTTATTATACCATACCCCAGTAGTTATTGACGCTATCTTACTCCTATAGTAGTGTATAGTTATCATATAAAAAGAAGGTATTAGCTATGAATGATGTTATTTTTAAATTGACTGAACTTGGATTTTCCTCCTACGAAGCTAAAGCTTATTTTGCGTTGCTGCAGAAGAACCCAACAATCGGCTATGAAGTTAGTAAAATTGCAAAAATTCCAACCTCAAAGATTTATGAAACTCTAACAAACTTAAAAAACAAGGGAGCAATTATATCCAGTTCTTCAGAACCTATATACTATTCCCCTGTAGATCCAAAAATTCTTTTAGAAAAAATCAAATATGGGCTTGTTACAAAGATTGACGATTTAGAAAATCAACTAAAGCTAGTTCAGCCTATACCAAACATAGATATCACTTGGAATCTGCCTGGATACCAAACAGTAATTGAAAAAATAATTGATGTTATTAAAAATGCTTCAAAATTTCTTTTACTTTCAATATGGCCTGAAGAGGCTGCAATAATAAAAGACTATATTATCCTAGCACAAAATCGCGGTGTTAAAGTTATCGCAGGTGTTTTTGGAGACTATGACATTGGATGCAGAAAAACAATCAATCTTGAAACATGCGGTGTTACTTCGAAAAAACGTCTTGGTAAGCATCTTACGGTTGTGATAGGAGACTCCAAGGAGGTTATTATTAGTGAAATCGGAGGAGTAGAAGACACAGTAGGTGTATGGACTAATACTGCTTCTGTGATACTTACGGCTACAGAATATATTAAGCATGATATTTGGGGCAAGGTCCTGATTGATACTGTTGGTATTGAAAAGTTTAATGATCTATGTAGCAACAACGATATTCTCTCCTATCTTATTGAGAATCGCTAGAATACTTTTTATAATAAGGGAACATCAATTTTAAATGAAGGTGAGGAATGGGAAATGAGTGATATCAATAATATTAAAATAGGAATCATTGGCTGCGGGCATTTAGGTCAAGCTATTGCAGAATCTTTGATTAATCATGAATTTCGCAAGGAAAATATCTTAATCTCATATAAAAATAATCCATCCACATATAAAAAAATATCACAATTAGGACTTACTTCATGTATTTCAGAAAACAAAAAAATCTTTAATGAAGCAGATGTAATTTTCATTGCAATAAAACCTCAGGATATTATGAGTTTAAAAGAAATGACTTTTTCAAAGAATTTACTTATAGTTTCCTGCGCAGCAGGATTAACTATTGAAATATTAAAAAGTATATTTAAAACCAACATTTTTAGGATAATGCTAAGTGGTCCTGATACAATAGCTTCAGAAAAAGGAGTGGCTGCTTTGTATCCCTATAATAAATTAATCTGTTCTATTTTAAACAAAATGAATTTACGTACTTTTGAAATTTCTCGTGAGATAGATATGAATATCTTTACAACTGGCGTATGCTTACCTGCAGCATTATTATATGAAAAAGATAAAGTAGGAATAAAAGAGGCTGTTGATGAAATAGGTCTAGATTGTTCTATATTTTTAGACCTTTACGACTGGGCAAAAAAAGTAGTTCCATCTTTCAACACAGAAACTAAAAAAACTCAATATATTTCGAAAATGATAACAAAAGGTGGCATTACCGAAGCAATAATAGATAGTTTAAAGTCAGGCGAAAAATTTATAACTGCATTAAGAAAAGGAATGGCCCGAGGTAACGATATTTCACAAGAAATAAAACAATATTTATTAAACAGCAAATAAAAGGAAAGAAGGTTTCAAAATGAGCAAGTTAAACAATGTTTCTGTAGTAAAAAAAGCTAATGTATACTTTGACGGTAAGGTTACAAGTCGTACCGTTCTTCTTGAAGATGGAGAAAAAAAGACTCTAGGAATAATACTTCCAGGTCAATATGAATTTGCAACTGATGATAAGGAACACATGGAACTTTTAGCTGGAAAACTAAAAGTGTTACTTCCTAATAGCATGGAGTGGATTACAATTAATGCAGGACAAACCTTTGAAATTCCAGCACATTCAAAATTCAAAATTATAGCAGAAGAAGTATCTGATTATTGCTGTTCCTATCTAAAAAATCAATCTATCTGAGATATAGCTGAATTTATGCGACTACACTATCACTTAAATTCAGCTATATCTATTACTTAAGATAAACCCTCTTGCATCCTTTATTTAAAATATCACTATTGACTCTACTCTTAGGGTAGGGTTTATAATTATCTAAAGGAGGCGGCAAATGGACAATTATATTAAAATCAGCGATTTTGCAAAATTAACAAATAGTACAATAAAAACAGTTATGTATTACCATAAAATTGGACTGTTACAACAACCTAAACGCTCCCAAAGCGGATATAGATTGTATGGAGCTAACGAACTTGCCCGCATGAGGATGATTAAACATCTGAAATCATTCGGCTTAGATTTAAAGGAAATTAAAGAAATATTAGGAGATAGTCATGCTTCAAGGACCTTAAAGCAAGTACTTCAATCTCTACATGTTGAGCTTACAAATGAAAAGAAAAATATTGAAAATCAAATATCAAAAGTAGAAAAATTATTAAGTCAGGAGATCATATCAATTAAGGAAGATACATTTGACTCTGAAAGTTTTCAAATCATAACAGAAATATTAAAACCAGAACAAGTTCAAGACTACAAACAAACTTGCCCAGAACTCTATGAACAGCAGAATAAAATAATGGGCATTATAGAAAGCTTTAAATGGGGAGAAAATTATCAAGATAAATTTAGCGCATTAGCTGAATATTTTAAAGATAATCCTAACCATTATAGAACCGCATTAGAGTTTGGCAAGCGCCTTGCTAATTTATCGCAACTATCTGAAAATGATCCCCGAATTGAACTTCTTGCAAGAGAAAGTGCAGAGTTTATTAAAAGTGTACCTTTTTTGAAGGAAATGTTATTTGACAAATCAGGGTTTGGAAAACCTTACGAAGGTCTATATGGTAACATAATTGGAAATATATTATCACCGGCTCAATTGAAACATAAGCAGCTAATTGAAAAATATCTAAATTATAAACCGTGATTAATATTACTTAAGAAAATCGCTAATATATTAAGGAGGTAATTTCCGTGCAAAATAAAAACAACTCGGCAAAGCAAAAACCATATTTAGTTCCAATTATTATTATGCTTATACTAGGAGTGGTTTTATTTGTTCCCGCAGGGTCAATTAATTATTGGGAAGCTTGGATTTTTTGGATAGGTTTCTCATCAATAACTTTTTTCATTGCTGCTTATTTTACAAAAAAAGCTCCAGAGCTCTTGTCAAGGCGAATGAAAAATAAAGAAAAAGAAACTAGCAAAAAGGCTCCTTTACTATTTAAATTATATTATATAGGATTCATTTTGCCAGGATTAGATTTCCGTTTTCATTGGTCCAATGTACCAGCATGGATTGTAATTATATCAAATATAATTGCATTTTCAGGATATATCTTTATTATTTTTGTTTTTAAAGAAAATAGCTTTGCGTCAACTGTAATACAAATTGAGAATGAACAACATGTAATAACAACTGGACCATATTCTATTGTCCGTCATCCAATGTATTTAGGATTGATAATAATATCAATGTTCATGCCACTTGCACTTGGATCTTTCTGGTCAGTAATTCCTATGCTTCTAATTATTCCTTTAACTGTATATAGAATAAAAGGTGAAGAAGAAGTGCTATCTAAGGGTTTAAAAGGTTACAAGGAATATTGCTCAAAAACACGTTATCGTCTTATACCTTTCATTTGGTAAGCTCAATGTAACTTCCAACTATACAAATTATAGCTATAGATGTTAGTAGTAAACTTTTCGAAAAACCTAAGCAATTGAAGAGACCCTCGACATTTCTATCGAGGGTCTTATTACTAAAGAATTATGCCACAAAAACCTAGCTTACTTATGGTACGGTTCACCGTTAATTATCCTATATCCCCTGTATACTTGTTCTAGTAGTATCACTCTCATGAGCTGATGTGGGAAGGTCATCTTTGAAAAGCATAATTTATAGTTAGCCCTGCTTAGCACTTCACTGGATAGGCCTAAGGAACCTCCAATAATAAAGGCAATATTGCTGTCACCTCTAACCCCTAAATCCTTTATAAAATCCGCTAGTTCTTCCGATGAAAGCATTTTACCCTTTAGATCTAAAGCCACGACAAACATATTATCTTTTATATGTTTTAATATGCCCTCTCCCTCTCTTGTTTTTATTTGAAGTTCCTCCTTAGGAGAAGCATTATCTGGAGTTTTCTCATCAGGTATTTCAATTATATCTAGCTTACAATACCTAGAAAGTCTTTTAAAGTATTCCTCAATGGCGTCTTTCAGGTATTTTTCTTTTATCTTGCCTACGGTAATTAAGCTAATATTCATTAAAAAGTCTCCTTTGTTATATCTATAGATTTACCGTGTTTATTTTAACACAAAGTTAGGAGATCACATAATTAAATGTAATCTCCCATATCATTTCTATCCTACTTCATCGATATTTAATTGCTTCTTACAATAGACTATTGCAGCTATTATTATTACAATACATATGCAGCTTAATATAATAGTTCCCATAGTTATTATACTGCAATATTTGACTAATAAAGGGGCTATCAATAATCCCATAAAGCTAATACTTTTATTCATTGTGTTAAGAGTAGACCATGATCCTTTTCTTAATGGATTCCCTACCTTATCTGCAACTAGTAGAGTATTATTAGTTTGCAAACCACTTTCTTCATACAAGCCATACTCCATGGTCTTCTTTGCACTGTACCATTGAGAACCAGAACTTGATATAAATGTAATTAGTAACTGTGCCGAGAATATTCCTCCTATTATGAATCCCCCCAAGGGTTCTATTCCTAATGTAACGCCAACAACCACCATGCTTAGCATAGCTATTAATGCAAGAGCTGCCATTTGCTTATGAGCCCACAGCATATAGTTATCAATTCTTCTTTCATAAATATCTCTGTATACCTTTTTCACAAGAGTAGGTATGCAGAATGGTTTTGCTAATTCTCTCCACATCATAGCTAACGCTCTATTAACCATTCTTACTACCAAGGACGTCAGTAATAGTATAACTGAAATACCAATTAATGCTGCTGTAAAAACCTTTGGATTAGATATACGTACTCCCGTCTGGGAAATAACATCAGTTTTTCCAAAGCCAAGCTGCAACTGAATTTCGGATACAATAGTTAATAAAGCCCCAAATAATGCTATGGATGCTATTACTGCTGATTCTACAGAAGAAGTTTTTGCAACAGCCCTTGAAGTATTACCAGCAGCATCCAGCCTATGCAAAACTCTTCTACAGTTCTCATCAAAGTCACAAACTTCCTTCATACCATCATAATCACAACAGATGGTACCAAAGGAATACATTGCCATATTGTTAATTGTAAACATTAGCATTCCCACACCCATCATGCTAATACAATAAAACAAATAAATCACAGACTGATCCCAGCATATCGCTCCAACTGCAAGTAGTGCTAATGTCATGGTTAAGACCTTCCAAGCTGAAACCTCAAATCCAGATATTATCCCACCTAATATTAATGCATGTTCACCTTTTTGAGATGTTCTTGCTATATCATTAGTGGGCTTATTACGTATATCTATGAAGTATTTGGTTACTTTATTTAATACTGCTGCAAGAATAATGCCTACTGCCATAGATAAAGCAGGAGCCCACTGATGCATATAAAAATAGCTTATTATAAAAGAAATCGTTAAGCTTATAACTGCTGATACATAAAAACCATAGCCTATTGACCTCATGGCATTTAGTTCTCTATTATTTTTTCGCCCTACTATGTAAGTACCTATCATGGATGAAACTATGCCTACACATCGTAAAATAATAGGAAAAATGATAAACTTATAATCATTAGCTATACTACCTAAAGCTATGCCTAAAACCAATGTAGATAGGATAGTAATCTCATATGATTGAAAAACATCTAATGCAACTGCTGTATAGTCCGCTGTTTTGGGATATATCCCTCCGCCAACTCTCATAAATATTGCTATTAATGTTACACCTAATCCAAATCCCAAAAAAACATGGGGAGCTGCTTTGCCAAACATTATAAGTATTAGTGCGCCACCTAATAAACCTAATCCGTCTCCAATTATTCCTGTTATGGCGCCTGACCTATAGGCTAGCTTAAGAGCAGCACTAAATCCTGTATTTGCTGCTGCTACTACCCTTAATTTTCCCCTTATAGCAATACTCATGCCAAATTGGCTTATCATAATTGAAAAAAGAGAGCCCACTATAAAAGCAATAACACTTCCTACTCCAACAAAAACTTTTACCTGATCTTCAGTAAATCCCTTAAAACGATCCAAGGCCTCTTTAGGTAATGGAACCACAACTACATAAACAAAAAGAAGAAGCATAATAAATATCATTATGGGGAGTATAACCTTTAGTTGATTATACCAATATATATTTGTGCTCAATTTTATATTATTATTTAGATCCCTAAGTTTCTCATTTTCTTTGTCATTCTTAGTAATACTGTAATATAACATTAAAGCGTATACTAAGGCCAATACAGCAATAATTAATATACACCAAATAGAAATCGCCTCAAAAATACTAGCAGCTTTTAAACCTGGCATTATAACACTTCCCTTCAAATATGTACCAATAACTTGGTACATGCTATATCTATTCCAATACTTAAGTAATAATTCTAACTATATTCTAGGAAGTGTTATACCTTGTAAAATATAAAATTCAAATACAAATAAGACATCCCCTCTAATCTAGAGATGCCTTATCTATCAGCTAAACGCTTAAATTATGTATTTAAGTTAATTGAGTAGTCTTTCTAAGGATTAACCTTTAGAACTACTTACCACAACATTGCTTATATTTCTTTCCGCTGCCACATGTACATGGCTCATTTCTGCCTACCTTTGTTTTATTAATAACTGTCTTGGAATCTCTCCAATTGCTATGAATCTCTTTTCTTTTTTCTTTAGAAAAGATTCCTTCCCATTGAGGAAGTCCATATAAATAATCAGCTTTAGCATCTAACATATTGAAGTAAAGCTTTTCAAAATCGATTTTTATGTCTATTTCGGAATCTTTTTCGATTTTTTCTAAATCTATTGCCTCAACTAAACTGTCATTAATTCCATCTAAAAATCCCATGAAGAAAATATCAGTAACTTGATAATCCTTAGCTAAGTCCTCAACCTTACCCTTTACCTCATCAGAGTGATTAGCTAAAATTTTTGTATAAATATTTTTTTCTACAGTTCCATACTCGTTCCAGAAGGCAGCTTCTCCTCTCTGTCTTACATACTGGACAACCATGTCTGTCCATTCCTTATACAAACCCATAATCTTTTCTCCTTTTAATCCTAAAGTTTAATTCTAAAATATTATAATAATTCTCAGAGTTAATTTCAATACATTATTACAATATTTGTTATAATCATTACATTTTATTTATGGATATATCTATTTTCCCTCGTTATTGCAAAATCATTCCTAATCCAAGTATTCTGATATGCAAGCTTTATAGTATATACCCAATATTAAAATTCTATATAATTACTTGGTATATCTCTTTTAGCCATAGAAACCTTAACATCTTCATTTAATTTTACACCATTTGCATTTAGTACACTCACCACAGTTTCGTATGCTAAATCTGGGTGATTATTAGTTTTACTCAAATGACCTAGAATAATATTTTTAGGCTTACTACCTACTATATCTACAATAGCTTTACCACAATCCTCATTAGATAAATGGCCTATATTGCTTAGAATTCTTCTTTTTAGAACATATGGATAAGGCCCAAACTTCAACATTTCCACGTCATGGTTGCTTTCCAGCAATATTACATCTGCATCTGATATATTTTTCTTTACTTCTTCAGAAAAATACCCAAGGTCTGTGGCTACACAAACCTTCTTATTACCATTGTACACACCATAGCCATAAGGCATAGCTGCATCATGTGAAATGTTGTATGGTACTATATCCATATCCTTAATACTTATAGTATTATTATCAATAATCCTAATATTTTCTTCTTTTATTTTACCTATAGTACTAGCCATTCCATCCCAGGTTGGCTTGTTGGCATATATGGGGATGCTGTATTTTCGTGAAAGCACCCCTACACCCTTAACATGATCTACATGCTCATGAGTAATAAAAATCGCATCTATGGCATTGGGTAACTCTCCAATATCTGTCAAAGCCTTCTCTATATGCTTACCTGGAAGACCTGCATCTATCAATATTCTCGCATTATCTGAAGCTATAAACATACTGTTTCCACTACTTCCACTATACAACGAGCAAAACTTCATAAAATCTCCTCTATTCTGTAACTCTTTCTATATCAGCACCAAGCTTCTTAAATTTGTTTTCAATATGAGGATATCCTCTATCAATATGCTCAATAGAAGTTACCTCAGTAACACCTTCTGCAATTAATCCAGCGATAACCATAGCTGCTCCCGCTCTTAAATCTGTAGCCTTCACTCTTGCACCTGTTAACTTCTCAACGCCTTCTATAATCGCGATTCTGCTTTCAACCTTAATGTTAGCACCCATCTTCTTCAATTCATCTACATGTTTAAATCTACTTTCCCAAATACTCTCATTAATTATACTTTTCCCTTTAGCTACTGTTAGTAGAGTACTCATAGGCTGCTGTACATCTGTAGGAAATCCTGGGTAAGGCAGCGTCTTAATATTAACCCCTTTTAAATCTCCATTAGATTTTACCGTTACAGAATCTCCATCTTCTATTACTTCTGCTCCCATTTCTATTAATTTCGCAGATATTGATTCTAAATGTTTTGGTATAACGTTATTTACTGTTACTTCTCCACCGCAGGCAGCACAAGCAATCATGTAAGTACCAGCTTCGATTTGGTCTGGTATTACACTATAGTTGCAGCCTTTCAGCTCACTTACACCAGTGATTCTTATAACATCTGTTCCTGCACCCTTAATATTGGCACCCATGGAATTTAAAAAATTCGCTACATCTACTATATGAGGCTCCTTTGCCGCATTCTCCAGTATTGTAGTACCTTCTGCTAAGGATGCAGCAAGCATAACATTTATTGTTGCGCCAACACTTACAACATCAAAATATATGTTTGTTCCAATTAGTCTATCTGCTTCAACTGATACTGTACCATGTTCTACAGTAACCTTTGCACCTAATGCTTCAAATCCTTTAATATGCTGATCTATTGGTCTTACACCTATAGGACATCCTCCTGGTAATTCAACCCTAGCCTTTTTAAATCTTCCCAATAAAGCTCCTATTAAATAATATGAAGCTCTCATCTTTCTTACATCTTCTGTGTTTGCATCAGTACTTGTCAGGGTTGTACTGTCTACTGTTACAGTATTATTAACCCTTGATATCTTACATCCAAGACCCTCAATAATTCTTTCAATACATTGAACATCTTCTATTTCTGGAATATTATCTATAATAGCCTTGCCACTACTAGCCATAATAGTAGCAGGTAAAATTGCAACTGCTGCGTTCTTTGCTCCACCAATCTCTATAGATCCAAAAAGGCGCTTTCCACCCCTAATAATTAACTTGTCCATTACTTTACCCAACCTCACTGTACTTTTATTTATATATGTAAACTTTCACTTAAACTCATTATCATCCTATGTCATGAATTATATTATAACATATTTAACAATTGTTTTAATAGTTAATTTAAAAAATAATATTTACTATAAATTCTACATAAAGGCACTATTTAAGGGTAAATAATACAATGGATATCACGTTTTTTTACAATATTGCATTGTTCTTGTAAACTTGACCTTTAGTTTTTTTTAACTCGTATCCTGTTACGGCAATATGTTCATCAATAATGTAAATATTAAATAGCCCAGAACTATTTCCCGGGCTATTTTAAAATTATATATTATCTCGCTTGATTTTGAAAACTTGCACAATCAGTGCTTTCTATATTTGTTGCTTCTGGAACATGTTTAGCCACCTGTATCTTATCTAATGTGCAGTAAGCTTCATCATGAGCATGATACTTACACTCAGTTACAGTACATCCAATACTTTCATTAGGCCCTCTTTTCATACAAAATCCCACCTTCTTTAAGTAATTTATTAATATTACTGACTTCACTTTTAGTATTTCAATAAACATATGTATTATTCTTGGAAAATTTCTCACTGGCATTCTAGATATTCTCTGATTACATCCCTATATATCATGAGTAGTCAGAATAAGATATAAAATTTTACTATTTATTATTAATTACTAAAAAAAACTATATTTATATGATATAATATTATAAAAAATTCATAATTGTTATACACTTATATATAGATACTTATACGTAGCTCTATAGTGTATTGCAGGCTTCTTATAAAAACGTTTCTCAAACTGTCAATCAATTGCCGAATTTTAATTTATATTTTTGGAGGATTATGATGAAATATTATTTAGTTGCTCTCTTCGATAACGATTCCTACAATTTTGTCGAAGGCATACAAAAGGATATTTGTAAAAAGCACAAACTTTATAAAAAACTTCCCACACTTCATATAACACTTGAAATACTTGATGATCCAAATATGGAGGAGCTTCATAAGGTTCTTTCGGAAATATTAAGTCCATACAAAAAATTCAGAGTATGTCTAAATGGTGTTATATGTTTTGATCCTCCTTATAAATCCGTTAACCTTAGGGTTGAAAACAAAGGTTACTTAGTAAGATTGGCTAGAATCATAAATGAAAAATTATCTTTACGTGGCTTTAACGTAAAAGATACTATACATAATTGGGACTTACATGTTTCTCTTGCTAATACTAATTATGCAGCTAGAAATTGGTCTGAAGCAGAATATTATGCTGCCTGCGAGAGTATAAAAAGTAAAGGAATCCAAAAACTAGCAAGGATAGACCGAATAGAATTATGGAAACCTGTGAACAATAAGAAATCAATGGTTGTTCAAAGTTATCCTCTAAGGGATTATTAAAATTTAAGAATATCATCAATCCATAAAGCTGGGTTGTATAACCAACAGATTTAGCCCTACTTGTGGCGAAATCTGTTTTTTAGCACGCAAAAATAAATTTTTTCATATATAATTTGAATACTAGAGGGGGCTAATTCTAATGTCAGAATCATACGTTTTTTATCAAGGTAATATTGTGAATGAAAGTGAGGTATCAATAAGCATAAGATCCAAGGCCTTTAACTATGGTCTTGCATGCTTCGAAGGAATAAGAGCTTACTGGGATGAGAAAGAACAACAATTATTTGCTTTCAGATTAAGAGATCACTATGTTAGATTACTTCAATCTGCTAAAACGCTTAATATGAGCTTACCTTATACAGTAGATGAGTTATGCGATTTTACAGTTGAACTTCTTAAAAAAAACAACTTCAAAACTACTACTTATATAAGACCTATAGTTTATAAAGGAGCTGACAGCATAGGTCCTACACTTTTTGATAATGATGATAGAATCGTTATATACTGCAATCCAATGGGTAAATATGCTGGCAAAGAAGAATTAAGCGTTGCTGTTTCATCGTGGAGAAGACTTGATGATAACATGCTTCCACCAAGAACAAAAGCAACTGCAGCATATTTAAATTCTGCATTAGCATCATTGGAGGTAGCTCAAAATGGCTATGATGAAGCTATATTCTTAACTTCAACTGGCCATGTATGTGAAGGTCCTGGCGAAAATATATTTATCTACAAAAAAGGAAAACTTATAACTCCACCTCCTTCAGATAATATTCTTGAAGGAATAACAAGAGAATTAGTTATGCAAATCGCAAAAGAAGACCTTGGAATGGAAGTAGTTGAAAGAAGCATAGTTAGAACTGAACTTTATGCTTCAGATGAAGTGTTCTTTAGTGGAACTGCCATGGAAGTAACTCCAGTTGTTAAAGTTGATAATAGAATTATCGGAACAGGCCATCAAGGTGAAGTTTGCAGAAAAATAAAAGAGGTGTTCTTTGGCTTAACTACTGGAAAGAATCCTAAATATGCTCATTTCTGCACACCAGTTTATTAATTAAAAACCGTAAATTTTAGATTAACCTGTTGAGTTTACCGTAACCGACAGGTTAATTTATATTGGTTAAAAACATCATAATAAACGGAGGATAAACTTATGAAAAATGTTACATATATGAAATATGGTAATACAAAATTACCAATCTGTTCTGATGACTATAACATACTTCAAATAATTAAAAGCAGTAATTACGAAGTTACAAAGTCTGAGGATGATATCATAGCTGATGCTCTTGAAAATCCTATAGACAGTGCAAGATTAAGAGAACTGGTATACCCTGGTCAGACTGTATGTTTAGTAATACCTGATGCCACTAGAGCATGGCAGAAAACTCATAAATATCTAAGCAAAATTGTTGATGAACTGATTGCCGGCGGCATACAAGATAGCGATATTGTTTTCCTAAGTGCTCTGGGAACTCATAGACCACAAACTAAAGAAGAACATGCTACTCTTCTTGGAGAAGACTTAAAAGATAGATTTACTGTGATAGATCATGATTGCCATGATAAAAGCAATCTGGTTTATGTTGGCAAAACCACTTATGGTACTCCTGTTTCAATAAACAAATTATCTTTAGAGTGTGATCATGTAATCATAACAGGGGCAATAATCTATCACTTTTTAGTAGGTTGGTCCGGTGGTAAAAAATCCTTGGTGCCTGGTATAGCATCTTACGAAACTATAATGGCTAATCATGCACTTTCTTTAAATGATAACTTAGGACATGGAACTCATCCTAATGTGCGTTCCGGAAATATTCGCTCTAATCCTCTTCATGATGATATGCTGCAAGCTGCAAGTTTTATAAGACCGACTTTTATGTTTAACGTGATAATGGGTCCAGATGGCAATATAGCAGGTGCTGTGGCAGGTAATTACATATCAGCTCATGAAGCTGGTAGAAATCTAGTAGATAGCATAGATGGTGTAGATATTAAAGAAAAGGCTGATGTAGTTATAGCAAGTGCTGGCGGATATCCTAAGGATATTAATTTGTACCAATCAATTAAAACCCTAATCAATGCAAGGGAAGCTGCAAGAGATGGAGGTACAATTATCTTAATAAGTGAATGCAGAGAAGGAATAGGCGGAGATTCAGATATTCAAGATATTATTCTAAACTTTGATAATTTAATTGATAGAGAAAAATCTTTAAGAGATAGATATAGTATTTCTAAGTTTGTAGGATATTATTTTTGTGAAACTGCTGAGAAATTTAAATTAATCCTTGTCTCCGAATTAGATCCTGAAATATTACGCAATGCAAAGGTCACCGTAGTAAAGGACTTAAATCAGGCTCTAGATATGGTTTATGGTGAAAATACCGCTAAGCTAAAAACCCACTTAATGCCTCAGGCAGCCAATACCTTACCAAAAATACCATAGTAACTTTGTATTTAAATGTATAAAAATTAAAAATATTAATACATATGCTGGATTTAACTTCCAAAAAGTCAAAAATTATTATCAAAATATTCATATAAAATTTTTATGTAATCGTTTTGCTAGCTTTCAATATTTTAAAGTTTCATATAAAATATACTTATTACGAAAGTTAAGGAAAGGCGGCTTTATTACATGGATTTGAAAAAATTGTTTGATATGCAAAGAGAATTAGATAATAGAATCATAAATGAACATAAACTTCAAGGAGAATCTCTTTTCTCCCAAAAGGTTTTAGCACTTCAAGTAGAAGTTGGTGAACTTGCAAATGAAACTCGTTGTTTCAAGTTCTGGAGTAACAAGGGTCCATCAGAGAAGGATGTCATTTTAGAAGAGTACGTAGATTGTCTTCATTTTATATTAAGTATCGGAATTGATAGGAACTTTGATGATGCAGAAGTTTCCGTCTCAAAATTTAACTATAAAATTACTGAACAATTTCTTGATCTGTATATTGATATTAATGATTTTATTATTTGCGCTTCAAAAGACCATTATACTACGTTGTTTGAAGACTTTATAAGCCTTGGAATAAATCTCGGTTTTTCAGAAGAGGAAATCGAAGCTGCCTATTTAAGAAAAAACACTATAAATCATGAAAGACAAAGTTCAGGATATTAAAATTTGCATAGGATTTTCCTATGCTTTTTTTTACGCTCTAAATCAGCATTAGATATACTATAAATCCATTCTATGTTAGTAGGATAAAATAAATACTTAATGGAAGACTATTTAAAGTAATAAACTATATTCAATAACATAGGAAGTGAATTTTTATGATAGGTATAATTATGTCTATAATTGCAGGATTAAGCATGAGCCTTCAAGGTGTTTTCAATACAAGACTAGGGGATAAGATAGGCATCTGGGAAACTAATGTTCTAGTTCAGGGAATAGGCTTCGCTTTGACATTAATTATAGTTATATTTCTAGGAAATGGAGATATTAAAAACATTAAAAATGTTAATAAACTGTACCTGCTTGGAGGCGTACTTGGTGTAATTATAATATTTACTGTTATAAAGGGTATCTCTAGCCTAGGTCCTACCTGCGCTATTACTATAATACTCATATCTCAGCTTACTTCTGCAGCTATGATTGATGCCTTAGGCTTATTTGATACTACTCCAGTGAAGTTTGGAGCCACTAAATATTTAGGAATAGCCGTAATGATAATCGGTATACTGATATTCAAGTGGAAATGCTAAGGGAGTACAATACTTCCTTAGCTGATATTAATTACATCCTGAGCACCCACTGCAACTACCTGAGCACTTAGTACCATTCTTACTGTAGAACTTTCCTTTATAAACTCTCTTTACATTCTCACTTAGGCACTCTGGACATGTTACCTTCTCTGCATTTCCATTTATAATTTGAAAAAATTCTTTGCCACACTTGTAGCATACAAAATCTATTAATGGCATTAAATTCACCTCTTTATGTTTTTCATAGATATAGTAAAACAATGCCCATATTTTGTCAAACACATTTTTAACTATATTTTATATCACTTAATTAATAACATTTTTCTAAGTAATAAATATAATAGCTATGAGAGCATTTTTGCGAGGGAGACTATGTTTTCTTTAAGAAATAAATTAGATGATAATTTGAAGGCAGCCATAGATAGCAATACCTACAAAAATTACAGAGTTATTATCCATTGCAAAAACTTACAGGATGCTGCAGAAAAAAAAGTAAAAGCATATAGAGGGGAAGTGATTAGATCTATTTCCTCCATTGGCTGTTTTTCTGCCAATATATCTTCTCGAGTTATAAATAAACTTATAGAATATCCTCAAGTAAGTTATATAACTTTTGATGATTTTGCATTCTTATGTGGTAATAGCATACTTACCTCCAATAAAGTTACTTCTACTATGAAACATAACTACACTGGTAAAGGAATATGCATAGGAGTTGTTGACAGCGGAGTCTATCCTCACCCTGATTTAATAAATTCAGGCTCAAAAATAAGAGGTTTCGTTGATTTACTAAGCGGATTAAATTATCCATATGACGATAATGGTCATGGTACTTTTATCTGCGGCTTATTGAGCGCAAATGGCAATAGTTCTAAGAGTGCATATAAAGGTATTGCTGAAGATGCGGAAATCTATGTAATCAAAGCCTTTAATGCGCAGGGACGAGGTTATATATCAGATATATTGTTTGCAATTGAAAAGCTTATATTGGAAAGTGTCAATTTTAATATAAGAGTGCTCTGTTTGCCTTTTGAGCTAACTACCTATAACAGTTTTATTCTTTCTCAATTTTCATTGCTTTTTAATATGGCAGCAGAAAAAAATATAATTATAGTAGTTCCTAGCGGTAATAATGGAATTGCTGAAAGCTCATTGAGAGGTATTGCTGTACTGCATAATTGCATTACAGTTGGCGGTCTGGATACTAGAGGTTCCATAGATGTATATAAATATTCTTCATCTGGTCCCTGCGGCAAGCCCGAAAAACCTGATCTATCAGCTGGCTGTGTGGATATAGCTTCTCTAAATAGTGACACGAGTTATATATCCGAGAAAAATGGGGTTAGGCTTTATGCTAAAAAACTTGTTAAGCCATACGTATCATACACCGGAACCTCCTGCGCCGCTGCTTATATTAGCGGAGTATGCGCTCTACTCTTAGAAAAAAATTCAAATCTCACATATAAAGATGTGCTTTCCCTACTCAAAATGAATTGTATATTAACAAAAATACCTTCAAGAATTCAGGGTGCTGGAATGATAGACCTAGGAAAACTTCTTGAATAAAAATTTCTGTGGAATCGAAGGATGAAAAATATAATCCTTCGATCTTACCCTTATTGCATAAAATACATTATACTACAAACAATTATAGATGTATTTTTATATTGCAGTTATTGATAATTACTATTAATTAGTATAATATATTAATATACAAGAAGCTAGTAGCAAATAACTGATTTTAATATAGATTTAACTAATTAAGGAAGGGATGATAATATGATTAGCGAAGGATTATTCAAAGAATTAAATAGTCAAACAAACTACGAATTTGCCTCTGCTCACTTATATCTTGCTATGCAGGCATATTGCGAGGCACAAGACTTACCCGGATTTTCTAACTTTTTTAAAGTTCAGGTTGAAGAAGAAAAGTTTCATGCTATGAGATTCTTCAATTATATTAATCAAATGAATGGAAGAGTTAT
The DNA here is from genome assembly GCA_030706015.1 of Bacillota bacterium. GTDB lineage: Bacteria > Bacillota > Clostridia > Clostridiales > Clostridiaceae > JAUZPI01. Next base: position 21,187 of record JAUZPI010000027.1, read on the forward strand.
TATAACCTCCATTAATGAGCCACAAAATGAATTTGGATCTATGCTAGAACTTTTCAAAGAAACCTTAAAACATGAACAGGAAATTACTCAAAGAATCTACAACTTAATGAACATAGCTACAGAAGAAAGGGAACATGCAACCATAAGCTTTCTAAAGTGGTTTATAGATGAACAAGTTGAGGAAGAAACAACTGTAACAAATGTTATTAAGCGGTTAGAGAGAATAGGAGATGATCCTGCTGCACTTTACATGCTAGATCAAGAACTTGCTCAGAGAACATTTACTCCTCCTACAACTGTATAAAAATCTCGAGCATAAAAAACACTATCAAATCTATATAGACTTGGTAGTGTTTTTTATTATTTTATAGCATCATAAAGCAATACTAAATTCAGCGCTGTAACCACTATACCAATGAACCAAAGTGTTGCTTTTAAAAGTTTATCATTAGCAAACTTACCCATAACCTTTTTAGATGAAGTCAAATATATCTGAAGAAATATAGTTATAGGCAATTGGATGCTTAAAAACATTTGCGAGTAAACAAGTCCTTTGAAGGGGTTACTTGTTAAAAATATAATTACTACTGCTGCAATAAAAGTAATTGCTACCCCCATCTTAGTATGAAAGTCTTCTATATCATAGGGTTCCCCATAAATACCTGCAAAAATACTTCCTCCTGCCATACCAGCTGTTACAGATGAAGATATACCCGCCAATAATAAGGCAACAGCAAAAATAATAGCTGCCATTGGTCCCAAAAGAGGAGTCAGCATCTGTTGTGCCTGCTGAAGCTCATTTATCTGAATATGTTTAGAGAAAAAGGTGGCTGCTGCGATTATAACCATAGCACTATTTATAGCCCAGCCAATAAGCATTGAAAATAATGTATCCGCAAATTCATACTTTAACTGTTTTTTTATAACAGCTTCACTCTCAAGATTAAACTGCCTACTTTGTATTATCTCAGAATGTAAAAATAAATTATGGGGCATTACAACTGCACCTAATACACTCATTACTATTAAAATGGAGTTTGGTGGAAAGCTCGGTCTTACTAATCCAACCAATGTACTCCCCCAATTAACATTCACTAAGCTTAGCTCAATTATGAATGATAGTCCTATTATGGAAACAAAACCTATTATCCATTTCTCTAATTTTTTATATGAATTAGTAAAAATCATCCACAGCACAAGTATTAGTATTAAAATTGCACCAATTTTTATGGGTATTTTGAATAACATATTTAAAGCTATAGCTCCACCAAGTATCTCCGCCATAGCTGTAGACACTGCGGCTAGCGTAGCAGAAGCAAGTGCCAGCTTAGTTATAATCGGTTTAATATAAAAGGTTGCCGCTTCTGATAGGCAATAACCTGTTACTATACCAAGATGAGCCGCATTATGCTGCAATACAATTAATATTAGTGTTCCAAAGGTCACTACCCATAACAGCTCATATCCAAAGCTAGCTCCTGCAGAAATATTAGATGCCCAATTTCCAGGATCTATAAACCCTACTGTAACTAGAAATCCTGGACCAATATACTTTATGAAATCTAACGCCATAAGTTTAGGTTTATGATTATCTTCAAAGAGCCTAATCTTTAATTTAAAACTCATACAATATACCTCATGATAAAAATATTATTATTACATATTATACTCCAACATCGTATAATTTACGTGTACTTCTCTATACTTTATTCTTTATAGATAAAGTGCTTAATATCTTAGTAAATCAAAAAAATATACAGGTTTCAGATACGTACTACCCAAAACCTGTATATTTGAATATCCAAACATAATCTACCCTTCTACCTATTGCTATGTGGCATAACCTATATATTTCCCATAAAGGTGAAGTAGAGTAAAACTGCATTCATTGAGACAATAGCTGTAGTTATCAATATACCTAAAAACTTCACTATTGGCTTGTTTACAAAATCCCCCATCAATTCCTTTCTGCCTGTAATAATTAACATTGGGATAATGGCTACTGGTAAGGCAAAACTTAAACAAACCTGACTTAAAAGTAATGCCTTCATGGGATTAACTCCCATCCCTATAATCATCATGCCAGGCAGCATAGTTAGCAGCCTTCTCACATTTATAGGTAGCTTTACATTTATAAAGCCATCCATAACAGTTTCCCCAGCCATAGCTCCTACAGTAGATGATGAAAAACCAGAGGCAAGCAGAGCAATTCCAAAAGCTCCACTTGATAGTGAGCCTAGAAGTGGCTGAAGTGAACGATGTGCTTGTTCTATAGAATCCACCATTATTCCCTGACGATAAAATACTGATGCTGATACTATTACCATAGCAGCATTCACAATAAAGGCTATATTCATAGCTATAGCTACATCTATCTTTTCCATACGAAGATGTCTTTTCTTTTCTTCTACGTTTGCCTCCATAGTATTCCTACTTTGCACTAACTGAGAATGAAGATATATTACATGTGGCATAACAGTAGCCCCCAGCATCCCCACTGCTATAAGCACTGCCTGGCCATTTGGCAAAGAGGGAATCAAGGTATGATAACCCACTGCTGCCCAATCAGGTTTAGCTAAAAACAACTCAATTGTATACGCTATACATATAACAGCCACTAAACCAGCTATTATAATTTCTACAACACGTTGACCATACTTCTGCAAATAGGTTATACCAAAGGTTATAATTGCTGTAATTATACCAGCAACGGGCAAAGGTATCCTAAACAACAGATAAAATCCCAAGGCACCACCTAAGAATTCAGCCATTGTTGTAGCCATAGCAGCTAATTCAGCAACACTCCAGAAAAAAACATTGGTTTTTTTAGAAAATACCTTTTTACACATTTGAGTAAGATTTGCACCAGTCGCTATACCAAGTTTAGCAGACATAACCTGAAGAAATATAGCCATCAAATTGCTCCATAATATTACCCACAGAAGATTATAATTAAAAATTGATCCTCCGCTTATATTTGTAGCAAAGTTACCAGGATCTATATAAGCAACGCTGACAATAAAGGCGGGCCCTAAAAACTTCAGTAACTGTTTCCCCCTAACTACTAGACCCGTCCTACTGCTAAGCCTTCTATCTAAAACATCATTTTTTCCTGTACCTAAATCTATATTTAATAAAGTCTTTTCACCTTCCATCAAACCCCTCACCTTTCACGGTAGTATATTAGCTATTCATAACATAGTTATGTAGAGTCAACTGTTTTAGCCTTGACTAAACTTATTTCCTTAGTATAAATTATGTTCCTTAAGCTAAAGGTGTTACAGGATTTAGAGGCTTTTATTCTTATAAATATAATAAGAGCCTGTATCTTAAATCGATTATAATCTAAGATGCAGGCTCTTAATCCCATATATATTTACTCGTATTTTATAGCTTCAATAATATTAAGTTTAGATGATTTTAACGCTGGTGATATTGAGGCAACTAAGGTTATTGCTATCCCTAATAGAGCACATATTACAAAAAGTGAAACAGTGTAATCCATTTTTATAGGCAAATCCATAGCCTGCAGTAAATGCGGCAGGATTGCAGTCATTCCAAAGCCCCCTGCCACACCTACTACTCCTCCTATTATTCCAGTTGATAAAGCTTCAATAAATAAGACTTTTATGCTTTGTCTCTTGCTCATACCAACAGATGCTAGTACTGCAAAAGAACGCTTTCTTTCCATAAAGCTTATGATAAAATTGTTTATAACACCAAAGGCACCTATAAGCATGGCGATTAAAGGAAATGCCTTTAACTGCTGCATCATACTATCATTAGCCTTTGCATTTTCTTCTTCCATGTGGCTTATGGTATCTACTCTGTATTTCATTCCTTTAAACTTTTCTTTAAGCTTATCACTGACATAGTTACTATCCTTATTGGTTTTCACATAGATTGTGCCATAATTACTTATTTTAAAATCACTTTTCATATACTTAGTAGGAATAAATGCATAGCTGCCATTGTACATTAAGGTATTAAATACCGCTACTATCTTATAATCCTTTTTCCCGCCAGCTGTATTCAAAGTTATGGTATCTCCTAATTGAACATTAAATTTATTTTTTAGCGATTCCGCTATAGCAATATTTCTATCATCATCAAAATCTTTAGGCAGTTCCGTGGCGCCTGACGTGAAGTCTATATTGAAGTAATCTGAGAACTTTCTTGTGTCAATACTATCTATATCCATAATCTGATTATTAACTCCAGTGACTCCATCTATAGTAACTCCATTTACACTTATTACTCCTGCACAGTCAGCCACACCATCTACAGTGTTTATCTTCCTTGTGTCAGAAGAATCATCCTTAGTTATATCTGCTCTAGGATTAACCATAATATCAGAATTCCATACGGCATATGCCTTTGCTACCTCCTTACTAACGCTGTCACTTACCACATTAATCATAAAGAGAGCGGATATTCCTATGGTTAAAAGACATATATTATTTAAGATACTTTTATTATTTTTTAAATTCTTTGCTGCTAAAATTCCTTCATTACCAAATATAATAGAATATATAGCTCCTAACATTTTAATAAATAAATTATTAATGTAAGGTAGTATTAATATTATTCCAATAACAAGGCCAAACATAGCAACCATATCCATTAGCATTGCCTTTGAAGCTTCTCTTGGGGTATAAAATGGAACTGCAATTCCAAAAGCTAATAAAAGTATTGCTAGTATAAACTTCCAATACCTTCTCTTCTCTGTATGATCTACATTATTTAAGACTATATCCTTTACAGATATTTTCGATACTCTAAGAATAGGAATCATCGTGCTAAGGAAGGAAATTACCACCCCAAAAATAAATGCTACTATGAGTCCATTAATTGAAAAATGAAATTCAGGGGTATAATATATTTTATATGGGCTAAGCTGCACTTCTAGTAAATAAAGAATGCCTAATCCTATACCACACCCTACAATTCCACCTACGACACCATAAATTATACTTTCTACCATTAGAACAATATTAGTAGTTTTCTTTGTGGCTCCAATACTTCTAAAGGTTCCTATGATAGGCATCCTTTCTATTATTATAACTTTAAAGGAAGTATATATTATGAATACACTCATAATAAGCACTACTACAAGCATCATATAAAATGTTGCGCCTGTACTTTGAGTATCCTGATCAATTTCCTGTTCATTTATTGTTTCTCCGACAGAATAACTTTTATAGGTATCTCCTAAGTCTTTTATGAGCTGTTGTTTGTCTTCAGAATTTTTTACTTTGATAAATATTGTTGATACCCTTCCCTTTGCATCGTTTAGATCACATGCAACATCTTTTGGTATAATGGCAATGGTGTTGTCACCTTCCATCTTGAATACAGAAGATGGTTCAGCAATACCCACGATAGTAAATTGTTTATTAGTGTCTCCTATTTTCAGCTTTATTTTTTGTCCCACTTGAAAACTATACTTATCAGCAGTTTTCTTACTTATAATAATCTTATCACCTGAAAAAGGCTTTAAACTCTGTTGTTCCAATAAGTTTATTGGATTCATCTCCATTAAGTCGTCATAATCTATACCTTTAATACTTACATTAGTACTTTCACTCTTATTTATTTCATAGCTCCCGCTGCTGTCCATCTCACCTATAGCATAGTCAATCCGATTACTAAAAAACTCGGTTTTATTATTATAAAAAAACCTTGATGGAGATTTTTGTCCTGCTGAAATAGTTATATCTGCACTACCGTATACACCTTTTAATATACTTATATATTCATCCTTGTAGCTGCTTGAAATACCATTTGCTGCAAAGAACAAGGAGCAGGCTGCTGCTACAGAGATTACTATAAGCAGTGTCCTGAGCTTTTTTTCTCTGATATTTTTCAGGATAAACTTTATTATTATGCTCAACTTCTCATCTCCTTTCATTGATATTATTTATGACTAACTTAAAGTTACTTCTTAGGTTCCATATATTTATCTTGTGATTCATCCTTCTTCTTTACAGCAGCATATACCATAGCTGCAGCTGCACCTAAAATTAAAGCAATTCTTAATTTTTTCATCTTAATTAACCACCTTTCATCCTTTACTTATTTATAATTACTATCTATTTCTTACTAATTTCAACATCCACATTAAAATTAGGTAATAATTTTCCGTTATTGTTATCAATAGATATTTCTACTGGAACGTAGGTCTCTCCATTTTGAGTAATAGCCTGACTCTCTATTCTTGAAACCTTACCAGTTAACTTACTGCTAGGATCTGATTTTGGAATTATAGAGACTATCTTTCCTTCTTGTACGTCTTTTATGAATTCCTCATCTACATTTGCCTGAATTAGCAAACTGCCTAAGTCCTCAAGAGTAATAACAGCTTTTTCAGCACTTACTGCATCCCCTACTTTATAACCAACATCAGTTACTACCGCATTATCCATATCAGAAATTACATTACTGCCACTAATATAACTCTTGCTTGTTTTTGCTTTAATTGCATCTAGCTCTGATTGTTCTGCAGCTATTTTTAAATCCTGCGCACTTTTCTGATTATCAGTCTGCATATCCTTTTTTAAATCTTCATCAGCATCAATGGTCTTGCTTTTCCCAGTAACCAATACATTATAATCGGATAAATCTAATTCTACTAGCTTGTCTCCTTTTTTAACCTTTTGGCCTTCTTTTATGTCTATCTTAGTAACCTTAGCCATGGCTGTAGCAGGAAAATCAATTACAATATTCTCGATATTTGAAGCTTTAACTACTCCTGATGCCTCAACAATATCATTCTTCGCCTTTGTTGCCTTAGGCTTTGCAGTTTTATCGCTTGTTTGAGTGCCTCCGCAGGCAGTAGCTAGCAACATAGTTCCAACTACGCTTATTAATAGAGTAATCCTAATCTTTTTCATTATTGTTCAACCACCCTTCCATCCTTAACAAATATAATTCTTTGACCATATTTTGCAGCATCACTTGAGTGAGTGACCTGCACTATAGTCTTTTTCTTCTCTACATTAATCTTTCTTAATAACTCCATTACTTCAGTACCTGTTTTACTATCCAAGTTTCCTATAGGTTCATCGGCTAATATTACATCTGGGTCACTAATTAAGGCTCTTGCAATGGCGACCCTCTGCTGTTGTCCACCAGATAACTCTCTTGGTGTATGTCGTCTTCTCTCAGTTAAACCTACTATTTCAAGAATTTCTTCTAGCCTATACCTATAATTCTTTATCTTTTTACCATCTAAAAGCAGCGGAAGCATGATATTTTCCTCTACATCTAAATTAGGTATTAAATTATAGAATTGAAATACAAATCCAACATTTCGCCTTCTCATGATGCTTTGATCTTTGTCCTTCATAACTGAAAGTTCTTTTCCAGCTATTTTAACATTACCAGAGGAAGGTTTATCTAAACCTCCTAATAAATATAATAAGGTACTCTTTCCTGAGCCTGAAGGTCCCATAATAGATACAAACTCGCCTTCTCTAATTGTAAGATTAATGTCCTTCAATACATCAACATTTACATCTCCTAACTTGAAGGTTTTATTTAAAGCATTTGCCTCAATCACAACCTCATTTAGGCTCATGTCAAATTGATTTTTTATAGCCTCCACATAACTTCACCCTTTCTAATAAAATAGTCTATCTGCTCTACACCTTTTCTCTAACTCTTTACTTTCTCATTCACAAAAGCAATCTACACTATTAGACGTATAAAGATTCTATTTTCCCACGGAAATAGAATGTATTTTTTACATCATCTGCATAACATTTTCATTATAAGTGTTTTTTACTTTTTTTCCAAATACTTATTAAAAACTTAATGTAAAATTGAGATTTAGAACACTTATATAAAACCTTAAATTTCTAACAAAAAATAAAACTGCCAGCATTTTTCATGCCAACAGTTTTATTTTATAGCGTCCATATTGCTCCACTCTTAGCTATCTCCACACTACCATTAAAAAATGTCTGAGCTTGATTTAATAACTGACTAAGATCACCATAATGAGGCAGGTGGTTCAATATAAGTTTTTTAACCCCAGCCTCTAAGGCAAGTCTTCCCACTTCACCAGCTGTTAGATGACCAACTACTACTCCAAATTGTTCATTGTAAAGATTAGTTTCACAGATAAGTATATCTGCATCTTTTGATATATGAACTAATTTATCAGTCCATCCAGTATCAGAAACATATGTAAAAATACTATCTTGACATTGTACTCTTATTGAAAGACAGTAAGCTGGATGTACATTCTCGCTGAAGGTAAAGTTTAAATTACCTATAGTTAAGTCATTCCCTGTGTCAATACTGATGGCTTCACAATAATTTCCGTAACTCAGACTATCAAATTCCTTCTTATCCCTGCTATGAGCATAAATCCTTAAAGGCTTACTTCTTTTTCCTGTCTGGCTAAGTATCATACAAGCATACTGCAGTGGATAAATATCTGCAATATGGTCTGCATGATAATGTGTAAGTATCACACAGTCTAGTTCTTCAAGCTTTATATAGTTTTGAAGTTGTGAAACAACACCAGAACCACAGTCTATAAGTATATTCTTTTTATCCTCTTGAATAAGGTAAGCTGCCGTAGCCTCATTTTTTTCGGGATATGCTCCCCATGAACCTATAGTGGTTATTCTCATTTATTTCACCTCATACCCTTAATATTTCGTATTATTTATCTGTTACTTACCAAAATTTTATACTATATATTTAATGATTGTAAACACAAAAAGTAGTTGATTGCGACAAGATTCAATCAACTACTTTTATATAAAGTGTGTGTAGGGGCAACAAATTTATTGATACTAAAAAAGACCACGCTTCTCTCTTCATATAATATCAATTAGAATCATACGAAGATAAAAACCTGGTCTCCAGTATCTCTGGTCAACCTGATAATATACTTTTCCTATAGGTTGCTTATATTTTACCCCAAATCCCTAAAAGTGTCAACACTTTTTATATTACCTATCGGATAAGTCGGTTTGCTTTGGCGATATACTGGAAATTCATGTCTTTGGTTCATTTCAATCTCATTTTCTCATTTCTTTCTATCTGCACCACAACTCCGTCTTGAATTACCAGAGTAATAGAACCAAACCTCGTAGACTTAACCAATTCCAAAAGTGTTTTTAAATTTTCGCTTGAGATACCATTAGACTTCTCCCCCATATATACTCCTCCCAAAAAATAATTACATAATAGCTAAATTAATTCTCTAATTAATATAAGCTGCCTTATCCCCTATAGTAAATTGATGTAAAAAATCTTCTTGCAGATAAGCGCTGCAAGAAGATTTTTTATGCAATTTAATTCTTAAATATAAGTTACCAAATAACCCTACGGATGTCAATGTTTTTTCTTACTTGTCACATAGGTTTTATAGAAAATGTACAAAAGAATAAGCAACCCACTTAAAAGTTGCTTATTCTTTCATTTGTTTTTTCTATAATTTCCTCAGGGTATCCCAAGTATTTCAATAGCCTCACCGCGTTTCTTGTATTGGAGACTCCTTGTTTTAATTTATAATCAAATACTAGTCCTTCTTCATTTATGTCTTCACTAAAATAATAACACAAATATCTGTCCTTAAGCATTTCTGTAAGTTCCAAGTCATGTGTTGCTACTATAGTAAGGGTATTATGTTTTTCAATATATGCTAGAATTTCAGCTGAAGCATTTACCCTTTCTAATGGGTTAGTACCTCTAAATATTTCATCGATTATACATAGAAGAGGGTGCTCCTCACCACATTCTTTTATTATCCTATGAAGAGCCTCTGCTTCCCTGAAATAATAGCTTTTCCCTCCAGATAAATTATCCTCAGGACTTATTGAACTCATAACTTTAAAAAACGAAGCTTTATATGATCTAGCTCTGCATGTATAGATACTCTGCGCCAAGACAGCATTTACTCCTAAAGTCCTAAGAAAGGTGGATTTACCAGACATATTAGAACCAGTTAGTATAATACCTTTTTCATCTAGATTTATCGAATTTGAAACTGCTTTCTCCAGAAGAGGGTGAATCAAGTCTTCAGCCTGAAATAACTTCCCCTCCTGCTTAAATTCAGGTTTTGAGTAAATAGTTAAACCATCCCTATAGGAGGCCACAGTCATTAATGCATCCAATTCACCAATACATAGGTATAATTGTCTAAGTTCTTCATTATACTTCTTAATATAATTTAAAGCTGAAAAAAATCTTCTTTCCTCTACAAGCAGTGTGGCATAAAAATAATCTGCTAACAAATCTACACCCTCTGATCTATTAAGATCTGCCGCTCCCTTTATTAAACTCTCAACCTTTTTAGATTCTTCTTTTAATATTTCTTTATATTCCTTTAGTTCCTCTGTTTCAATATTTGATATTTTTTGTGCCGCTTTTATTATCGCACCTAGATAGCTTAGTGATGATACATATAAACCTATGTCTTTCTTAAACTTTAAATGAAGAATGTTATTTATTACCATTACCATCATTAGCAAAAATATAGCTGTTACGCTTCTTAATAGAACAGCCCCTATGGCTGATGCCAATAAAGCTAATGTAAATGTAATAAAGATTGGTCTATACTTAGTACTAACATTCAATTCTTTCCATAGGAGATTTGGAACCTCGTTTTCTTTTCTCCTGCCCACACTTATAAGTTCAATGGCTACTTCTTCTCTTATCTTCTCATTACTCTGAAACAGGTTTATCACCTTATCCCGTAATAAAAGAGGCTCCTCACTCAATTTTATATTTCTTAAAATACTATATAGGGTTTCCTCTCCCGGAGAGGTTATTGTTCTATCTATAGTGCCAAAAACTTCATCCATATTTAAATCAGTCCAGGTTTGATCATCCAGAAAAAAAGCTTCTTTTTTCTGGATCATATTAAAGAAGTTTTTAAGATAGTTCATATTCCTCTTTCTTTCTTCTTTCTTTCCCCAGTTATTTATAAATCGCTTATAATATATTGAAAAAAGCAGTTTTTTTCTTATGAATAATAGCACTACAACTAATAATATACATGCTATAACCCCTAGAAAATACAATTTATTTGCATTTGCCCCTGCATTTATAAAAAATACTGCTGCAATCAGTACACCAAATATAGAAAAACTTGTTGCCATGCTGATATTTTGCTCACTCATTTCTCTCATCCCCTTATATAACATTTATAGCAGTTGCCCCGTTAGCGCCTTTTAGTTCAATTACTGCTTTTCCCTTTTCACCGCTGCCAGGCTTAGTAATTTCTAAGTTTTCCAACTTATTATTTTTAATAAGTTCTATTATCATATCCTTTTGAAGGCTTATTCCAAGCCTCTCATATTGATTCTTCCATATAGTAAACTTACAGCCGCTTCTCCAATTGCTGCAATAAAACGCCTTACTATTTTCAAGAACTTCTCCATCCTTACAACAAGGACATTTGCCGAGACTCTCAAGCTTTATTTTAGGAGTCTTATCTCTATTTTCATCTTTAAAGATTACAGAGCGTTTAGCCCTTGATGATTCTTGGATTATATATTTAACATATCTTTTTATGCTTTCCATAAATCTCTCTGAACCAAGTTTCCCCTTAGAAATAGAAGATAGTCCTCTTTCCCACTTTCCCGTAGTTTCAGGGGATCTTAACTCCATTGGAAGTACATCGATAAGCTTCATGCCCTTCTCTGTTGGATATATTGTTTTTCCCTTTCTTGCTATATATCCTACCTGTATGAGCCTTTCTATAATAGATGCTCTCGTAGCTGGTGTGCCTAGTCCCCCTTCCTTTAACTGCTCCTTTAGCTCCTCATCCTCAACAAAGCGTCCTGCATTCTCCATTGCAGATAGCAACGATGCCTCAGTGTAAGCGCTTGGCGGCTTTGTTTTCTTCTGTACCAACTCTGAATCTACAGCTGTAACCTGCTCTCCCTTTTTTAGCTTAGGAAGCTCTTGATTGGATGCGTCCTCACTATCTTCGGACTCATCACTCTTTTTACTTTCTTTAGCTTTATCCTTATTGTCAGTTTTATATAATTCCATCCACCCAAGCTTTAATATAGTTTTACCCTTTGTTAGGAAATGCTCACCTTGGACTTCAGTAGTGATTCGGGTTATGGTGTATTCATAATTGGGATAAAATACACAAATGAACCTTTTCACTATCAAATCATATATCCTAAATTCATCTTGAGTAAAAGCTTTAATATTAGGTATAACATCCGTTGGTATTATAGCATGATGATCTGTAACCTTACTATCATCTATTATTCTTTTTGAAGTAGGCAGCTTTGGCAAATCTAAAACATATTTAACATGCTCTTTATAGGGCTCAACATTTATCTTATTAAGAGTAGATTTTATTTTACCAAGCATATCATGACTTAGATATCTGCTGTCTGTTCTAGGATAGGTAACTGCCTTCCTCTTTTCATATAAATCTTGTATAGTATTCAAGGTTTTTTGTGCTGAAAACCCAAACTTTTTATTTGCATCCCTTTGAAGTTCTGTCAAATCATAAAGCAAAGGAGGTACCTGCTTCTTCTTATCATTTTCAATACTTAATACATTCCCAAGCTTCCCTTTCACCATAGCTGCTAGTTCTTCAGCCTTTTCCTTTTTCATTATTTTTGATTCTTTTGTCTCTTTATCAAACCAGGTACCCTTAAAGGAATCAAATATAGCGTTTACTTCCCAATAATCTTGAGGTGTAAAATCATCAATTTCCTTTTGTCTTTGAACCAATATAGCTAAAGTAGGAGTTTGTACCCTTCCGATGCTTAATAAAGTATTATACTTTAATGTGTAAGCCCGGCTTGCATTCATGCCTACAAGCCAATCTGCCTCTGATCTACACCTGGCGGAACTATATAGATTGTTATATTCCTCACCAGGCTTTAACGATGCAAAACCATCCTTTATAGCTTCATCTGTCATACTAGATATCCATAGTCTTTGAAAAGGCTTAGAACATCCTGCTGCCTCATAGGTATATCTAAAAATCAATTCTCCTTCTCTTCCAGCATCCGTAGCACAAATAAGAGAATCAACATTTTTACTCTGCATTAACCTTTTTATTATTTCAAATTGCTTTTTAGTGCCATCAATAGGTTTAATCTTCATTTGGTCTGGTATTATAGGAAGAGTATCAACCCTCCATTTTTTATACTTAGCATCGTATTCCTCTGGCTCATAAAGAGTCACTAGATGTCCTACTGCCCAACTAACAATGTATTTGTCTCCCTCTAGATATCCATCTCCTCGTTTTTTACAGTTCAATACTTTTGCTATATCTCGTGCTACTGAAGGTTTTTCAGCTAACACTAAAATTTTTCCCATGTAATCACTCACATTTCTTTTTATTTTAATACAACTAATTATATATGATTTGAAATTATATATCAAAAAACAATTGGTCATATATAATAACTAAAATACATATTTGGAATTATATATAAAAAACAATTGAACCTAAATCCAATATCGTATATTATAAATCTATAATATAGATAGCCAATCATAATAAATGCAATTATACGCGTATTTACCATTATTATTTTTAGGAGGGATACATAATAACATGGATGGAATTTATTTGGTCTTTGACTATTTTAAAGAGGCATTTCACATAAACAAAAGAAATAAACGACTCTATACTCCTCAGCTAATACTTATAGCTATAAAGCTTCTTATGATTATTGCCGTAGGGTTAAGAATATATACTTGGATTGGCAACTTCGATGTTAGTACATTTTCTGACTATAGAAAATTGCTTCACTTTTTTCTAGCCTATGGTATTAAGATCATTTTAGCTCTTATTTTATACTCTTTAGTATCTGTATTTATGGATAGCGGCTTATACAACATGTACAAAAAGTGTGTTTTATATGATTCAGTCCAGGAAGGAGATTTTTCTGAAGGAGTAAAAAAATATTTCCTTAGATTTCTATTAGGTAGTATCGTTATTGGAATTTTATATACTGTTGCATCCGTTATAATTGCAATTATAGGCCTTATAACATTAGGGCTTGGTTCTTCAATTATATTGCTATTAGCAACTATATTTTTGAGCATGTGGAAAGTCTCTATTGTTTTTGATGACACAGATGTATTCACCGCTATATCAAACAGCTTCAAATTTGCCAAAGATAATTTTCTAGCTATTTCATTTCTGCAGATAGTTCATTTAGCTTTTACCAATATGCGCAGCGGAGGCAGCGGATTTAACTATAACAGCTTTAACAGTTTGGGTAATAATTCTAACAACTCCCTAAACTCAACTAATCCTTTTCCTTACCAATCAAAAGGAATATTGGATTCGACTCAAGTTATTGATCAAGGAATAAAATTAGCTAAAACTGTAGTAGCAATACTAATTCCAGTGATAACTATAGCAGCCTTATCTGCCTATATTATAAAAATGATTTTTGAAGTTTTCTTTTCACTAACCTTATTTGTAGCCTACAAGAATAAGTTTAATGCATACAATCCAAATAGGGAGGTGCTATAACCATGTGGTTTGATGAAATAATGGATGATTGTAAAAATGCAATGCGAATTTCTGCTAATAATAAAGGAATATTTATACCTATATTTGTAAACTTAGGTTTTAGTATTATCCTTATTTTATGCGCATTTGTAAGCTTTCTCAGAGAGCTAATTGAAATCTTTAGCAACGATATGAGCGATGCTTCTAAGACCACCTTTTTTATGCAGCATCTTCCTCGTATAATAATAACCCTAGTTTTACTTAGTATTTTATTCATGATAAAAAATGCAATAATAGAAGTTGGTACTTTAAACTTGATTAAAGTAGCTTCAAATGGCGGAAGAATTACTATTAATGATTTTATGAATGGAATAAGCAAATACTTTTTTAAGGTGCTAGGCGGAACCGTATTTCTTGCATTGATAACTATAGTACTGTCACCTATTATAATTGTTTTATTTATATTATACGCAGCATTGGTGGGAACACTTACAGCTGGCTGGGGTCTAATTTTTCTCAGTGCAGTTATATTGCTTCTATTTAAGCCTTGGACCACTATAGTAGTTGTTGATGACATATCACCAATTAAAGCCATCGGTATAAGCCTTAAATTAGGTAAAAGATATTTTAAAGGGCTATTTGTGATTATGCTATCATTTTTGCTTTTAAGCAGTTATGCTGCAGCTGCCTTTGGTCCCCTTGCAGCAGTGCTAGCCGGCTGGTTTTTATCTGGAATAGTACTTATTTACTTTAAGGTCATTATACTAATGATATACACAAATAACCTCTCTCGATCTTAGATCGAGCTTACATTCATTAACCTATGTGGGGAATGGAGTAACTAATATTATTTTATATATTCAGAGATATCACTACACAAATAACCTCTCTCGATCTTAGATCGAGCGTCCATTCATTAACCTATATGGGGAATGGAGTAACTAATATTATTTTATTTATTCAGAGATATCACTACACAAATATCCTCTCTCGACCTTAGGTCGAGCGTCCATTCATTAACCTATGTGGGGAATGGAGTAACTAATATTATTTTATTTATTCAGAGATATCACTACACAAATATCCTCTCTTAACCTGCAGCCGCCAACGGGCTGCAGGAATTTTTATTTTCTAATCAAATTCTAATCTTGCACTAAGGAAGTTCTAATTACTCAAACCTATAATAAAACCATAGATTAAATTATTTTTGGAGGGATTGAAAATGTCAGTAAGATTAGAAGATATTGATGCCTTAAAACAAAGAGCAAATGTAAGTTATGAGGATGCTAGGGATGCACTTGAGAAATTTAACGGAGATATAGTTGAAGCTTTAGTTTATCTTGAAAAGGAGAAAAAAATCAAAAGTGAAACTAAAGAAAAAACAGAACATTCTTTTATAATTACTATAAAAAGAATTATAAAAAAAGCACATAAAATAAAATTTACAATAAAGAAAGATGATAAAGTGATTTTAAGCTTACCTATTACTATAATTATAATATTATGCATATTCGCCACACCATTGGTAATAGCCGGTGTACTGTTAGCGTTATTTACAAACCACAGAATTAGTTTTGAGCATAAGGATAACAAGTATTCAGAAGTAAACTCTGTTTTAGATAAAGTATCTAATAAAATAAACATTGTTAAAACCAAACTCGCAGAAGATGATGCTGAACCTTCTTCTACAAATTAATTTTCTCCTTGTATAACCTGCATTGAAATATGTAGGTTATGTTTATTTATAGCTAAATAAGATATAATTAAGCTATATTAGTAACTATCAAAGGAGTGTAACTATGCCAGCTCAATCTATTCTGTTAATTGAGGACGAACTTAAAATAGCTAGATTCTTAGAACTAGAATTAAAATATGAGGGCTATACTGTTGAACAGGCTCATGACGGTCGCTCAGGCCTACAAAAAGCCTTGGAGAATAATTTTGACCTTATAATACTTGATGTAATGCTTCCAGCATTAAATGGAATGGAAGTATTAAGAAGATTACGACAAACCTCGGGGGTACCAGTAATCATGCTTACAGCAAAGGATGAGGTTATGGATAAAGTTATGGGACTTGATATAGGGGCCGATGATTATGTAACAAAGCCCTTTGCTATAGAAGAATTATTAGCTCGAATTAGAGTAGCACTTAAACGAAAAAATAACGTTACAGCTGTTAACCCATCAATTCTAAAGATAGATGAATTGACGGTAGATTTAGAAAAACATACTGTCAGCTTTAATAATGAGTATGTAGAGCTTACAAAACGTGAATTTGATTTACTAAAATACCTTATTGAAAACAAGAATATAGTTTTATCTAGGGAAAAAATACTAGAAACAGTATGGGGTTATGACTACCTAGGAGACACAAATGTGGTAGATGTTTATATCCGTTATTTGAGAAGTAAAATCGACGATAAATATAATAAAAAACTTATTCATACTGTAAGAGGGGTGGGATACGTCCTAAGAAATGGAAATAATTAAGATATTCTTCAAAATCCTCTGGAAAACACTATCTTTATATTTCATGATAGTGCAGAAATTTGCTTCAGTATTATTTTCGATAATAAGCCCTGCATTAAATAAGATAAATAGACGTCTCCGTTTTTCTATCTCATTTAAGATAACAGCAGTATATGCATTTATTCTTTCAATAATACTTTTGATACTAAGCATTCTACTGTCCGCCGCCTTCCAATCCTTCTTAACTAATGGTGCAGAAGTAGATTTAACCAGAACCTTAACGATTTTAAAACAAGCTTCTTTCGTAGATTCAGAGGACTTTTATAAAGCCATAAAACAGGAATCTCAGGAGGATAATACTAACTTCTCTTTATTTGATAAAAATAAAAAACTTCTTTATTCCACTGATGGAGATAAGCATAGAGAACTTAATAATAATATGGATTCAATAAATATTGAAACCTCATCAAATATACGTATTATTACCCTAAGTTCAGAAATGCAAAAAGATAACTACGCGCATTATATTCAAGCTTCAAAAAAGTTAACTTCCGAGCAAACTTATAATCAAGTTTTTACTATTATTCTACTAATACTAGATACTACCATAGTTCTAATAACTATACTTGTAGGCAATAAGTCAAGTAAAAAAATATTGCTTCCGATAGACACCATGACTAAGACTGTAAAACATATTTCTATCCAAGCTTTAGACACACGTTTAGATGTCAGTGGTTCTCAAGATGAACTTAAGGATTTAGCCGAAACCTTTAATGAAATGATTGATAGAATACAGCATTCTTATGAACAACAAAATCAATTTGTTTCAGATGCTTCTCATGAACTTAGAACTCCTATATCCGTTATCCAAGGATACGCAAACTTACTAGATAGATGGGGTAAGAACGACAAAGATGTGTTAGAGGAATCGATTTTCGCTATTAAAATTGAGGCTGAGAATATGAAGGATTTAGTTGAAAAACTACTTTTTTTAGCAAGAGCTGATAAAAACACTCAAAAAATTGAAAAGTCAGACTTTCACTTAAATGAGTTAATTTACGAAGTGATAAAAGAAACCAAACTAATTAACTCAACTCATACTATATTAAGCAAAGTCAATGACGAAGTACTCATAAGTGCAGATAGAAAGCTTATAAAGCAAGCTCTAAGAATTTTTATAGATAATAGTATAAAATATACTCCTGTTAACGGAATTATAAAACTTAACTCTTATAAAATCAGTAAAATAATGTGCATAGATATTCAGGATAATGGTATAGGCATTTCTTCTGAAGATTTACCACATATCTTCGATAGATTTTACAGGGCAGATAAATCTAGAACAAAAGAAACCGGTGGAACAGGTCTGGGCTTATCCATTGCAAAGTGGATAATTTATATGCATAAAGGTTCCATTGAGGTTGAAAGTAAATTAAACTGCGGAACAAAGATCATTATAAAACTTCCTATATAAAAAGTCGTGCATTTGAATCTTCTTAATATATTACTATAAATATTACAAAAATGCACGACTGTTACTATTTATACATATCTAGAAACCTCATAACTTTTTATACAATAATCTATTGCCATTATCCTGACTGATAACCACTGAACTATACATACCTCTTTCAACCTCTTCCTTGAACCTTTTACCATCTGCAGTATGCTCTTCGTCTGGATAATCATCCTGTACTATATCCTTATATAAAAAAGGCTGCCCAGTAGGTACTTTATTTAATTTAGCTCTATCTATATGGCTTCTGTCCATACTTTTACACTCCTCATATTATATTTATCTAACCTACATCCATACAATAGAAGTTTTCAACATTGAAAACCACACAATTTACTCATAATCTTATTTTAAAGCTATAGCTTTGGTCGATAATATTGTAACCTATGAAAACTAATTTAATGTTAGTAAATATTCTAAACTCTAGGCAATTTTTAATAGAATATATCCGCTGCAATAAACTAATAATAAAATCGACTCCTAAAGTTAAAAAACTTTTTGTGAGAATAAAACTGGCTATCTGGAGGTAGTATCATGACAGTTATAAATAAGTTAGAGCAAACTCTTGAAATGATTAAGTCTAGTGAGTCTAACTGCAAAACTTTTTCAATGGATACTGACGACCCAAATGCAAAACAACTATTTACACAAGTTGCTGATACTTTAAAGCAGTGTGAAAATATGCTTCAAAGTAGAGTTAATTACGTAGTAAGCCAAGAACCCCAATATCAGCCACAACAGCAACAAAAACAAGTTGTATCTCAGCAGGAACAGCAAAATGCTACTAAACAAATTAATATAAGAGATGAAAGCTGTGGTTGTGGCTGCGACATCAAGCATTAAACTAATCTGTTATATCTAAATAAAAACTAAGTTTCAGATATAATTAGCCTTAGCTGAAACTTAGTTTTTATAAGCTTTTTAATATGATTCTATAAGTCTACTGTTAAATACTTTTCTAATATACCATTTATAGTTTCCTTATCCTCTATGTCGCCATAAACAGTAAGCATATGATATCCTTCCTTTATACTCTTAACAGATCTAAACATAGATATTATTGCTGCAAAACATGCACTTATTATTGCTCCTATACAAATACCTAAAACTATTGTAACAATAGCACCTCCAGAAGATACAGGATTCAATAATGGTAGTGCTATAAGTGTTTTACTATGGGCTGCTCCTATTAAACCTCCTATTACACCACCAATACCTGCTGCCTTTAGGGCTACATACCCCTCTCCAGGTAAGAACATATACAAATCATAAATATCTTCAATAAAATTCTGTGTAAGTGTTCTGCTAACTAAATTAGTAATTCCGTTATTATTTAGCTCATCTATCGCCTGTTGCATTTCATTTAAGTCTCTAAAAAATTTTGTAGTCATAAAAGAGAGTCTAGGAAGATTCTCCAGCTTCTGTCTTAACTGTTCTTGAATTTGATATTGAATATCCTTTTGCTGCTGGGATGTTTGCTCACCCACTATCCACCACTCCTTTATTATGATAGAAGTTCATCTAATTGTCCCTGAATATTTTCATCTATAAAATCCTTTGATCCAATTATTACACCATAATTATTCATCTTTTCCTGAACCGAAACGTCCATAGGTCTAATATCACTTAAATATTTTTGTACTACAGCAGGGATACTACTTTTTTTTACAAATAATATTGGTCCATGCTCACTCTTATAAGCCAAAACGGCTGATGCTGCTGGCAAATGCCAGTCATCCAGTGTAGCAAATATAAAGTTATGTCCAGACTTTTCTATATTCCAACCAAATTCCGTAGTCTTTCTACCAAACCACCATGAAAAATTCTTACCAACATCTCTATATCTAGTAAAATCTATTGCTTGCGTATATATATCATTTGCATCTGAAATTCTTTGTACATGACCATATTTACTTAACTCTGATTGAACCTTAGGAGATATTACAGAATCATCTCCTAAAACATATATATACGCTCCTCCACGTCTAAACTTAAGTGCTTCAGCTACCTTGTCTGGTATAGAATCCTTTTTAATAAAGAAGAATACATCTCCTGAATGTGCTGACCAGGCAGTTTCCATAAGTGCATAATCTGATGCCTCTATAGGTGCCACTACTACTTTATCATTATGGCTTCCCTTATAAGCAGCTATATAATCATCTATATTCTTAGATAACTCATAGGTATCATTACCCTTTAACTCCCTGAAGTTCCACCCCAGCTTTACCACTTCATCTTTTACACCATTCCCCAAATCCCCTATTAGGTATACCTTACTATTTCTATCTAATACAACTCCCTGAGGTGATAATCTCTTCATTTCTCTTAATATAGTATTAGGGATACTATCCTTGTATGTGTACAAGATTGGTGCATTTATAGGGTACTTAATAAGTTGTGCCGCTAAAATAGCATCTTCTTTTCTATCTTCTCTAACTAATATTATGGCATTGGGCCTATTGTCACTAAATGTGGCTGGATAAGCAAACCTTGAAATCGCTGCTGATGTTTCAAAAAAATTGTCTCCATATATCCTCATCGTATTTCTAGTTGCTGATGTTATGGGAATATCTTTACTAGTTATATTAGTTTCATAATAATTGGGTTTATACAGGAATATCAGATATATTAATAGAACTCCAAACAATATCCCTGATGTTAGTGTTATGTAAAATCCTTTTTTTAATGTTCTATTAGTAATCGTATTTATCACTCCTAACTATACAACTCCTAATTTCTTACCGTATCTTACCAACCACCAATTAGGTATATAGGATATTAGTATTCCAATAAGTGCTGCAATTTGTGCAAATCCCCACCAAATAACACTATTGTATCTAGGTATCGCAGAAACATAGTTCATATTTAACCACCACATACTTAACATCATTCCTACTGATATGGCTGTTACGGACACGAATACAACTAAATAGGAATTCTTAACTGCATCCCAATAGACAAGCTTCTTACTTTCCATAATCATATTAGGAGTGAATATATAAATGCATAGCAATAAAGCCGTTATATATATTGCTACCATCTGTATAATCATAGGATTACCTAATAGATGTATTCCGTATGGGGCGGGAAGAGCAATCAAAGGAAGACCTATCAAAGCCATCAAATATCTCATTCCTATCATTACTGAACTGGTAAAGGCAGCTGTAGCTACAGTAGCCACTGCTGTACGTTTCCACATTGGTCTAAGCCAAACTTTATTTCCATTAATCATAATCCATGGATTATCTATGTATGAAATAATATATAACCATACTCCCATTGGACCTAGTATTAACACCGATAATATCCACATCAACTTAACCAATACAGATAACTTTTTCATTCTCAAAAACAAGTGAAATGTTAACCACAGTGCTCCAAATAAAGAAATGAATAGGTATATGATTGCCAGCATTTCTATTCCGCTGACACCCTGTTCGCCCATGGTTTCATAGGGCTGAATTTCTTCAATAAAATCAGTTCTGGCTTGAACAGCGTAGTTTATTATATTATCATTCCCAACTATCCAAACTTTATTATACGGCCCCTCTAAAGCATCAAAAAAGTAACTAGGTTTCATTCTCCACAAATAATTTTCAGTAAGTGACGACAAAGTATTGCCATTAGTCCATAAAAGAGGACCTCCATTTCCTTTAAGACAGAGATGAGTACTTAATGCTGCCATCTCCAAATTACTTTTGTTAGCTAGTATAAAATTATGATTTACGCTGTTCCTTTCTCTATCAGCATTCCACCCCACTCCATTTTTAGGATCGTAAAACTTTGCAAATCTAATTGCTAAATCCTCTGCCGTATATCCCGTTATAGATGTTACTGAT
Organism: Bacillota bacterium; assembly: GCA_030706015.1. Classification (GTDB taxonomy): domain Bacteria; phylum Bacillota; class Clostridia; order Clostridiales; family Clostridiaceae; genus JAUZPI01. The sequence goes on from JAUZPI010000027.1 coordinate 43,477, forward strand.
CCTGCTATTCCACTTAATCCTGGTTCTGATGCAACACTTTTATTTCCAACTAAATATACATTTTGGGGTTTGTTTTTGGATAATACATCCCTAGATGAATTATATAGCTTGCTGTCTTTATCAGAAAACAACAGAATTCCTCCCTGTTCTGCAACTAAGGTTCCCACTGGAATAGCCAGTAATGGGTCTTTTTCAGAAACTACAAAAGCTTTATCTTTTGTAGTTAATATACTTGGAAAACTATATACTACATCTTGAAGTTCATTTATATTTGAATAGGTTATATATTTTATCTTTAGTTTATTTGATACTAAACTGCTGTTTATATTATTATTTCCCTTGCCAAATACTAAGACCTGAGTATTATCAAACTTTGCTATCCCCATAGGTGCTAGTTGTTCTAAATACCCTATTATCTCATTTGAGTTCTTTTTATCTGCAATTATTATTGCACTATTGTATGCTCTTGCTACAGGTATAAGAGCCAGTATATCTTCCCAAGCACCACCATTTAGTACAATTACACCACTTGGTTTACTTCTATTATCAACTGATGGATAAATTACTTTTAGTATTTTTGTTCCCTCTTCTCCCGTATTATTGGCCGATATTCTTAAAGTATTTCCTGTAGACATATTCGGTATATAAGTAATACTGGATGACTTAGTAGGAAACAGGAGCCTTCTAAAAATATTTAACGGTCCAGATATCAACAGAAAACATAATATGACAGATATCACTATAGCTGCTTTTCTCATAGTACTCCTCCTATGACTTAAAACTACATAATATTAAAAACTTTTTACTATTTTAATATACACATTATTTTATTTTTCATGTATTTGTTTACTCTATTCCGTATTTCCCCTGTGACTCCTTTTTATTGTAGTCCTTTATAGAAACATATAGTCCTCCATTTGAATCTAAACCAGCATATAATACGTCTTTAATATTTAATGCCCCATTTTTCTTCAGTTGTTCATCTAGCCACTTCTCGTCAAAATTGGTTTGTTTTAAGTTTTCACTCATCACTCTACCATCAATAACTAAGTCCGTTGTTAGCCCTTTATATGTAGTTTGTAAATTCAAATCAGATACCGTTACTGGATGTTTATCATGTTTTAGAAGTACTGAAAACTTGCCGGTAGGTTCCATAATAACATACTCAGCATCTGCTATGTTAAATACATCTTTTTCTCTCAAGACTGATAGTAGATCATTTACAGTAACACGCATTCGCTTTATATTTCTGTATATAATTTGCCCTCTTGCAACCAGGACAACGGGCTCTGAATTTAAAAGCTTTCTTAATTTTACACTTTTCATACTAAGTTTAGCAGTTATTATAGCCAAAGCTGTTAATACCACAAGCGTAATAGCTGCTCCTAATGGTGTTCTTTGATGAGCTAAAGCATACTCAGCGCCTACTTCTCCAATAATTATAGCTACGACAAAATCAAAAAAAGTCATCTCTGATATTAATTTTCTAGTGATTAATCTGGTTAAAATCATCATCAAAACAAATATTACAACACTTCTTATAAATGTATTTAATGCAATTGCATACATATTAATAGCCCCCTTTGCATGTAGAAAAACTCAATGATGATGTAGCTAATTACTATTATTACATTTACAAATAAAAATTATTAGTGATTACTAGAGTTCTATCTTCTAGTATCAATACCTTCATGCTTTAGTAAAAACTCCTTTATATCTAGTCCTCCAGCATAACCAATTAACTTACCACTAGTTCCTATAACTCTATGACATGGAATTATTATTGGTATTTTATTTTTATTATTAGCTCCACCTACAGCTCTTACAGCCTTAGGATTATTTATTTCCTGGGCAATATGTTTATACGTTACAGTCTTCCCATAAGGTATTCTCATCAGTTCATTCCAAACCTGTTTCTGAAAATCAGTTCCCTTTAGATTTAATCTTACGGTAAACTCCTTTCTGTTACCCTGAAAATATTCCTCCAACTGCCTTATACATTCTTTTATGTTTTTATCCTCAATATTATTTTCAATACCATACTCTTTGCTCTCTTTAATAAAATTAATCTCTTCTATTCCTTCATCACTAGATATGATTTCAAGTGTCCCGATTGGCGAATTATAATATGCTTTTTTCAATATTTGACCTCCTTAAGGATACTAAATTTTAAATAAAAAAAGTAAGGACTTACCTTAGTATAAATCCTTACTTTTAATTATTATACAATACTTTAATTATTAAAAAAACGCCTTTAGTTTCTTATGTTCTAAATATTACATCTTCTCTGCTGAACATATATCTTGCAAATAGTATTGCAGCTACTATATATACTGCCATCCAGCCAAAGGTAATAGCTATATGTGCATAGTTATGAATACCTACTAAAAACTCTTTTATTAAACATGCTGCATTAGTTATTGGAATACTAAAATAAAAAGTCTCTATATTTTTAGGATCCTTCATCATAGTTGCATAAACAAGAATCATTCCCACTACCGTAACAGGACTTAAGTAGGTTTGTGCTTCTTTAAATGACCTAGCATAAATACTTACTGCAAGCTCGAAGGCTCCAAATACCATTGTACACAGTATTGGTAATATCATTATTAATACTAGGGTACCTGCCCCTAAATTAAAATCGCCCTTGCCACCAAACATACCGTTTTTTTGCTGCATTGTTATGAACATACCTGCTAAAGATGCCATAGACATAATCAGCCCCATTACTGTAATAGCTAAGAATTTTCCCCATAGTAAAGATAGCCTATTTGCTTTTGTAGTTAAAAGAGGTTCTAAGGTTCCTCTTTCCTTTTCGCCTGCTCCTAAATCTACCGCAGAAGCTAATGTACCTGTGATACTATATAATATTAGAAGTAATGGCAATATCATTGTTACTATCATCTTACCTACTCCACTATCCTTCTTCTCTATAGTATCCTCTACAACATTAATAGGGTTTAATATATTAGCATCAATATTTCTCTTTGCTAGTCTATTCCCAACTATTTGCTTTGAGTAGTTATTGATATAAGTATTTATTATAGATACTGCAGTAATAGCATCACTGCTGGAATTGTCATATGTTAACGTGATATTTTGATTATTATCTTTGTCAATACTTTCATCAAAACCTGCTGGTATAGTTATTGCTGCAAAGATTTTTCCGTCTTTTACATCCTGCTTTATATCTTTAGAAGCAACTAGTTTAATATTCTTCTGAGCTTTTAGAAAAGCGCCAAAATTACTCTGGCCCTGATCAACAATAGTAACTTTTAAATTATTTTCTACCTTTTTTTCACTATTATTAGCTACCATACCTATAAAAAAAGATATAATTGGAAGGATAAGCAATGGTAAAAGAATACTAAAAATAACGGTTTTTCTATCTCTGAATATATCTAAAAGTTCCTTTTTGAATACTATTCCGATAACACTTTTTTTCATAATACCTAACCCTCCCCTATATAATGTTTCTTTCAGCATTTTCATTCTTTGTATTAATCAGCTGCATAAATACTTCTTCTAAATCATTATTACCATACTTGTTCTTAAGTTCTTGCAAAGAACCTTCATCTACTATCTTACCCTTATGTATAATTATAATCCTGTCGCAGAGCTTTTCTACCTCAGTCATACTGTGACTAGAGAAAATAACTGCCTTATTTTCTTTTTTACAATTTAATATGAACTCATGAATAATTCTTGCTGCACTTACATCAAGACCTGTAGTAGGTTCATCGAATAAAACTACAGATGGATTATGAACAATGGATCTAGCTATAGCAATCTTCTGCTTCATTCCTCTTGAAAACTTGCCTACCCTTCTATCAAGATATTCTTTCATCTCAAGACTTTTGGCTAAACTATCTATACTTTTCTTAGCTTCATCATCAGACATACCATTAAGTTCCGCAAAATATTTAATATTCTCTCTTCCAGTTAATCTATCATAAAGACCAACCTCTCCCCCAAAAAGTATACCTATTTCACCTCTTACTTTTTCGGGGGCTTTATTTACGTCATAACCCTTTATTACAGCTGTTCCACCTGATGTCTTTAACATTGTTGCCAGCATTCTTAACGTAGTGGTTTTACCGGCACCATTTTCCCCAAGTAGTCCTACTATCTCTCCATCCCTTACAGTAAAATTGATGTTGTCCACTGCTGTAACATCTTTAAACTTTTTAGTTAGATCTTTAACCTCAATCATAATAAACCTACCCTTTCTATTTAAATATAGATTTTGATTAATATTTTCTACTGTACACCAACATAGAAATTGTATAACTGCTAGTACAATAAATAAAATATTATTATATAGTTCTCTATTTATAACAACACTTGATGATGCTGCTATAAATGTACCACCAAGTGTAATTACTATAAAGGTAATAATAAATGCTAAACACCCTGCCTTTGTTTTTATTAGCTACGTGCGTTCGTCACCACCAATTGATTGTTTTTTTCTTACCTTATAGACCGCAACAGATAATAGCATTAAAACACTTACCACTATTCCTCCTCAAATACAAATACATCTTCAATGAAACAATTAAATACTTTAGCAATTTTATAAGCTAAGAATATGGATGGATTATATTTGCCTTTTTCTAATGAAATGATGGTTTGTCTTGATACTTCTACGATTCCTGCTAAATCTTCTTGAGTTAATCCTTTATCTTCTCTAAACTTCTTAATATTATTCTTCAAATATTATCATCACCTTTTCTATGTAAAGCTTACTTTACAATCCAATTGTATCCTTTTTATTCCATGGCGTCAAGTATACTTTACGTTTTATTTGCAAAAAAAGCAGAGTTTTCACTCTACTTTTTTACCCCGTATGCTGTAAATATAATTAATTTTAACTTAAATATGTTTTTACTCGGCTATTGATTCTACTAATTGTGCTAACTCATCAGCAGCCGCCTTTTCATCTGTACCAGAAGTTATAATCTTTATTACAGATCCACTGCCAATTCCTAATGATAAAATTCCTATAAGACTTTTACCAGTTGCCTTTTTGCCATTATACTCTACCTGTATATCACTTTTAAATGAAGCTGCTTTCTTCATAAATAAAGTTGCAGGTCTTGCATGCAGGCCTGTAGTTGATTTTACTGTAACTTCCCTTGTAACCATAATGATCCCTCCACTTATTCTAATTATGTGCGTAATCATTTTAATCTCTATATTCTCTATATTCTTTTTATTCAATCCTCTCATGACAACCATCGTATACAATTTTAGCACATGGAAATGATTGCCTATAACATATAGCTTACCTCAATTTATTGCAATAGTCAATATTTTTGTGCAAAATATTGCACAAGTTTTTTACATCTTATTTTATTAACTTTAGACAAAAAAATACCATGCCCCACAGCATGGTAAAGTATCTATTTCCAAACTTTATTCAATATATTCTCCTAAGCTTCTAAACTTACTATATCTCTCCTCAACAAGATCTTCAACAGGCTTTTCTATCAATCCAGGAAGTACCTCTAAGATGCTGCTTTTGATAGATTCAGCCATTGCCTTAACATCCTTATGGGCTCCACCTTCAGGCTCATCTATAATCCTATCAATTATAGCAAATTCCTTAAGGTCCTCTGCAGTTATCTTCATTACATCTGCAGCTTCCTTGGCCCTACTTGGATCCTTCCATAGTATGCTGGCAAAGCCTTCTGGTGAAAGTATTGAATATATAGAGTGTTCAAGCATCCAAACCTGATCAGCTACAGCCATAGCTAAGGCACCGCCACTACCGCCTTCTCCTATTACAAGAGAAATTATAGGAATTTTAAGAGTTGACATTTCCATAAGGTTTTTAGCTATTGCTTCCCCTTGACCTCTTTCTTCTGCACCTATTCCGCAAAATGCCCCTGGAGTATCTACAAAACATATTACTGGTCTCTTAAATTTTTCAGCCTGTTTCATTAATCTCAATGCTTTACGATATCCCTCTGGATGCGGACATCCAAAATTTCTTTCAATATTTTCTTTAGTATTCCTTCCTTTTTGTTGTCCTATTACAGTTACAGATATACCGTTTATTACAGCTATTCCTCCTATAATAGATGGGTCATCTCTAAATTGACGATCCCCATGTAATTCAATAAAGGAATCAAAAATTTCATTTATATAATCGAGTGCTGTAGGTCTCTCTACCATTCTTGCAATAGATAGCTTTTCCCATGGAGTCAGCACCTTTTTTTTATGCTCTTTTACACCTTCCGAACCAAACACACATATCACCTCTCCTATGTCTCTTTTGTTCTACCTCAACTATAATTCTGACAATACCCTTTTTATTTTCTTTATACAGCTAGTAAATAGCCTAATGTCTCTTTAAGTTTAGATCTTTCAACTACCTTATCAACAAATCCATGTTCAAGTAAGAACTCAGCAGTCTGAAAATCGTCTGGTAACTTTTGTTTTATAGTTCCTTCAATTACTCTTCTTCCTGCAAAACCGATTAATGCACCAGGCTCTGATAATATTATATCTCCAAGCATTGCAAAACTAGCTGTAACGCCCCCGGTAGTAGGATCTGTTAAAACAGTTATATACAATAAACCAGCCTTATCATGTTTAGCAATAGCTGCACTAGTTTTTGCCATCTGCATTAATGAATACATTCCCTCTTGCATTCTAGCACCACCGGATGCTGTAAATATTATTACAGGCAGGCTTAATTCTGTAGCTTTTTCCACAGCTCTCGTGATTTTTTCTCCAACAACAGATCCCATGCTAGCCATCATAAAATTACTATCCATTATAGCAATAACTGTTCTTTTTCCTTCTATCTCCCCTACTCCTGTAACTACAGCATCATTTATACCAGTTTTCTGTATAAGCTTTTCTGTTTTTTCGCTGTAGTTTGGAAAGTCCAAAGGATTTGCAGCTTTCATACTTTCATTAAATTCTTCAAAAGTACCTTCATCTATTATCAAATCAATTCTTTCTCGTGCAGTTAATCTAAAATGAGTTTTACAGTACTGACAAGTATTTAGATTTTTTTCTAAATCCCTTTTATATATTATTTTACCGCAGCTGTCACATTTGACCCACATACCATCTGGTATTATTGGTGTTTGTTCTACTCTAGTTTTATTTTCATCATCTTCTCTAAGTCTTGTGCTAGTTACGGTAATGTATTTTCTCTTTCTAAATAAATCCATGCCATTTCACCGTTCTTTCAATTTATTAACATTATAAATTAAATTCTTTCCCTATAAAACCAGTATCAAACTTTCCTTCTTCAAAGGACTTATTGGTTAAAACTCTATACTGAAAATCAATATTGGTGTCTACGCCATCTACAATAAATTCTCCTAGAGCTCTTCTCATCTTAAGTAATGCCTCTTCTCTATCTTTTCCATAAGCAATAAGCTTTGCAATCATAGAATCATAAGTAGGAGGAATAACATATTCCTGATAAGCAGCACTATCTAGTCTGATTCCTGGCCCTCCTGGTGTATACAAATATGTAATTTTACCTGGTGAAGGTCTAAAACCCTTATCTGGATTTTCAGCATTAATACGACATTCAATAGCATGTCCAATGAACTTAATATCATCTTGTTTTAATGATAATTCTTCTCCTGCAGCAATTTTAAGCTGCTCTTTAACTAAATCTACCCCTGTTACCATTTCAGTAATTGGGTGTTCAACCTGAATACGTGTATTCATCTCCATGAAATAATAATTACCATGCTTATCTAAAAGAAATTCTATGGTGCCTGCGTTTTTATAATTTACTGCTTTTGCAGCCTTAACTGCTACTGCCCCCATCTCATTTCTCAGTTCTTCTGTCATTATTGGTGAAGGGGATTCCTCTAATACCTTCTGATTTCTTCTTTGAATGGAGCAATCTCTTTCTCCCAAGTGTATAACATTTCGAAAACTATCACCTAGTATCTGAAACTCAATATGACGAGGTTCTTCAATGAACTTCTCCATATACATAGTATCATCACCAAAGGCTATTTTAGCCTCTGACTTTGCTGTTTCAAAAGCTTTAACAAGCTCTGATTTTTCTCTTACTACTCTAATACCTCTTCCACCACCACCGGCAGAAGCTTTTATCATAACAGGATAGCCTATTCTATCCGCTTCAATAAGTGCCTTTTCGGAATTTTCAACAGATCCATCAGAACCTGGAACTACAGGTACACCTGCCTGAATCATAATTTCCCTTGCCCTGGATTTG
>JAUZPI010000270.1 GCA_030706015.1 Bacillota bacterium
CGTGTAGCTTCACCAGCATCCTGAAATGCACAAGAAAAAACAATCTTTAGTGTATTAACATCTTTCTCCATTTATAATTCCCCCATTAATGTAATTACAAAGGTGATTAATTGAATATATGCTAACCATTTAGTATATATTTATTATAGGGTGAAAAAGGAAACATTGCAATATATTAACGTTTGAAAATTGCAAATAGCCATGGATATTTAAATATCAACGGCTAAAAGATTAATGCCATAATCTTCATGATTGAAGTTAGTTTTTAGATATCTAAAAAGTCCCTAATTAGAGCGTTAACCATCTCTGGATTATCTTGATTTGAGTTATGACCTGCATTATTAATAAAATGAAGAGTACAACTACTATCACTTTTTGCCCATTGCTCAGCGACTTTTTTTATATTTCCAGTTCTTTCATCTGTCCCACAAAGTAACAATACAGGCTGTTTGAACTTATATTGCGGGTCATAATGAAGGCAGGCTGTTGAGTCCATTAGAATGTCAATGAAGGTTTCTTTATCCATTCTTTTGAAGCATTCCTCAATGTATTTCCTTACTTCCACCTTGTTAGCACAGGCATTAGCGCTCTGCTTTATTAGTGTTTTCCACGAATAGCAATTAAATAAAAATCTGCTGCTTTTTAATAAACATTTCTCAGCAAATGTCAATTTACCGGTATTTTTAGTACAATCAATTAATACTAATTTCTCCACCATTTCAGAATAATTATACGCTATCTCTTGAACTAAATTTCCTCCAATAGATTGTCCTATAAGAACTGCTTTATTTATATTATAAATCTCATATATTTTTTTGCAGTCACTAATCATATCTTTAAAACGGAATTGAGTATTTGATTCCAATTTAGACAAACCATGTCCACGGTTGTCCCATGCAATTATATTATATGTATCATCAAATATCTTATATTGCTCCTGAAACATTTCATGATCTACTCCTGCTCCATGAAAAAATAAGACCCATTTATCTTCTGTTCCTTTACGATACCAATAGTGAATTGCACAACTCAGATTATTAAACACTAAATGTTGCATTCTTTTCTCCATCTTATCCGCTTCCTCCCTTTAATATTAAAATTCAATCTTTATAATAATATTTTTTAAGGGATTCCATCATAGCTTTAAACTCTGTAATCCCCTCCAGCATTTTTGTAGTATTCAAGTCTTCTCTTCCTCGCATGATCCCTTCTGCCATAGAAAACACTATTTTAAGTAAAACTGCTGCATCACTTGGATTTTTAAATCTATTATAGTCAATAATATCTAAAATTTCTTCTTCTCCTGCACTAATCATTATTCTTTTCTTTTCATTTACTTTAGTTCTTATTTCTTCATTAGTTTCATAGTACGCTCTTACGCTGAACTCAAATAAATATGGATACTCATCCATTACTTTCATTCTTCTTTCCACGCTCATATTTACTAGGTCAAAAAAATCATATACTTTACCCTCACTTGGTTCTAACTTATGGGCATTTAGAAACTTTATGGCAGTATCAAATAAGTATAAATAATATTCCTCCTTGTTTCTAAAATAATAGAACAATAAGGACTTGGAAATTCCGGCTTCTTCGGAAATTGCAAGCATAGAAGCCTTCTTATAAGGATATGTAGCAAATACTTTATAGCC
>JAUZPI010000271.1 GCA_030706015.1 Bacillota bacterium
AATACCTCATTTGTTCCGCAAATGTAATCCTAACTTTTTTAAAATGGCAACTTGGTTGCTTTATTTGTCATGCACTTTTTTAAGAACTAAAAATCTAATTTTTCTTTTAAAATTATCTTGACTTCATATAGTTAGTCTCTTCTACAGCTTCGTTTAATTTATTAACACAGTTTGAGAAGGATATATACTGTGGACAAACATCATCACATCTTCCACAGCCTACGCACATATGATACCCAAACCTTTTTTTATAGTCATATACTTTATGCATAACCTTAAATCTCATCCTATCACCATTAGGCTTTCTAAAACTGTGGCCGCCTGCCATATCTGTATATCCATCCACATGACAAGAAGCCCACACCCTCCTTCTTTCTCCATTGTTCTCATTATCCTTATAAATAATATCCTGCATGGTGTAGCATGTACATGTAGGACATACAAAATTACATCTGCCACAGGCTATACATCTGCTATCATACTCTCTCCACATCTGATGATTGTTTATGTTTGTATTTTGCAGATTTGGTACTTGAACAACAACTTGATTGTTCACCACAAAATCAGGAGTTACATTGACGTTTTCGCCTTTAAATATTTCTTCAAACTTTTTATCCTTGATATCTATAAGCACATTCTCACCCACAGGCTTAATATAAAGCTGATAATTTTCTGTTTTATTGCTATCCATGCTAACACAAAAACAATTGTCAAAACTAGAATTACAGCCTATCAATACAAATTTGATTTTATCTCTTAATACCTTGTAATATTTATCTGCGAATTTGTTTCTCAGGTATATTTCATCTAATCTTATAAAGCTATGTATATCGCAGCTTCTTAAAAACACCAGAACATCTTTATCATCTACCTTAGGTTCAATAAATTGATCCTCCGTAAAATAAAATAAGGTTTGAGTTATAGGTATAACTATTTCTTTTGCAGAATATTGTGACTTTTTATCAAATTCTATTTCATTTATGCTTTTTACTTCTTCATACCTTATTAGCTCATTATCTGAGAAAGTATTTGCTCCCGCTAAAGAAACAGGGGCAAAAATTTTATATTGAGCAGATATTTTTTTCAGCACTTCATCAAATGCTTTTTTTGTCATTTTTATTCCCATAGCCATCTATCCTTTCTATTCTTAGGATTCTCTTAAAACAAACCAATATGCTGCACCAACAAAAATTGCTCCTCCAACAATATTGCCTAAGGTTACTGCTGCTAAATTAAAAGCAAAGCCACCTAAGGTTACTGCTGCAGAATGTGGTATTAAAAGGGAAATAGACAATAGGGTCATGTTTGCAACACTGTGTTCAAAGCCAGATGTAATAAATGCAAACAAACACCAGAAGATCATTATTAATTTGCTTGTCTCTTCTTTTAACTTTATAAAACACCATACTGCTAAGCATACTAATATGTTACTTTAGATAGGCAATTTTTAATTTTAAATTACCTATTGTTGATATAATATCCCCATGAGGATACAGTATCCAATTAAGATAAAAACACGTATCCAATTTTACACAATATATTTTTAAAATATTTAGGCAATCTTTAG
>JAUZPI010000272.1 GCA_030706015.1 Bacillota bacterium
GGAAGAACTATTGGAGGCCTTTGGGAAAAGTTATATCAAGGTGGCATTAATGAAACAATAAAAAATAAGGTAAATGAATATGCCATAGGACTTTATTCAGATTATGAAGATAATAAGTATTTAGTTACAGCAGGAAAAGAGGTATGTAAGGCTGAAAATGAAGGACTTACAATAAAGAAAATTCCTGCAGGGAAATATGCTAAGTTTTCTATTGAAGGACATATGGAAAAAGCAGTTGCAGAAGCTTGGAATAAGATTTGGCAAATGGATTTAGATAGAAGCTATGAAGCGGATTATGAAGAATATTTAAATTCAGATTTTAATAATGCTAAGGTTGATATTTATATTTCATTGAAGTAATTATTAAGAGATACAATGTAGTAGAAAGGAGTTATGATTTTATATGCATGTTGTGACAGCAAAGGGTATACTATCTAGTAATAATGGAATGAATATTTATAGAGGATGTACTCATGGATGCATATATTGTGACGCCAGAAGTCTTTGTTATGGAATGGATCATATTTTCGAAGACATAGAGGTTAAGGCTAATGTACTACAGCTATTAGAGGATACACTTAGGAGAAAAAGAAAAAAGTGCATGATTGGAACAGGTGCAATGAGTGATCCATACATTCATCTAGAAGAAAAGCTTCAAAACACAAGAAGATGTTTAGAGATAATTGATAAGCATGGATTTGGATTATCAATACAACCTAAATCAAATAGAATATTAAGAGATTTGGACTTGCTAAAAAGTATAAATAATAAAGCAAAGTGTGTTGTGCAGATGACATTAACAACTTATGATGAAGAATTATGCAAGATTATTGAGCCAAATGTTTCTACAACAAAAGAACGATTTGAAGTTTTAAAGATAATGAGGGATAACAAAATTCCTACAGTAGTTTGGCTAACTCCTATTTTACCTTATATAAATGATACAGAGGAAAATATAAGAGGGATTTTAGATTACTGTATAGAAGCTAAGGTTAAAGGAATTATAGTATTTGGTATTGGATTAACATTAAGAAATGGAAATAGGGAATATTATTATAAGAATTTAGATAAGCATTTTAAAGGTTTAAAAGAAAAATACATAAAACAATATGGAAATAGTTATGAAGTAATAAGTAAGAATCATGAAAAGTTTATGAAAATCATTAAAGAAACCTGTGATAAGAATAATATTATTTGTGATGTAAGAGAAGTTTTTAATTATATGAGAGCTTTTGAAGAGAAAAATAATGAAGTTCAAATAGGTTTTGATATATAGGAAATTTGAGAGCTTAAAGAACTAATATGTAGAATATACACACAAGAACAAAGTGGATAAGGCTAGTAATAATCAGCTTTTTTTGAGCTTTCTAGGCATGCTAAGAAGCAAGTTTTTATTGGCTAGTGAGGACTTAGATGTTACTTTTCATAGTGTAATATTAGCTGGAGTTCATGATATAAAAAATCTTAAATTAAGATTAAGGGGAGAGGACGAGAGAAAACTTAATAGTCCTTGGAATATAGCTGTTAACTTTAATGTGGACATGAGTTTTAATTCGGAAGA
>JAUZPI010000273.1 GCA_030706015.1 Bacillota bacterium
GAAAATTCTAATAGCTAAATCTGAAGATCCAAAAATAAATGAAGCCTTCGACAATATATAAAAGTCTTTTATTGAGGAGGGTTTTGAGGTTTATCGTGTATTATGTCAGAACATTTACGTTCCTAGTGAAGATGAACCAGCAACTACAGCAGCCTATACCAACAGCCTTATACTCAACAAGCATGTTTATGTCCCCCTTGCAGGCAGCAGATATGCAGAATATGATGAAGCAGCCCTTGAAGTATATAGAAAAGCACTTCCAGACTATACTGTCCATGGTATCATCGGTAAGCCTGAAGCTCCTTGGCTTGGTACAGATGCATTACATTGCAGAACCCATGGGGTACCTAGGAAGGTAGTAGATGATTGGCTTAGAAGTCAACTGCTTTAATAGATTATTAAATGAATAAAGGATGGTGTAAATATGTACAAGCATGATGTAAAGAAAATTGGAGGCTGGATGCCAGCAAGTAAACAGAAACAAAAAGAATGGGTAAATGGTTTAATTAAACATATACAATATTCAAATGATACTCAAGATGGAGAAGTGGAATTTAGGCATGAAGAAGTAGCTCAGCTTAAGCATTTAATAGAAAATGACATGGAGATTTATATACTAACAAATCAAATGATAGCGCAAGGCTTAGACTATGATAAAGAAGACCCTGTTGGTGCTCCAGAAATAAAAGACTATAAAATGATGCTAAAACTTATTGATTATATTTTATCAACTGCCCCTGAGTATATGCAGCCCGATGAAAAAGGCCACAGTTTAATCGGATTTCCAATAAACGCAATACTTGATTGGTGCATGGGCACACCTGCTGGTTTTGCCTTTTTCTTAAATGAAAAAGTAAATAATTGCTTTAAAGCAATACTTGACAGATGGTGTACCTTTCTAAGTAGTGAGGAATCCTTATATGTCCTTAATGAAGGAAACCATGGCTGGATGTGTGAGTCTGCTATAAAAGATATTAATATTGATGATTTTAAACACTCACCAGAGGATAAACATTGGGGATTTAAATCCTGGAACGATTTCTTTATAAGACAATTCAAAGATGGAAAACGAATTATTGCTGAACCAGATAACCCTAAAGTAATTGTCAGCGCTTGTGAATCAGCTCCCTATAATATCAGTAAGGATGTACAAAAATCTCAAGAGTTTTGGCTTAAAGGTCAGCCCTATTCTCTTGAAAATATGATGGCAAAGGATGAATATGTAGATGAATTTATAGGCGGAACAGTTTATCAAGCCTTTCTATGTGCCACCAATTATCATCGCTGGCATAGTCCAGTGTCTGGTGTGATTAAAAAAGCTTACTTGGTTCCAGGAACCTATTATTCTGAAATTCACTCCATCCCCTATGATAGTGCAGGACCAAATAATTCTCAAGGGTATATTACCCATGTAGCTGCTAGAGCAATTATTTTTATTGAAAGTGATGATCCTGTAATTGGTCTGATGTGTTTTATTGCCGTTGGAATGGCTGAAGTTTCTTCCTGTAAAATTACAGTAAATGTAGGAGATAGGATTAACAAGGGAGAAGAAC
>JAUZPI010000274.1 GCA_030706015.1 Bacillota bacterium
TGCTTGGTTATATGTCCTCAAAACGCTAGAAGAATAGTAAGTGATTTAGAAAAAGTTAAAAATGCAGTTAATTCAGGACGAAAGCTGGTATGTAGCTTAGCTCCCTCCTTTTCTGGAAGCTTTGATTACACTAAGATAGTACCTCTTCTTAGAAAGCTTGGTTTCACCTATGTTGAGGAAACTTCTGCTGGTGCTTACTTGGTAACAGAAAATTATAAGGAATTTATTAAAAAAAATAATAATGCCATTTATATTACAACCGCATGTCCATCAGTTAACTTTTTAATAGAAAAGTATTTTCCAAGCTTAGTAAAGTATTTACTTCCTACAGTGTCACCTATGATTGCACATGGAAAATTATTAAAATACATTTACGGTGAGGATGCCTTTGTAGTTTTTATTGGTCCTTGTGCTGCGAAAAAAATCGAAGTAGACAATTGCAATTACAGCAATATTATTGACGGGGTGCTAACCTATGATGACCTTAATCTATGGATAAATTCCTCTGATTTAGACATGTCATCAATGGAGTATTCAGATTTTGATAATAATACCTTTGATAAAAAACATTGTTTTCCTCAAGATAGCGGGATTATTCAGTCCATTGATTTTAAAGCTGCAAATTCTTCATTGGTATCCTTGGCTGTTAGTGGTGCTTATGAATGTATTGATCTGTTTAATTGTTTGGAAAAGAATCTAACTACTGGTTTATTCATAGAGGCGAGCCTATGCAGCAAGAGCTGTCTTGGAGGACCTAATATGATTACTAATAATCCTGAATATTATTACCGCTTAAACAGGTTTTCTGAATATATTAAAGCTAAGAAACTTGATAATGTAGAAAATGAAAAATCTGATAACAAAAACAATAAATCAATTAATATTAATCTTGCAAAAAACTTTTGTAGTAAATCTATTCCTCAAAAAGATGATCAGCTAGACCAAATAAAAATGATTTTAAACAAGATGGGTAAATATGGACCAGAGGATGAATTAAACTGCGGAGTATGCGGCTATAATACTTGCCGTGAAAAAGCAAAGGCGGTTTATGAAGGTATGGCTGAAATTGATATGTGTTTAAATTTTATGAGAAATAAAGCAGAAAGCCTTACAAATGTAATTTTTGAAAACACTGCAAACAGCATTATCCTGTTGGATGGTGATATGAATGTTAAGGCAATAAATCCAGCTGCGGAAGAGGCTTTTTTAATTGTTGGAGAAAATATTATAGATAAACCAATCTCCATACTAATTAATGATACTGATTTTAGGTGGGTAAAAGAAACCAAGGAAAGTATAACCGGTAAAAAAGTTGCATATCCTCAATATAACCTTGTTTTTATTCAAAATATTGTTTATTTATCAAAACAAGATTTAATAATAGTATCTATGATTAATGTAGTTGAGAATGAAAAAAACCAAAAAGAATTACTAAAGTTAAAAGAAAACACCTTAAATGCAGCTCAAGAGGTAATTGACAAACAAATGAGAGTTGCTCAAGAAATAGCAAGTCTTTTAGGAGAAACTACCGCTGAA
>JAUZPI010000275.1 GCA_030706015.1 Bacillota bacterium
GGAAAGAAAGGATATTCAATAGCATTAAGAACAGGCCCAAATATGAAGGAATGTAATCGCATTATTGAAAGTATAGAGCATTTCTATGGACATATGGAAATTGAATGCTGTGATAGATTGGGTTTATGTTCAGTGGAATATAAAGAAGCAGTGGAACAAAGAAAAAATGAAATTATAGAATTTTGTAATAAAATATAGATAAGTTCCAATTTGCTGAGGATGTGTGAATATGAATTCAAGAACTATTATGATTTTCCCCGAATTTGAAAATGTTAATGTTATAAATGATATCCGTAAGAAATATGATTCATTGGCAGATTTAGTATTGCCGCACATTACATTGGTTTTTCCATTTGATAGTGATATGACCAATGAAGAACTTAATATACATTTAAAAGAGATTTTAAGTTATGTACTTTCATTTAAAATTGAATTAGAAGGTTTTAGTAAACAGCAAGATAGATATGGAAACTACTTGTTTTTAAATGTAGGACAAGGTATGGATGTAATTAAAAGTATCCATGATGTACTGTATAAAGATAAACTTAAGAAATTTGATGCAGGTTATGATTATGTTCCGCATATGACAGTTGGGAAAGTATTTTCTGTGGAGTTGATTGATAAAGCATTTGATGATGTAAATAAGTGCAAGGATAAATTTAGCACAGTGGTCAAAAAGATATCGGTTGAAATGATTGGTGAGCATGAGGAATCAATTATTGTAACAGAACATGAACTTAATTGACAGGTTCCAATTTTGGGTTAGGTGCTATAAATAGTAATCTGTAGGAGGGATGGCATATGATGAGTATAAAATATATTAAAGCAAAAAAAGAGGATGCAGACCTGTTAATAGAAATTTATAACGCATCGTTCTATGATGATTATATTAAATACGGAGAATGCCCTGCTTATGGCAGGACAAGAGAAAGTATGGAAGCATCTATTGAGAAATTTCCTAAACTTATTATCTATTGTGATGATACTCCTGTTGGAGTTGTTTCAGTTGAGGATAAAGGGAAAGGCGAATATTATCTCGGATGCCTTTGTGTGATTCCCAAATATCAAAGCAAAGGCATTGGTACACAAGCCGTTAAATATATGCTGGGTTATTATTCTGATTGGAATAAAATCACATTGATAACACCAGCAGACAAAGAGGAAAATATAAATTTTTATACAAAGAGGTGTGGATTTAAAATAGATGGCACAGACATGGATGGAAATGTAAAGGTAGTACATTTTCAAATGAAACGATAAAGTCCAATTTATCCGATGGCTACCGACCGTAATACTCCCGCTTCTACAAGCGGGAGATAACGGTCGCTACGCCCCTCGTATAACGATTTCCCCTAAAGGATAACGATTTCTAAGCGTCCTTGACGCTAAGAACTCTGTTAATAACTTTCAGATGGGGTCCAAAACCCCACATGAAGCTAAGACCTATTTTTATATAGAAAATATACAGAGAAAAGTCAGAACTAACTGTACAAATTATTAAGTTTAGGAGTGGAGTTTATGA
>JAUZPI010000276.1 GCA_030706015.1 Bacillota bacterium
AATGTTACAGTAAATACAGCAGAAGCACAAGAAACTTTAGAAAATGCGACACTTAAAGCTTCAAAAGAATTACGTGATGAGACTCTTGCCGTTACAAAACTTCAATCAGAAATAGAAAAAGCTGATATTGAAGAATTGAAGAAAATGTATGAAGATAAAAAAGAAATTGAGTTAGATACGTTAGATGCACAGCAAGAAAAACAAAATAAAGATTTAGAAAATATCAAAACTAAGCAAGAAGAACTTCATCAAACTAAAATGGATAATTATGATGCTGAGTTAACTGCTTTAGAAAAACAACATGACGAAGAAGAAAAATCTAATACGTTGCAAGAAAAGGCTAATGATTTAAAGCAAAAAGAATTAGAACTTGATAATTTAAAAAATCAAAAAACAATAAAAGTTGCAAAACAACAAGCAGATGGTACTTGGTCTTATGTTGGAGAAGTAGATAATCAAGCTATTACTTCCAAGCAAAAAGAAGTAGACGAAGCTAAAAAAGCATACAATAAAGAAGTCTCCGACCAACAATATGAAAAAGAAAAACAAGCAATAGAAGATTTAAAAACAGCAGAAGATAAGGCTTATGATAAAAAGAAAAAATATCTAGAACAATATAGTTCAGATTTGAAGGAATCACAGGATAGAGATAAAAAGAGGGTTGAAGCATATTATTCTGATATTGATAAATTAGCTAAGGATACCTTAAAACAATTAGAAGAAGAACATAGTAAAAGCTGGAATGCTATAGCGGATTCAATATCATCATCAGTAACAAAAGTGACAAAACAACTTCAAGACTTAAGAGATTTGCAAGCGAACTTCACATCCTCAGAAGTGGTTGATGCTATTAATAGTGGTGATGTTAATGGTTATTTATCTAATAATAAAGATAGAATGGGAAATAAAGCGAGTGTAGATGATAATAACATAAATAACCATTTAAAATCTATTGATGCTGATGCAAAAAATGCTAATACCTCAATTGATGATTTAACAAATAGTTATAAACAATTATTATCTGTAAAAAATGATACAGATATAACAGATGTAGATGTTGAAGATAGAAAAATTTTGGTGACTAAAATTACTAAAATTGACGAAGATGGCAACTCAACAAAATTACAAAATTTAAAAGATACAAATTCTAAACTTGAATTAGAACAAGATTCACATTATGTTAAAGAGTTAAATAGACAAAATAAGGCACAAACAGATGAATATGATAGTTTAGTTACATTTGCTAATAAATTTGTTATATTTGAAGATAAATTTTTAGAATTAGTACAAATGGTTTGGGATTTTAGATTTGGAAATATAGTTAACATAACTGATAGTGCTATGGGATATGTTATGGAAGCCTTGGTTGAATGCCATGAGGCATTTGAATCCTTTAGAGAAATGATGGCAAATATGGGAGTAGATATTTCTGATGTAGATATTTCTGAAATTCAAGCAAAGTTTAATTCTTACAAACAAGAAGTTATAGGATGGACAGAAAGTAAAAAGAGTCTA
>JAUZPI010000277.1 GCA_030706015.1 Bacillota bacterium
GATAAAGAAAATAAACAGAACAAATGGAACAACAATGTACATGACCTTATTAACAGCCTACAATATCCTATTATCAAAATATAGTGGACAGGAAGATATAGTAGTAGGATCACCAATAGCAGGAAGACCACATGCACAGCTTCAGGATATAGTGGGGATGTTTGTAAATACATTAGCAATGAGAAATTATCCAAGTGGAGAGAAGACATTTAGTGAATTTCTACAAGAGGTAAAGAAGAATGCATTGAATGCTTATGAGAATGAAGAATATCAATTTGATGAATTAGTAGAAAAGTTAGATATAAGAAAAGACATAAGTAGAAATGCAATTTTTGACACAATGTTTGTATTACAGAATATAGACATTGAAGAAATTGATATGGAAGGTATCATGCTAAAACCATATAAATATGGATTAGATATATCAAAATTTGATATTACGTTAACAGCAGTAGAAACAGAAAAGGAAATAAGCTTCAATTTAGAATACTGTACAAAGTTGTTTAAGAGAGAGAGCGTAGAAAGAATAAGAGATCACTTTATAAACATACTAAAAGAAATAGCTGAGAATCCAGAGAAAAAGATATCAGAAATAGAAATGCTAACAGAAGAAGAGAAGCAAAAGATATTAGTTGGATTCAACGATACAAAGGCAGAGTATCCAAAGGATAAGACCATATATGAACTATTTGAGGAACAGGTAGAAAAAACACCAGAAAATATAGCATTAGTATATGAAGAAAAAGAATTAAGTTATAAAAAACTAAATGAGAGAGCAAACCAATTAGCAAGAACATTAAGGAAAAAAGGTGTAGGACCAGAAAAGATAGTAGGAATAATGGTAGAGCGGTCTTTAGAGATGATAGTAGGAATAATGGGAATATTAAAAGCTGGAGGAGCATATTTGCCAATAGATCCAGAATATCCGAAGGAAAGAATAGAATATATGCTGGAAGACAGCAACGTAGATATTTTGTTAACGCAAACACAGCTAGTAGATAAGAGTGAGTTTAGTGGAAACATAATAGAAATAGACAGAGAAGATTTGTATGTAGGAGATAGTAGTAATCTAGAGAAGATAAATATATCAAATGACTTAGCGTATGTAATCTATACATCAGGAACAACAGGAAAACCTAAAGGTGTTATGATAGAACAAAGAAGTATTCTTAACACTATATTATGGAGAAAGAATGAGTATAAATTGGGCGATAAAGATGTTTTATTGTCATTGATATCATTCTCTTTTGATGGCTCTATACATGATATATTTGCACCTTTATCATCTGGTTCTAGAATTATAATACTTAACAGTAGAAGTATTAAGAATCCATTAGAGATAAAAAAATGTATTATTTCAAACCAAATAACCAACCTTACAAGTGTAGTAACTTTATATAGGACTTTATTAGAATGTAGTGAGGAGACAGAATTAAAATCGCTTAGAACAGTTACTTTAGGTGGAGAAAAGATAACTGAAAGAATACTAACAGAAAGCAAAAGAAATAATTCTA
>JAUZPI010000278.1 GCA_030706015.1 Bacillota bacterium
ATAATGAATATGATTTAGCTGAGAAGCAGATAGAGATTTTAATGAAACATGCTAAAACTTCAATAGATCAGGCAGAAATACGGCTGATGCAGAGTATACTATATAGATTTTTAGGGCAATTCGATAAGGTTATACAATACGGAACTCTTGGGCTAAGGCTTTTAGGAATTCGTGTTTCATCTGTTCCAGGCTGGCATTCTGTAATCAAAGAAATGATAATTGTTAAAATGAGATTATGGGGTAAAAATACAGAAAATCTTCTAAATGCGTCACCTATAAAAAATGATAAAGTAAAGTTGATAATGCGAATTATGGGTGAGTTAACTAGTATATCTTATAATGCAGGGAATATTAACTTGTTTCTTTTTTCCACCTTAAAGAGTTTGAATCTGACTCTTAGCTATGGGAATAGCCGTGAAGCAGCTTCAATTTATTGTGGATACGCTGTTTTATTGGCAGTATTGGGGGACTTACAGCGTTCTTTTAAATTTAACAAACTAGCACTTAAGTTAGTTGAAGCAGAAGAACGTGCTCAATATCGGGCAAGCGTATTATTTGCTTATGGATTTATGGGACATGCATGGAGTGAGTCATGGCTGAATTTAGATCAATGGTTCAAAAAAACTATGGAAGAGGCAATAAAGCATGGAGATCATTATCAAATTGGTTTAGCTGGCACTTTTATGTACGCTTTTAAACCGGATGCGAATTTGAGGTGGCTAATAGAAAAAGCTTTGAAACAAGTTCCGCTAATTAGGCAGACAAATAATAAATATGGATATTATTTATCCTTTTTATTTATTCATAGGTGGCTCAATTATGTTGGGCTTACTGATGGACAGTTTACAATGAATGTATCAGAGGAAACCCACCAGGCAAATGGCAATAGGGGAGTTATATGCACAGAGGAAGAATGTCTGGAGTATATGAAGCAAATTAACTCTTTGTCTGGAATAGGAGTATACTACAAGGAAAAAATGTATATTCATTATATCTATGATGATTATGCAGGAGCAATGAAATATTTAAATGAGTCAGATAAATATATAAAGCAGCATTCAGGTACTCCATATATAGTAGAATGTAGGATGTGTAATTTCTTGGTTTTAGCTGCAATTATATCAGAAATGGGAGCGAAGGAAGCTGGAAAGGTACGTCGAAGATTAAGGAAAGAATATACACATATAAAACCGTATGCAAAATATAATGAAGCGAATTTTAAACATTTGCAATATATATTAGAGGCTGAACTTGCGCGAATTGATGGCAGAACCTATAAGGCAGCGAAATTGTATGAATTGGCCATACAAACAGCTGGGAGGAATGGATTTATTCGTGATGAAGCACTAGCTAATGAGCTCACAGCCAAAATGTTTTTAGCCAGTGGTATGAAAAAGCAAGCTGCATTTTATATGAAAGAAGCCTTCAAGGGATACCAAGTATGGGGAGCAGATGGAAAGACAAGGCATATGGCAGAGAAATATGGATATTTGCTTAATACCTCAGAAATTAG
>JAUZPI010000279.1 GCA_030706015.1 Bacillota bacterium
ATGAGCTACAAATTGTCCTCCAACCATAAACTGATATTCTGTTTCATTTCTGAAGGCATCGCCCATTCCTCCATGTATACCAGCAACTCCTGCGCCGTCCTGTACTGCTTCCAATAAAGCACATAAAGAATCATTGGGAATTTGTCCCATTGTCCAATTAGGTATGATTAATTTATAATCCTTTAAAGGATAGTCCGAATGAAGTGAGTGTATAGATGTACAAATATCTACATCATACCCTTCCTCCACTAGCATTTGTTTAAATATTCCGGTAATTTCAGTTGGATGATGACCTTCCCAGCCTCCGCTTAGGATAAGCGCTCTTTTCATATTAAAATCCTTTCTAATTTGAGTAATAAATTTTAAAAATAACTACACTATTTTTATATGTTGACTACAAAAGCTCAAATGCCTTTAAGATGGAGTTTCCTTTAATATAAATATTAAGCTTTCTAATGTTTCTATTTAGCGTTACCTCTGAGATATTTTCTTTGTTTTTCCCCTCATAGTACTCTTCTTCTACCTTTACTTTTATAGTTCTTGGGGATTGATCCATAAAGTATAAAATCACCTTATTAACTGAACTTGATTCTTTTAAGGATAATTCAATAACTTCGTCTTCTTCTATTGTTATTCTATTAAGAGAACTTATTGAACCCTCTATAATATGATTTATTGGGTTTGACAGATTGAATTTTTGATAAATTTTTTCCATGTTTGTAAGACCAAATCTATTGCCTAATGAGTCATTAATATGGGAACGGTCTAGAATATACTTATCCGTATATATCTTCATCCAATTCCTTCCCCATCCTACCTTGTCATTAACTAATCCATCCTTATTTATATATCCGTAGGTACCATCCATATCTGATATTCCATCTCCGGACCATCTATAGTACTGACCATTAGCTAAGTCATCCGCCAATTGCTTTTGGGTCATTGCTAAATAATAGTTTTTACTACAATCTAAGCCTTTTACGCTTATATCTAAGATGGTTTCTTTTTTAAATTCTATTTCCTCCCATTTAAGCTCTTTACTAACTAGTTCTTTTGAATCAAGAATATCTTCATCATATTCATTAAGAGAAACCATTAAATCTGATAAACCCTTATCCCATTCCTGCAAAGAATAGTTTAGTTTTACCCCAACTTTTTCAATATTTATGAAACTACTGCCCTTTGTTTTTATATAATCAATATTATTTTTATTAAGTTTGTTTTTTATATTGTTCACTTCAATGTTGTAGATGGAAAACGGTTTGTTCTCACCTTCTAAAATTATTCTCAGTTTACTACCCATTACAGCTTCAAAAGTTATTACATTATGATTTTTAATTACCTTAATATTGCTCTCTATGATTTCATGCCATTTGTCATTACTAAAATATCTTAAGATTAATCCTTCAGGCAGTTTCTCATTATTACTATTCAAGGTATTTTCACTACTATGATAAAAATCTATAACAACTCTGTTAAAGGTTCTAGCAGTATCAAAA
>JAUZPI010000028.1 GCA_030706015.1 Bacillota bacterium
GCTTATATACAATAAGAAAAGGAATAGAGGTCATAGTTAACACTGGTTTTGTTTTAACTATGTTAACAATTATTATAGGTGTCTTTATTTCAGTAGTTACCGTAGGGGAAATGAATTTATCAAACTTTTTACCTCTGTTTCAAATGAATTTAAAAGACTTTGTCCAAGGTATTAACCTTATGGTAGCTATCCCATTTGGCGACACAGTGGTATTTTTAATGATTTATCCATATGTTAATGAAATAAGGCAAGTAAAGAAATCTGCATTATTGGGGTTAATTCTAGGAGGGATGTATTTTCTTTCTGTTGCCTTTCGAAATATAGGTATACTTGGAGAGTTGGCTTTTACTCATGGATTTCCTTCATATCAGGTAGCAGCACTTATAAATATAGGGGAATTTATTTCTAGAATGGAGGCATTAATTGCAGTAATAATGTTATTTAATGTATTTCTAAAAATATGTATTTTTTATTATGCTACCGCATTATCCGCAGCACAATTTTTAAAATTACGAAGTTATAAGCCTTTAGTAAGCCTAATTGGAATTATTAGTATTGTATTATCGCTTAGTGTAGTTAGTTCACCAGAAAGGGAATCCTATATATTAACCAATATATATCCTATATATGCTATTCCATTTGTAATTTTATTTCCTATTATTTCATTGACTATAGCCTTTATAAAAGAGAAAATAGCTTAGTTGAGCAATATTTAGGTATTTTTTTGGTGATTCAGAAGAAAATAAGAAAAAATACTTATTTGGAGTTGATAAATTATGCAAAGCAAGGTCAATACAAACTTGGTGTCGGCGGAGGTTGCAGGGCTGTGGAGCACTTATACAGTAGATTCTTTAGGGATATGTATGCTGAAGCACTTTTTAAATAGAGTGGAGGATGATGATGTAAGCTGCGTACTAGAAAAAGCAGTTAACACCTGTAGCGAACATTTACAGGTGATTAAAGATAAATTTAAACAGGATGGAATAACAATACCTAAAGGTTTTACAGAGGAAGATGTCAACCTAAGGGCACCAAGGTTATTTACAGATTCCTTTTATTTATTTTACTTACTCAGCATGGCTCATTTTGGTATGAATGAATATTCCTTAATTTTAAGTCATTCGTCTCGTAGGGATATAAGAGACTTCTTTTCAAACTGCCATTCAGAGTCAATTGAATTATTTAATTTGACGGTAGATACACTAGAACAAAAGGGTATTTATATGAGGGCTCCTAGAGTGGAGTTTAGTAAGGAAGCTGACTTTATTGATAAACAAGGTGTTTTTTCTGCAGGGTGGTTTGGCAAGAAAAGAGGCTTAATGGCTAGGGAGATAACTGCCATATTTGCAAGTTTAAGACAAAACATAATAGGAGGTGCCATGATAACTGGTTTTGCTCAAGTGGCACAGTCAGAAAAAGTTAGGGATTATCTTTTTAGAGGAAGAGATATTGCTTGGAATAAGGTTGAAAAATTAAACTCATTTTTTATTGATGAGAAAATACCTGCTCCATCAACCTCAGATTCCTTTGTTACAGATTCAACATTTCCTACTTTTTCAGATAAGCTTATGTTAAACATGACCATAATGATGTTTGGAGCAGGTATTCAGCAGGATGGTATAGGATCTGCAAATGTGATGAGGCATGATTTGCACTCATATTATTCCAGCTCTGTATTAGAAACTGTTAGATATGAAGAGGATGGTCTAGATATCTTGTTTAAAAACAAATGGTTTGAACAGCCCCCTATTGTAGTTGAGGCTAGAAATTTAGTAAAGTCTTAATAAAGGAGTTAAGCATGAGCAGTTTAAAATACGGTAAACCATCTGCTAGACGGTCTATAGCTTATCTCGGCCTGCTTGGAACAACACAGCTGCATTTAAGAAATCCACTTATTATTGCGGCTTGGTCTTTAGTATTCCCAGGTATGGGTCACTTACTATTATCAAAATATTTAAGAGGATTTCTTTTATTTTTGTGGGAATTGTACATAAATTATAAGTCACATATAAATCTATTGATTCTTTATTCTTTTATAGGGGACTTTGAAAAGGCTAAGCAGGTTGCAGATATACAATGGATGTCCTTATACATTCCAACATATATTTTTTCTATATGGGATAGTTATCGAACAACAGTTGATTTAAATCATGCTTATATGTTAGCCTCGAGAGAAGATGCAGAAATCAAACCCTTTAAGATAGGTGCAATGGAGATAAACTATTTAGATAAGAGGAATCCATGGGTTTCAGCAATTTGGTCATTATTAATTCCAGGTGCAGGTCAATTATATATTCATAGGCTTATTACAGCCTTTTTTCTTGTGGTATGGTGGATTGTTATATGTCATAATTCTAAAGTACTTCCAGCTATGCATTATACCTTATTAGGAGATTTTCAGCAGGCAAAATCGGTATTGCATATGCACTGGTTTTTAAATATCCCTTCAGTATATCTTTTTGCCATGTATGATGCTTATATAAATACAGTTGAAAAAAATAAATTATTTGATTGGGAGCAATCTAAGTTCCTAAAGAGAGAATATGAAAATTCAAATTTTGTAATGCCAATTGCAGCAGGCAGCAGGGGGAATAGAATGTATATTGTTTCTACATTTGATCATTCAATATATTTAGAGTTGGCCATTACTGCCATTCAGATGAAGGGAATTAAAAAAGAAAACATTATGGCCATTTCAATGGATAAAAGAGGTGAAGAGACAAGTTTATTTGATTCTATTCACGGCTCTGATGGATTAAGTTTATTAGATTTGCCATCTATTCTTGCTGTTTTATTAGGTGTATTCGGGGGCGTATACGGTTTTATTTTAAAGTGGGGACCTTTGTTATGGGGGTTGATTGCAATATCTATAGGCTTTGTGTTAGGGCTTATTATTAAGCTAATGCTAATTAAAAAATATAATACAGAGCGAAGTAATAAAAAGGGAACTGAAGTAGTTCTCATAATAGAATGTATAGAGAGTCAATTAGAAATGGTAAAAGATATTCTTTGGAGTCATAAAGCACTTGGTGTCAGCAAGTTAGAAATAGGTAATGCTCATTCTTAGCATAATCTAAATTTCATTATGCTAAGAATGAGTATTTATTTAATTAAAGTATTTCCATACAGGACGTATTAGATAAATTATAAATAGATATAAGATTATACTAAGTACTATATTAAGGATTATATGGCTGTGAGAGTATTTAACTGATGAGATTTCATTAAAAGTCACGTAAATCCCCTCAAGAATATTGAAAGTAAAGTAGAGATAAATGCCTGTCCTTTTCCACTTAAATATTAGTACAGCACATATAATTTGCAATATGCAAATAACACCCATAAGTAATGTTGTTGTTATAGGTATTTTAGCTCCTCCTGCGTTAGCCAGAGATAGCAATCCTTGAAGTATATCTAGCGCAGATAAGATTATAGGAACTATCAATATGAAAGAGAAGCAGCCGCTTAATCTTTTTTCTTTTGCCATTGATAACATCCTTTCTTGTTAGGTATATTTATGAAATTATTGTATATTATAGCATACTACTGAGAACTTGTCCCCAAAACTGAAATAATCCAGGATGAGAGAATTTGTTTTACTTTTTAATATAGTAGATGTAAAATTATACAATATATATAGATAAAAAGCGTTAATTATGAAGGATGGGGATTGAAATGAAAAAGTATTTTGGTATGGTGGGCAACATAGTAATATACTTCTTAGTATATCTAGGTCTTCAAATGGTAATGGGAGCTTTTGCAGGCATATTTATTACCATAAAAAACTTAACCTCACTTAATAAGGTTAATATAGCAGATGCTATAAATAAGTATGCATATGTGTTAGTTGCATTTGCAGCCATAGGGGCATTCCTGATCTATATACTTTTACTAAAAAACAAAGAAGAAAATTTATTTCAGAGATGCAGTTTTAAAAAAGTGAAATCAACAAATATACTTTGGATATTTATTATATGTATTACATTTTCCTTTTTTTCTATTAGTATGATATATGTGCTCACCAATGTATTTCCTGATTATCAAGAAAAGTCAAAGAATATTGCTAATGGTGTCAGTACTATTGCAGGCATACTATGTGCTGTATTACTGCTGCCAGCCTTCGAGGAAGTTTTGTTTAGAGGACTTATATTTAAAGAGTTAAAAAAACATTTGAATCTACCTGTAAGCGTTATCTTACAAGCACTTATATTTGCAGTAGCTCATGGAAATCCACTTCAGGGTATATATACCTTTATGCTTGGTGTAATGCTTGCCCTTGTATACACATGGACAAGGTCTATCTGGGCAAATATATTTTTTCATGCCAGCTATAATTTATTCGGAACCTCAATAATATCAATAGCGGTATATTATTCTCGACAATTTATTCCTGCATATCTCATACTAGGAGCTGTCCTTACCATACTACTAATGGTTAAGTATTGTACACACACAAAGAAATCCTCTCGATCTCAGATCGAGCGTCCATTCACTAACCGATATGGGGAACACAGTGACTAATAGGTTTACGTATCTACAGAGAAATCATAATCAAAGAAATCCTCCCAATCTCAGATTGGGCTTTAATTCACTAACAGGTGTGGGGTTACACTAGCTAGCAGCACTGTTGATATGTAAAATATGGCGGCAGTGTTTTTGAGAAAGGGGATCTGATCATGAAATTCAATAAAAAGATAATAATTTTAATAATTATTTCTGCAGCACTTGTTTCTATATTGGTATCAATATATGCTAAATATAAGCCTGCTAATATAGTTAAAACAGTTGATAACAGCAATTCAAAAATATTAAGTTATAATGATTATGAACGTTTATTCAATAATATGGTTGATAATTTTAAAGTTCCTGGATTTGAAGTGAAGGCTAGTACGCTTGGTGATAATGTTACTGTTATTGATAAAGAGTTATCTTTTGATAAAAGACAGTATTTAACACTAGATGGTACACTTAACTCATCAGGAACTAAACCTACCGATGAACAATTTACTCTTGAGGATAAAGCCCAAAGCAAGCAAATTACTATTGGAATCTTCTATACTAATTCTTATATAGGTAATGATTTACTTGGATGGCCTAATAATGATGGTTTTGCTAATTTAAATAAAAGTTTATCTGATAAGTGTAGTTATTCTGTTCTAACTTACAAAAATTTAGTTATTTTAATACACCAGTCATCAGTGGATAAGGCCGATATAAATTTAATGAATGAGACAATAAAATCTTTAATACTTGTATTAAAGAACTTTAAATAATAATTTTACTTTAGTTATTAATTCCTCTAAGAATCTCTGCCAGCTGGTCTTCAGTATATAAAAGCTTTGGACTGTTCTCTAAAAGCATATAGTCTCCCACTTTTATAAAAGTAGAGTCTGAAAGGCCTTCAATATTAAGTTGATAACTCCAGACATTTTCCCATATAGGGGATATACGTACACTATCTGTGCCATTGGCAAATATATTTATATTAATATAGAGCACAGCAAGAAGTTTTTTTCTTGTACCCTGCAGCGGACTATCTTTCAGAGCTTGAAGCTCATATATGCTTAAATTATATTTTAGGATGTCTTCAGTCTGCTGCTTTTTAATCTCTTCGATATCCTCATCTATTTCATCTATGTCTCCAAATTTATTAACAATGATGTCATAACCATTGTCTAAAAAATCCTCTAAAAAGGTTTTTACCTGCTGCCAGTTGGGATTTATATTTTCATTATTAAAGTTTACATATTTAATTAATAGATCATTTATTTTTTTATTATCCATAATGGTCTCCTTAAAATTTAATAATACAACTAAAATTTTACCACAAAAATGTTTTTTATATAGTGTAAAAATGCTATAACTTAAAATACCTAATAAATAAAAATTCCTTGAGCTTATTATAAATTCTCAAGGAATTTTCTTTTACTTACATAATTAAAAAATAGATATAGTGGTATATAGATTATAAAGGAATAGTATTGTTTCCAAGCTACTGGATGGTAAAAACTAAAGTATTGAAAAAGAGGTTCCATTAAAAAGGCATTGAATGCTGAAAACACTAAAGCCTTCACCAAGGGGCTGATATTAGGTTTATATTGCAAAAGCCACATTACAAGTATTGGAAACAGGGTGAAATCCCAGGGTAAATAAATGGGTACTATGGGAAGTACATTCCAGTCATAGTGCCAGGCGTTATAGGCTATGCCGATATTATCAAGCGTATTGGTGACAACGAATACCAGCAGCCCTACGAATAACAGTCTATCTGTTGCTTTTTTATCTCTAAATTTGATCCATAAAATCCATGGTATTATAGCTAGAAGTATCTCCACCCACCAGCGCCAGCTAAAGACAATTTGTTTCATCCATATATCAAGTAACATTCTGTTGACGCTTTCATTAAGTTTATATACTTGATCTAGAATATAAAGATTATTCATTGATATCACCTTATAATAGTATATTTAATATTGGGCTAAATTGGTATATGAAAAGCCCATATACCAAAAGCTGTGGTTAAAATAAAAAGAATATATGCTAAAAGAGGCCTTTTATGATGGAACCCCAGCCCTAAAAACATAACAAAATCAAATACAATGGAAGAAAATAAGTTCCAATTATGAGGATAAATTATTCTGCCTGTTACAGAAGCAAGCCACTCAGCTATTCCAAAACCAACAACCCATTTGGTAATGTATATAATTTGGCCCTTGATTCCTTGGGGATAGTAAGTCAAAAATACCAAGGCACTTGCTGGGAATATAATAAATACATATAGTGCTAGAGTAGGTACTCTGCTAAGATAAAGATCAGGCACCAACTTCCACAGATAATAGTTATAGCTGGACGTAATTACGTTATATATTAGTTCCATAAGAGAAAAAAATAACATGGTTGAATGGTACTTGATCCAATTTTTCCAATCACCATAGCGCCAGGCGATAAATATAGAAAGCAAAGCAAATAATAGATGCATAGCATAGTTAGCTCCTTTTCCTGTAGAAATATAAATAAAAGAAAGCTTTATAGCAATAATAGAATTCCCATCAATCTTAGGAAATATGTTACTGTGTTATAATATATTTTTTAATCTGTAGTTATTTTCGCTGCCCTTTATTTCAACTATTCTATCCTTGCACATCTCCAATAATCTGCTGCCCACTCCCTCATCAAAATCCAGCAGCTTTTCACTTACACATTCGCTGGAGATAATTATAGGCAGACAGTTTAAGTATCTGTAATTTATAATTTCAAACATAATATTTATATCTGACTCAGTTATCTTACCCTTGTACAAATCATCAATTATAAGTACCTTGGCATGCTTATACTTAGAGAGAGTAGAATTATAATATTCTTCATCCATTATGTTCTGCTTAAGCTTTGTAATTACATCTCTGTAAGGCATGTACACAGCTGCAATACCTTTATTCAATAGATTTATGCCAAGAGCAAGGCTTAAATGAGTTTTACCGCTGCCAACTTGTCCTAGAAAAGCTATGCTGTTTGCTTTTGTGTTTTTTATATTGTTGAACTCCATGTAATATTTTGCAGCAGCATTTTTGGCTTTCATGGTAATGGAATTATAGGCTTTATAGCTGGAGAAGCTTAAATTTGAGTTAGAGGGGTTAATGCCAGAGGCAGTCCAAATATTTTTCGATACCTCTACCTCTCTGCAGCGGCAAAAGCTCATAATATCCTGACCAAAATCATTATGCCTTACAATTAAGCCTGTACCACCGCAAAGGGCGCATACCTCCTCAGATAAGTCCTTCACAGCAGATGGGTTCCTCTGGCACGTCTGGTTCAGGGGCTTTGTAGCCTGCCCACTTGCTTTGCTTTTTTGACGCATCCTCTCTATGACTGCTTGAATGTGATTTATAGCTGCTGTTGTTGTTTTTTCCTCCATAATTGTTCTTTGCTCCCTTCTTTAAATGCTCATTAAGCTGTTTTTGTGCGGCTTCAGCGGTTGTAATATTCTGTTCTTTCCAGTGGTAAAGGGTTGCCTCAATATATCTCAAATTCTTAGCACCGTTAGCAATGGCAACTTCTATAGCCTTTATAATGAGGTCCTTGTCCTTAAATTCCTGATATAGGCTCTGCATTTTTGTGTATTCAAAAGGTGTAAGTAAATGCATATTGCTGCTGAAGAAATTGCAGATGTTTTTAAACTCAGCTTCATCTTTTGCTTCTATAGAGCTTGTACTAGTATTATCCTTACTGGCTGCTTGCTTCTCTTTAAGAACAAGTTCTTGTAAGTTAGTCTCTGTAGTATTCTCTGGTATTGCCTTGTTCAAGTTAGGCTGGTCCTCTGACCAAATTGAGCAGTTTTGGGCTTCATCTTGACTAGGGCTCTGTTCATGCTGAATTGAGCAAAAAAAATCGTAGTTTATGGTATACCATTTAGTGTTGTCCATCTTTGATTTATTAAAATTAGAGCTGCGAATAATATCCTTGTCCTCCAATCTCTTGATTATTCTTCTGATGGTGCTTTCACTGAAGAAAGGGAACTGTTCCTTCCACTGAGCGTAGGTATTATAGATCCACTTAACTCCATCAATGATATGGCTGCTCTTTTCCAGCCAGTATTGCATTTGCTGAAGTACAATGCTTTCATTGAGCCCAATGAGCTTTGCCAGTTCCACATTAAGTATTAAAGGTTTTTCATAAAACAATATATTTGAGGTCATTTTAAACACTTCCTTTATATTAAAATGTCTTTTATATTCTAGATATGCAATAGATAAAAAGTAGGACAAGTTTTTTTATTTTTTATTAGTTGTTTCACATATTAAAATACGTGTGAGCGTGTAGAGTTATTTCGGAAAATATGGTAAGATATAGTTAATTTAAAGGAGTTGAGTACATGAATTGTATTAATTGCGGAAATGAATTATCAACAGGAGATGTTTTTTGCAGAAAATGCGGCAGTGAAATTGGAGGAAATGATAATAGTAAGTTTTCAGAAGAAATAACTGCTCGGGAATTAAGGTTAGTGGTTGGGTTAAAAAAAAGCCAATACTACATTCCTAAATGGATGGAATTTAACGAATCAGATGATAAGCTAGCTAGGAGTTGGAATTGGGCAGCCTTTTTTCTAACATACTTATGGCTGGCGTATAGAAAAATGTATCTACATGCAGTAGTAACAGTTGCTGTAATTCTTATAGGAGAAATTATATTACCTCGCGAGGCTAGGCTTGTGTTTTTAATGATACCAGTTTTCTTTGGAACATTTGGCAACGCACTTTACTATAATTATTCAAAGAAAAAGATTATTAAAATAAAAAAAGATTTTCAACAGGTAGAAAATATAGATTTGGTTATGATAAATAAAGGTGGGACTAGCATCGTAGGCACTATTTTATTTATGTTAGCTTGTTATGCAGTAATTTTCATTGTTATACTAGGTATAAGATTATTCACAATCTATAACTACTAAATAAATGCAGATTTGTTTATGCAGGTATTTAAATAATAAATATATAATTGAGAAAAGGAAACTAGCTTTAGTTTCCTTTTCTACTTCTGGGAGAACAACTTAGCCTATTGTTGGTGGCGACATCGAATATTTCATTGTCTAAATTTCCATCCTTATCGAAGGAATACCTGTCTAAAGAATGATTCGGAGTATCTCCAAAGATAGAATTCCAAAACCTTTTTATAGTGCCATCAGGCCCTGTATATATTTCATTAGCATCCTTATAATTAGAATCAATATAATAAGTAGAGCCAACGTGCCTAGTATATTCACTGAAGGCTCCGGCAGCTATGGGATCTTTGGGGTTTACATAGTTTATAATCTTATCATCAAAAACACCGGCATAAGCTTTCTTAGATAGTTCCTTAGGTAAAAGATCAACAACGCTGGGAGCACTGTAGGTTACTGCATATATATTATTTTTTCCCGCCACATACTGTGCTAAGGCACCGCCAAGAGAATGGCCGGTAAGTGAAATATCTGCACTAGGATAATCTATTTTAACAGCTTTAAATAATTGGTCAGCCTTTGTGAATTGGCTATTCTTATTAAGGAAGCTCTCTCCTAAATGAATAAGCCTGGCATTAACAGCTGCTGCACCAGGCAGGTACGGCAGAATAAGAGAAAAGCCATGCCAAAGCTTCTTTCCGTTAATTGCAATACTAGTGGCGTCCGTAACATAATCAGGTATGGATCTATCTAGTGATGCCGAACCTTCAGTTCCTCTATATGCAATTACTATTTGATTTGTTTCTAATCTTTTAAAAACCACCGCATCAAATCCAGAAAGAATATTATGAAGGCTGCCGTTAGGAGGAATTATTGTTTCCCAGCCAGATAAGTCTACAAGCATAAGGGGGAGTATATCCCCGTTATTATAGGAAATAGCGCACATTTCCTTATAACACTCATCAGAGATATGAAAATCAGAACTCATATTTTTACCTTTGATAGAAAGTATTTTACCTTCAGTATATGTTGACAAGAAAAGGTTGTGTATTAATGCTAAAGTATACTGATTAGAATGTTAAAAGCTTGGACATAATCCAAATTAGATAGGAGTGATTTATGGTGGATGTTGTGGTTTATTTGTTACAAATAATAAATTATGGGGTTACAGGAATAATTACTGCTTTGTGTGTATATATTATAGTTATCACAGTGCTTTTTTACGCAATTTTAAAAAAGCATCATGTGGGAACATATTACAGCAACGATAACTATAAACAGAGTTCTTAGCGTCAAAGAAGCGGGAGTATTACGGATGGTAGTCATCGGATAAACTATAGTATAAAATAGAAACAGAAGATTGTGCAAATGGAGAAAAATATTATGGTTTTTTGTGCAAAAGAAAAAGGTTATACACAGTTTTGTGGATAACTTGTGGACAACTTGTGCGTA
Organism: Bacillota bacterium; assembly: GCA_030706015.1. Lineage (GTDB taxonomy): Bacteria > Bacillota > Clostridia > Clostridiales > Clostridiaceae > JAUZPI01. The sequence continues at coordinate 10,886 of JAUZPI010000028.1, forward strand.
TGTTGTGAGTACAATGTTGGTATAATATATGCAATTGAATATTTAGTACGCCCTAAGTCTATATTGAGGACTTAGGGCGTATTTCAATTTATATACCTTTATTAACAGTGGCTAATCTAGTAAATTACATATTGTTTATTATATATTAAGATATTAAAATATAATACATATTAGTATTTTGCTGTAAAATAATTATAGTAAACCAAAGGGGGCATTAATATGGAAGCTGTAGTTGGCTGGTTGATAATTATAATAATTGGTATACTTGCTTCAAGATTAGCAAGATTAATAGCTTCAGTAATTGCTAAATTTTTTTCCAAGATTTAAAAATAAGAATCTATTAGTTTTGGATGGTTTAGTATATATTAAAGCAGCAATCACATAATTTCACATAATTATTGAATAATTTCACCACAAAGCTTATCTATAATTAAGTTATAACATACGGCGAGGTGATTAGTTTGAAAAAAAGCTTTGTATTAGGATTAATGATTATGATGACCATATCCGCACTTTTATTTTCAGGTTGTTCTATGGGCGGCAGATTAGCAAACAGGGTACAAAAGAGAACTGTTTCAGAGCAGAATAATAACAATTCAGCACAGGGGAATACAGTAGTAAGAAAGAATCTTAAGGATGTCACTGATGAGGATTTATTAAATGCCAGCAGTGATGATTCCTCTACACAGCTAGATTCCATAGATAATCAAGCAGATCAGCTAAACTCTGATGATTTAGATACTTTATTAAATGATAGCAGTGATATAGACAATCTAACAAATTAATTTTGGAGGGAAAGATATGAAAAAGTTAATTTCAATGGTACTTTCACTTTCTTTAGTTATAGGAACATCAACAGCAGCCTTTGCGGCAGATACCACTACAACTCAAACAGCAGGCACTCAGAGTACAAGCACAACAGCAAATCAACAAGCAAGGGATGCTTTTTTACAGGTATATTATGATGATATGAACCAGCTTGTTACACTTAGACAGCAAACAAGCGATGCGCAAGCTGCAAATAACACTGCGGCTAAACAAATAAAAGATAAGCTTAAGACAAAAACAGCCTTAAACAAGGATGATATTGCTAAGTTAAAGGATTTAAGCAGCCAGAGAAAGGCATTAGCAGGACAGGCTAAACAGCTGCATAGTCAGTTGGTTTCCTTAAGAAATCAGTATAAGTCTGCTGTTAAAGCGAAAAATGTAGACCAAATGAAAAACCTTGAGCAGCAAATATCGGATGTGAAAAATCAAGCAGCTAATCTTAAATCACAGGATGCATCAATTAAATCACAGATTGCACCTTTAAAAGAACAGATAACTAGCATGAAAAATGCAAACAAGCAGCTGAAAGAAAATATTAAGAATCAATTGCAGCAAGCTAAAACAATAGGCGATACCATTAAAACTCAAGAGCAGGAAAAAACACAATTATGGAACACATACAAGCAAGATATAAAAAATAAGGACTACGCATCAGCAGAGACTACCTTTAAAGCAATACTTGATAAGAAATCTGCTATCTTGGCTAATATTAAGCAAAGAGGTACTATACTAAGTCAGATACTTTCATCTTTAACCTAAATGTAAATGCATGGCTTTAAAATCTAAGTCATGCATTTTGTTATAGAAATTAATAACAATATTCTTCTATATAAAGTTTACTGATATAATTATATAAAGTAGGAGTAAAGGAGGTATTGATAGAGGAATGAGTTATAAAATTTATCTGGTAGAAGATGAAGAAAACCTGAGTGATATATTGAAATCCTATCTGGAAAAGGAGGGGTATCAGGTTACTGCCTTTCTAAATGGAGAGTCCGCTAGAGATAATATTGACAACAGACCTGCGTTATGGGTACTGGACATTATGCTTCCTGATATTGATGGATTTCAGTTATTGAAGGAAATAAAAGAAAAGGATAAGGAAGTTCCTGTTATATTTATTTCTGCTAGAGATAAGGATATCGACAGAATTATTGGTTTGGAGATGGGAAGTGATGACTACATATCAAAACCTTTTATGCCAAGGGAACTTGTTATTAGAGTACAAAAACTTTTGAAAAGAGTTTACAACAATGATAGTAATAAAGATGTTATTGTAATTGATAGATATATTATAGATTTACAGAAAAGAGTGGTAAAGCTTGATCAGCAGGAAATATCCATGACCTCCAAGGAGTTTGATTTGCTGGTGCTGCTTATAAATAAAAAAGGCGGTGCAATTACAAGAGATTATATACTTAATTATCTTTGGGGAGATGATTATTTTGGAAGTGACAGGGTTGTGGATGACCTAGTTAGAAGGCTTAGAAAGAAACTGCCTGATTTAAGAGTGGAGACTATCTACGGTCATGGATACAGGCTATCCAATTAGAAAGGATAAGTTATGAAGAAATTAAAAAATTGGCCTCTGGCGTTACAAATATGGACTGTTTTTACTCTGGTAATAGTGGTTATCTTTGTTTTGTTATCGTTGTATTTTTCCATGACTATAAGAAGCTTTTTTACTGACGAAATATATAGAGCTATAGAAACTGCACAGAAAAATAACCTACAAAAGGCCAGCGGTAAAGCTGCTCCAAATGAAGAAACTAGTGTAGGTGAGGTAAATAATGATATTAGGGAAGTAAAGCACGTAAGGTTAAGCTATGTTAATGATGAAGCTGACCTAACGAAGATTCAAAAGATAATTCCAGACAAGAGTACGGCAGAACTTTTTCTTAAAAAGCTAAAAAGCCAGGCGAAAAATCAGACCAATATCACTGCCAGATATATTGAAAGAACAGGTTCCGGCAGAATACTATATGTAGTTAGGGTAAATGGAAATAAAAAAGGAAACTTTATGGTATCTTATATGTGGGATACCTACAGAAACTCACTGGTATCAAGCCTGGTTAAAAGAATATTTACAGTAATGATTATTGCACTGATCATAAGCCTTATAGCTGCCAAGTATCTGGCGCAAAGACTTGTGACTCCATTAAGAGAACTAAGAAATAAAGTGCAGAAGATAGGCAAGAAGCAGTGGCATGAAGAGATCAATGTTGCTAGAGCTGATGAAATAGGAGAACTATCAGCTTCCATTGAAGAAATGCGAAAAGAGCTGATTAATCAAGATGAATATGAACAAACAATGCTTCAGCAGGCCTCCCATGATTTGAAAACTCCACTGATGGTAATAAGAAGTTATGTTAAAGCTGTAGAAGACGGCATCTATCCTAAAGGTGACCTTGAAAGCACTATGAAGGTTATTGACTCAGAAGCTGAAAGAATGCAGAAAAGAATTAAAAACCTGCTTTATCTAACCAAAATTAATTATATGGCAAAGCATCAGGATGAATTAAGTGAAACTCATATAAAGGATTTAGTGGTTAGAGTTGTTGACAGTTTTATGTATAATGAAAAAAACATTAAATTTCAACTGGACTTATGGAACATAAAAATCAGAGGGGAAGAGGAACAATGGGCTGTAGTTCTTGAAAATATTATTGATAATGGCTTAAGGTATGCAAAAAGTATAATAAAGATAAAAACCTATGAGGATGCAGAAGCGTATTATATTTCTATATATAATGATGGGGAAGAAATCCCTAATGACAAACTTGAGCAGATATTTAGAACATTTAAAAAAGATAAAGGCGGTAATTTTGGATTAGGACTAGATATTGGAAAAAGAATAGTAAATATGTACGGTGGGGATATAAGAGCTCAAAATGAAGATATAGGTGTTTCGTTTATAGTAACTTTAAAAAAATCTTAATATCAAATATATAAGATTGCAGTGTTTTTCAATGAATACATTGCAATTTTTTTGTTTTAAGGACTATTAATAGATTTTTAGCAGCTTGAAAATATTATTTAAATGATATATAATGAACGTAGTTCATATAAACTTAAAAACTGGTTTATTAATCATATCTCACATAGATGTGATTTTTAAATACTATTAAATGAACATTGTTCACTTAACGGTGTGTAGATTCTAAAAGAACATTTATTAAAAAAGGGGGATTTTTCATGTTAATTTATGCAGTAATATCTATTACCTTAGCACTTGTTTTTTACACAATAGGAGTATGGAGTGAAAAAGGACAAGGTGAACTAAAGAAATGGCATTTAGTAATATTTTGGATTGGACTAGTCTTTGACACCCTCGGAACCACATTAATGAGTAAAATAGCGGGTAAAGGGTTTGAGCTGAATTTTCATGGCATAACAGGTTTACTAGCAATTGTTTTAATGCTCTTCCATGCACTTTGGGCTGCAATGGTTATATTTAAAAATAATGAAAAAGCCAAAGCTAATTTTCATAAGTTTAGTATTTTTGTATGGCTTATTTGGCTGATACCTTTTATATCCGGAGCAATTTTTGGAATGGCAAAGTAAACAAATAAATCCTCTCGACCTCAGGTCGAGCTTCCATTCATTAACCGATATGGGGGGTTATAAAGTTAATGGGTAATATAAGCTTGTGGAGGTATTACTACACAAAAAAGTGTGAAGAACTGCTTGTACACAGATCTTCACACTTTGTTTTACCCAAATCCTACTAAATTTTATTACATACCAGCAAATTGATGACCCATAAGTTTTTCTAAAGTATCAATTATTTTTTTATTGCCACCAATGTAAGTAACTAGAATGGTTCCATTTTTATAGAAATGAGGTGCCGCTTTCCAATCATATACTGCGTTTCCTACCATTGAACCATCACTGCTTATTGCTTTAGCATTCTTTTCCACTAGTTCTGGATTTGGATACTCATATACACCGATAATATCCTCGCCAATAACTACTTTTGTTAAGTCACCAGCGAGAAATTCCTTATCATTTTCTTTTGAAGTTTTATAACTATATCCTAGTTTATTCAATGATTCTATAAAAGTTTTGGTGGTTTTAGCTTTTGCATCTACTAGGTTACTTGTATTTGATGTGGTTTTTTCAAGCTTGGTTTGTGGATTAGATTTTTTTGTACAACCAATCAATGAGACTCCAATACATATGGTTAATACAAATATAATCAGCTTTTTCATATATGCTACCTCCAATGAAATATTTTCATTAAAATATAGGCCGCTGCTAGAAGCCAAATAAATATTATAATTCCGCCAGCAATCCAGTTCTTAGGTTTGCCTTTAGCGAAATATTCTTCAGATTGTTGTCTGCATTCAGCCATAATGTGGCTAGGTATTAGTTTTATAGCTAAAGTAATGCCTAGAGGCAATAAGATCAAATCATCCATATATCCCAGGATAGGTATAAAATCAGGTATGAGATCAATAGGGCTTAGAGCATAACCTACTACTAATAGGAGAACTAATTTTGCGTGCAAGGGCACATCTGGCCGCTTGTATGCAAAGTATAGGGCACCAATATCCTTCTTTATTTTTTTAGATTTTTGTTTAAGCGATGATAATCGGTTTTTGATTTTTTCATTTAAATTATTATTCATAAATACCTCGAAACTAATTAAAATTTACTAGTGTGATGGGGCAGGCTTCCCTAAAGCCTACTAGGTCACAAAAATGTGCGTACTTGCTAGAATGCTTCAAAATAAAATATAATAACATCATACTAAATTTTGGGTTTGGAGTAAATGAAATGGTTAAAAAGGAGTGTGGAGTTTTTGAATAAATTATTTTCAGAGTATAGTATTAAAAATGTAAAGATAAAAAATCGTATTTGTGTTCCTCCAATGGTGATTTCCTTAGGAAATGAAGGGTATGTAACCTTAGAGAACGTAAATCGTTACAAAGAATTAGCTAAAGGCGGAGCAGGACTTATAATTCAAGAGGCTACAGGTATTAATAAAGAGGGCAGGCTATCGCAAAGACAACTTGGAATATGGAATGATGATCAAATTGAAGGACTAAAGGACATAGTAAATGCAGTTCATGCAGAAGGTGCTAAAATATTTGTTCAAATTCATCATGCAGGAGTCACTGGAATAGCAGAGCAGCCAATATGTCCAAGTTCTTATGAATATCAAGGTTATGGCAGAACTGTTGTTGGACGTGAAATGACTATAGAAGATATAAAAGCAGTACAAAAGGATTATATTGAAGCTGGAAGAAGAGCTTATGAAGCTGGCTATGACGGTATTGAACTTCATGGATGCCACGGTTATTTAATAAGTCAGTTCTTAAATAAAAGAGTTAATAAGAGAACTGATGAATATGGCAGGAATCCTGAAAAGTTTGCAATTGAAATAATAGAAGGAATCAGAAAAGTGACTCCGGAAGAATTTATAGTAGGAATCCGTTTGGGGGGCTTTGAACCAACCCTAGAAGATGGATTACATCATGCTAAAGAACTGGAAAAGAGTGGAGTAGACTTTTTTGATGTTTCTTATGGATTTTTCAATGAACAAGAAATACATATGAGTGAAGAGTATAAATACTCTAATGCTGTATATGCTGCTGAAGAAATTAGAAAAGCAGTTTCAATTCCTGTATTTGCAGTTGGTGGAATTAATTCAGCAGAGCTTGCAGAAGAAATATTAAATGAAACAAAGGTAGACCTTGTGGATATTGGCAGGGGAGTTCTTATAAATCCTAATTGGGCAAACGATGCAAGAGGGGGCAGAGATACTGGTAAGTGTCTAAATTGTCCAAAATGTATGTGGTTTGGTCAATCTAAGACATGTTCAGGAAAAGTGTTATTTGAAAGAAATAATGAACGAGGTTAATGGTAATAAAAATAAGTAATTAAAAAAACTCTATCTTTTATAGATAGAGTTTTTTTAGTATTTTAAAGCCAGCTATTTATTTATCGCTTCTGGTGTGCGAAAAACATCCTAAAACCAGCTATTTATTTATCGCCTCTGGTGTGCGAAAACATTTAAAGTTAATCAACTTATTTATAGTTATAATATAGTATCGCTATAAATATGTCAATATAGAAACTATATATTATTTAAATTTGAAATGTTCATAATGGAATTCTCTGATTTTAAACAGACCTTTTTTCAAATCTTCTTTTAGCTTTTTCCTCATGCCTTGCGGACCACAGAAGAAAACATCAAAAGTTTCATTTTTATTTAGATATTTTTCATAGTGTTCAATTCCTAAAAAGCCAGTTTTTGAACTATCGAATAAATGTATTCTTAGATTGCTTTTAGGCTTTAGCGCTTTTAGTTCATCAACATAGGGTGCATCTACTTCATTGTTGTAGGCATAGAAAAAATCTATGGTATAATCCCCAGGGATTTCTGCCTGCCAAAAGCTTCTAAAGGGAGTTATGCCTATTCCACCAGCAACCCACACCTGATGTTTCCCGCCGGATCTAAAATTAAATTTTCCATGAGGACCTGCTGCAGCTATGGTATCTCCCAGAACTATAGTGTCTTTCAGCTTGCCAGTATGATCGCCCAAGGCCTTAATTGCAAATTGGATTTCACCAGCTTTGTGAGCTTGACAAATGGTAAAGGGATGTGATGGAAAGCCCTTTTTACCTAGGACTTTAATAAAAGAAAATTGCCCAGGCCTATACTGCATTTCTTTACCATTGGTTGTTCCCGTAATTTCAAGTGTGTTTTTAGCTACTTCTCTAATATTGGTGACTTTGTATTTGTATTTAAATGCAGTACTTTCATATAGGAATATGCTATACAATGCGGTTATGATACCAATAGCATTTATTAGATGCATCCAAAGATTATAACCAGTTATGGAGAAAGGACTGTAATCAGAATCTAAATAATAATGGACAATACCAAAAACATATGGAACTAACATAAGCTTGTGAAGAAGCTTCCATCTTTCATATTCAAGTTTATAAGTAATAAGAAAAAATATAACTAGTGCAGTGAAAATGTATAGGCTCAAGGAACCAAAATCTTTGCCGGAAATATCAATACCAAGAAGACCGCTGCCAGCTCCCTGAGGTATTCCTTCAGTATTAAAATTTCTAAACTGACCTGCCATTGCTGAAGGACGTCCTCCTGAAAATCTACCCATTTTTAATGTGAAATTATGAACCCAAATTAATATAATGGCTAAAATACTAAGGTATTTATGATAAATATAGGATTTATCTAGGCCGTGAAAGATCTCATCTACGGAGCGGTGTCTGCTGGAAATAAAGTTTATCCAAGTAAATGCCACCAAGGCTATAGAAGCGATAAGCTGTGAGTATTGTCTATATATAGATATTTGTCCTTCAGGCTGAACAAAGAGCCATAAGACATAGGTTAAGATAAATGTTAATAAGATACTTACTATTCCTAATCGTTTTTTCATAATAAACCTCCTTTAGCGCTATATATAATTTATGTCAGTATAGAATGTATTATAACATAAAAAGACATAATTTTATCTGAATATTCTGTAATTATTCACAAATTTTTCCCTGAGTAAAGGTTATGAAAATAATAATTCACAGAAAATAAGAGCAGCAGAGGAGTAAACCAACTGCTGCTCTTTCATATGAGCTATTATTTAACACTGTTACTTGCTGCTTCATCCAATTTATGGCTGGAATCTTCAATGTGTTTCATTAATTTAGATAAATTTATGATGCTATTATCCTGTTCTGCCATAGTGGCAAGCATTTCTTCTGTAGCCGCTGATTGTTCCTCTGCTATACTGGCTATGCTTTCGGATTCTTCACTTACCTTTTTAAATATCAGGCTAGTATCCTCAACTACCTTTAACTCGTCTACAATACAACTGTCTATATCTCTAAAGGAGGCTTGAATGCTGTCAAAGTTCTGTGTAACTTTGCTCACAATTACTTCGCCATGATTAATAGCTTCATTACCACTTTTAACTTCGCTTAATGCTGAATTTGTTTTCTCTTTAATATTATTTATTATTGTACCAATTAGTGCAGTAGTTTGTGAACTCTGCTCTGCCAGCTTTCTAACTTCATCTGCAACTACAGCAAAGCCTTTTCCCTGTTCGCCGGCTCTTGCAGCTTCAATTGCAGCATTCAAAGCTAATAGATTTGTCTGATCTGCAATTTGAGTTATTCCTTCTAAGAATTTATTTACTTCATCCATAGATGTTTCAAGCTCTGTTACTGTAGAAAGTGACTTGGTGATAGCTCCTTTGATTATATCTATCTGTTTGTCCATATCATATATATTTTTTGAGCCTTCTTTAACAACATCATTTGTTCTAGAGCTTACCTGAGACATTTTGTTTGTTGTATCAACTATTTTGTTTACCCCTTTGTCGGCATTGCTTATCATAGTACTAATTTCTGATATGCTGCCTGCTTGCTCCATAACACCTTTAGTAACTTCCTGCATTGTTGACATGATGCCTCCGCTTGCCTCTTTGATAGACTGCAGGTTTACATTATAATCAGAAATACTTTCTTTTAAGGTAGAGGAACTATCTTTAATTACTGTAGCAATGTTTTTTAAATTATCTACTGTTTCTAAGGCTTCTTTTTCACTTTGTTGAGCTTTTACAGTTAATTCGGTTCCCCATTTGCAAACAAAGTATAATACTATAAGGCATAAATCTGCTGTTGCTATATCATGGATAAATACCAATCTAGCTGCAGCAGGAGTAATGAATATAACAGGTACTAAAATTGCATTAAGTACAATACCAAAGGCAGCTAGTAACCTTTTATTTAGATACAAGGTAACAATGCATACATTAATTAGTAATGATGCTAGAATATCAGTTACTGTAAAGTTCGTTATGGCTCTATGAACTATGATATTAAGAAAATAGCTATAACATAGAATGTAGCTTGTTAGTCCCTCAAATTTTTTCAATCTAAATAAAATAGTAGAAGTGATAATTCCTATTAACAATGCAACAGGGAAGTCGTAACTGCTTTTGCTAACTCCTGCTAACCCCGTAGCTATTATTATTAATGACACTGCCCATAAAAAGATGATTAGAATTTTATTAACTTTTCTTGTGTGACTTGATAATGTAATCGTTTTCTCCATGGCTTTAGCATCTCCTTTTCAGTGAAAATTAGCTTGTTATGCTATGTAATTCAATTTAATATATTATCGAATGTAATGTCGAAAAATTTATATTAAATAAATAAATTTCACATATAATGATTATTGTATTAAAAAAAATATTGAATTTACAAAATAGTTAGCTAAGATAGCATAAATTCATTTGTTTCATAAGATAAAGTGTAACTACATTTTCAGGAGGAAGAGATGTACTTTGGTATGCCTTATTATAATCCCTACGATTTTTATAGAGTAAGTCCACCACGTAAATCTTATAAAACCTTACAAGAGGCTCTAGTGCTAGTGAGAAATGCTGTACAAGGAGAGAGAGAAGACGAGCTATTTTATGACTATCTTATTTCGGCTGCACCTACTCAGGAAGAGAAGGATATTATTACTACCATAAGAGACGATGAAAGAAAGCATAATAGATATTTTAGAGAGATATATAGATTTTATACAGGACAAAATGTAACTTCACCAGCCAATGTGAATTTTGAAAGACCAAAATCCTATATTGATGGAATCAAAAGAGCTAAATTTGGTGAATTGGGTGCCGTAGAAAGATATAGAGATATTAGAGCAGGTCTTCCAGATGAATATTACAGAGACATGGTATTTGAAATACTTACCGATGAATTAAAGCATGCCCATAAATATGATTACATTCTTTATCTCAGTTTAGCAAAGGCACCAGCTAGACTTGAAGAGCAGGCAGAGGTAGACAGTTCAGCACTAAGGAGCTGCTATAGAGAAGAAAAAGAATTTACTTTAAGTGAACTTGCTGAATATGATGGCACCAATGGAAAACCTGCTTATGTAGCAGTTAAAGGAGTTGTTTATGATGTGAGTAATAATCCATATTGGAGCACGGCTAAACACTACGGTTTGACTGCTGGTAAGGATTTAAGTTCTTTATATGAAAGTAGCCATGGAGCTGAGGGTATATTAGAGACTCTGCCTAAGGTTGGCATACTTAAAGAATAGGGCTAAAGAAGCCATAGGATAATAGCTAAACAATACTTTATCCTATGGCTATGCTTGCATTCCAGGCCAGTTTTTCTCCTTCTAAACAAAACTGTGCGTCAACGCCTTCTTTGTTACCTCGTGCATCTCATCCACTGCATTTTTTTCTATTTCATAGCATTTATCAATAATCAGATTGTTATCATAACCTATAATTTTAGTTTTAGCAGTATAGTCCTTGATATTATTGCTTTCAGCAATTAGCTTCATAAGTTAACCCTCCTATGATATTATGGTATATAATGACGTTTTTGCAAAATTACAACTTAAATATATGTATTATTATACATATTGACGAATAATAATGCAACCACTGTATGGAAACTATTCAATAATATGCTAGTGACTAATATATAGTGATTTTTTTATATGCAACTAAAAACATCCCCAAGCAGTCTAATATATGTAAGAGTAATTCATTATGCGCATATGGATGTAGTTTTTGTTAGGAGGAGTTTATGAAACACTTGATACTAAAAGCAAAGAAGGGGAATAGTGAAGCTTTCCTTGAAGCCATCAATCTCATGATCCCTCAGCTGTATAAAACAGCAAAAACCAGATTGGACTCTGAAGAGGACATAGGAGATGCAATTCAAGAAACCTATATCAGTGCCTTCGAAAATGTAGGCAGTCTAAAAAATCCAGAGTTTTTTAAAACCTGGGTAGTTAGAATATTGATTAATAAGTGTAATGACATATTAAAAAGAAATAAAAAAGTGATTTATCTAGAGGCAATTGATGTGACTGCGGAGACCCATTGTTCTGGTGATGAGAAGGCAATAGATAAATTAGATATTGAGGCTGCTATTAATCATTTATCTAAGGAGTATAAGACCACGCTTACCTTATACTATGTTAATGGTTTTACTACTAAGGAAATTGGGGAAATCCTTGATGAAAGTGAGGGAACCATCAAGTCAAGACTATCTAGAGCAAGAAATATTTTAAGAAATCACTTATCCAATTATGGGGAGGTAAAATATAATGAATGACTTTCTTGATAATCAAATAAGAAATGTTTTAAATAAAGAAGAAAAGATTCCTGAAAGTGTAATGAAAAAAATTAATATTTCCAATGACATAATAAGAGAAAAAGGAAGAAAATCTAAAGCAAAAACAGCGAATTTTAGAAAGAGATATGTAATGATTGCCTCTGTGATCATATTAATTGTAGGTATATCTTCATATAAGCCAGTGTTTGCGGCAGTTAGGCAGTTTCTGTTTGGAATTAATGATAAAGGACTTCAAAGCGCAGTGGATCATAACTATATGCAAAGACTTGCAAATGTTTCTACTGAAGCAGACTCCCTAAAGATTGAAGCTACCAATATAGTTATAGACCCAAGCAAATTAGGTATTATTCTAAAACTTAATTTTAGAGATACCAGCGTTTTAAAAAATGTTGATAATGTATGGTTGGACCTGACCATAAGAGATGAAAGAGGGAATATAATTTATAAAGATGGAAGTGGAGTGGATATAATAAGCGGCTATAGTGGCAAAGCAGATTTAAATAAAAAAGATTCTGGGGAGGTAATTAATTCAATAATACTAGATTCACGAAAAGCAAAGATTCCTGAGACTAGCAGTTTATCCTTAGAGATTAATGATATCATTTTATACGAAAACTCCCAAGCTCCTAAGAAGCTTACAGGAAACTGGGCATTGAACATACCCCTTGAAGAAGTATTTGCAAATAGAAAAACTATTAAATATTCACCAATTAATGATAATAAAAAATTAGAAGTTATAAGCGCCGAAGCTTTCCCTACAGGTTTTTTAGTAAAATTCACTGTTGAAAATAATAAAAATGATGAGAACATAGTCAATAGAGCAAAGCTTGTTGATAAAACAGGAAAGGAATATGGAATTTCTATTGGAGCTGACATGGAGAACTTACCAGGAAATAAGGATTTGATTACAGCAACCTTTGATGCAACTTCTTTCGATGATTTAAAAGATTTAAAGCTTAAGATACAAACTCTAGATGGTAAAGATGAATTTGTAACCTTGAAAAGAGAAAAATAAGCATAATTAGGGGGGGAGCGTCATGACATGCTCCCCCTTAATATTCTATTGCTTCACTGGAAGTGAATTAAACCAATTATTAAGAGAATCTGCTGATATTTCTTTGCTCACATTATAATAGATGCCATTTATATTTACATTACTTCCGCAGCCCATTATTCTAATAATAGATTCATCGCCAGAGTAAAAATCATAATAATATATATATCCAGAACGGGAAGCTTGGTTAAGTGATATATGGTAATCTCTATTATTCACCAGATTAATAAGCTCTTTAATTTTAGCCTTATCAGTAGTTTCAACATAATTCCCAGTGGAGCCGCTGCGCATAAGAACTTTCGTTATATTTTGATCACTAGTTCCCAACAGGTTATTAAAACTCTTTTTGGAGAATAGAATTACTGCAAATAAAATAATAATAACTAATAAAATTGCTGGTAGTCTTGTTTTAAAAAATTGGTTACTTTTTATATCAACCACTCCTTAGCCTTTTCGAAATCATCAAAGTATTTTGAAGCAAAGCCTAATTTTAAATTTGATTTCTTTAAGTAAGCTTCTATATTTCTTTTTCCGTGCTTGTCTACTCCAACGAAGGTAAGTTTATTTATAAAATTTTCAGATCTGATTAAGCTATCAACAATGACAGCGGCTAATTCTGCAGACACAGTTGTTTCATTTAGATTTAGTGCAACAAAGGCAGGGGTAGATGGCCGGCAAATCATTTTTTCATCTTCTAAAACTTTTTCTTTTAGTATTTCAATATTGTCACCTAAGCCATCTAAACATGAAACCCAGATTTCACCTCTATTATAGGGAATTGAAAATGACTTTCTTATAATCATAGAAATGCCTCCACATCGTCTAAGCTATGAATTACTGCATATTATAGAATAATAATCATTGTCCACATGAAAAGTATCCTTCTCAATTTTTAATCCGCATTCTTTTAATCTCATAATAAATTCATCATGCTTAAATGGAGTAAAATCTAATCTAGAGGGAACACATTTAGTTTCTTTATCATTGGTAATTTCAATGAATAAAATTTCAACACTACTACATTCATCAAAATCTTTTAAGTTCCAGATGTATGTAAAAATATACTTTTTTCCGTTATAGCTTATTACATCGCTTGAAGTAAATCTTATATTATCTTTCAATACCTTATCCCAGTTTCTTGTATCTATAACAATTTTGCCGCCCTTTTTAGTTACCTTACATAATGATCTTATATTTTTTAACATCTCATCTTTATTCATACTATGACTAATTGAATTTCCATAGCAAAAGACAATATCAAAATCTTCACCAAAATTATCAGGCAGCTGCTGCCAGCTTAATTGCTTTGTAGGGAAAAATATATTATTTTCTTTTGCATATTGTTGAGTTAAATTTATCATTTCTTTGCTGATATCTGTGCCAATAACATCAATACCGTATCTTTTTAATGCTGTTGCTTGAACTCCATTTCCACAGGAGCTATCTAATACCTTTCCGTTTGCTTGAAGATTATTAAGTAAATCCTTATACTCATCTATAAAGGCATCTTCATAATCTCTCATATCATATCCAGAATATAAAACGTTATAGAAATATGACATAGAATTATATTGAGTTTCTACCTGGTTGCTACTCATAAACCATCCACCTTTTTTATAAAATTTTACCAAAATGATAAATCATAGAGGTTTTTTATAAATTATACCATCGGCTTCAATGTGCTGTATATAGATTTAATAACCCAATCTATCCTTAAGGTTCTTTAACAAGTCGTTCTACATCAAATTATTATTCTAGAAATAGCCTTTACTCATCAAATTTCATGGCTAATTTATTTAAAGCTCCATCTTGTACTCTGTATATCGTCCATTCATCCATTGGAATAGCTCCCATGTTTTTATAAAATTTTATAGATGGCTCATTCCAATCCAGACATGACCATTCGAATCTGCCGCAATTTCTTTCCACTGCCAATTTAGCTACGAAGGATATAAGAACTTTTCCTAAACCTTTCCCTCTCATTTCAGGCTTTATATATAAATCTTCTAAATAAATACCAGGCTTACCTACAAAGGTAGAAAAATTATGAAAGAACAATGCAAAAGCCACAGGTTTGTTTTCATATTCACCTATAATGACTTCAGCCATCTTTCTTTCAAATAAGGATTCTTTTAAAATTTCTTCTGTTGCTACAGCTTGATCCAAGATGTTTTCATACTGAGCCAATTCACGTATAAAACCTAAAATTATTGGAACATCATCTGCTTCTGCAAATCTTAATTTGAAAGCATCTAAGTTAGTATCAATTATTTTATTCATATTTTTTTCCTCCTAGTATATTTTTTCCATAGAGTTATTTTCAGTTGTATTTACTTGTTGTAACATCAAACCATTCAATGAGATTGAATTTTTAGTATCTATACCACGTAATTTATAAATTCTTCTGCCTAAGAAACCATCTCCGTTAACTTTGCCTATCATTTTTTCACCTTTTAAATCTCCACTCATATAGTCGCTGGTTAATTTTCCGTCAAACTTATATACAATCCCATCTTTTGATACAATGTCACCGCTTGGCTGAACTGTATATACATCAAGTTTTATATAATTAACATAAACGTCAGCTGAATATATAATTAGGATGCCAACTATAATTACAATTCCTGCTTTTAACTTATTAAGCTGATCTTTTGCTTTTTTATTTTTCATATAAGAGAAATATATTGACAGCAGGATGATAGTAGGGATATTAGAAAGTATCAGCGCTGCTATGATTGATAAAATATTAGTTAGCAAATTTCCTGTACCTCTCATATTAGCTGCATTGAAAAGTGATAATGCAAACATGATTATAGGGAGAATTAAGACTAACCATTTATCCTGTTTTTTTGATAAAAATATCTGTAGAAATATTACTCCTACGGTAAGTAAAAACATGACCGGTACTGCTATTATACCCATATATTTTACCTCCTTTTTAATCTTTTGATGTTTGCTAATAAGCTTTTTTGCAGCATCAAACTCTTTTTTATAAGAACTACATCTTCATCATCAACACTTGCCATCCATTTAGGAACAGCAGTTATTGGTATATTATTCCTCATTTAATAATGTTAATTGTAGGCTTCAACATTACTAAAGTCAATGCTTATATAAAACTTAAAGAGATTGAAGGAAGTATATTGCTTGCCTAGAATTTGAGGTTAACGTTATAATTGTAAGTAATTGGCTAGGCGTAACTGTCATATCAGGAACATTCCTTTATAACTATAATAATCATAGCAATTGTGCTAAAACCCTAGTATTTCAAGAAAGAGAGAGTAATAAATGGGCAATAAAAAAACTAATAAAAGTTCGTTAAATAACACTATTGGCAACATAGTTATTTCTATTTTGTGGATTATATTAGTATGCATAATAATTCTATGTGCTATTATGTGGAAGAAAACAAGTGATTTTATGATCATTATATCTGGAGTTATTGGTGTTATAGGAGTTTTATTCAATATCTATCTTGCATCAAAATCAAAAGATAGGAAGTGATACTTTTTAAGGAACAATTTTTGTTAACATAAGTGCTCCACCCCTTGTATTAGAAAAATTAATAACAATACAGTTGTTTAAAATATGAAATCATATGCTAAAATATAGTTATAGTAATAGTGAGCGCGCTATAATTAAGAAAATAGAGGGTGAGGAAATGTGCAGGATTAATCCCAAGGTAGATTTAGCCTTTAAGAAACTGTTTGGCAGCGAGGAAAACAAAGATTTACTTATGGCTTTCATCAATTCAATTTTATCAGAAGAGGAACAAATAAAAGATATTATTATAAAGAATCCATATAATATAGCCAGCTACATGAGTGGAAAAATATCTATTTTAGATATTAAGGCAGTTGATGAAAAGGGTAGATGGTATGACATTGAAATACAGGTTGCTCCTCAAGCATTTTATGATAAAAGGGCCCTATACTATTGGGCGAAGGTATATTCTGATCAACTAGCTGAAAAAGGCAGATATGGAGCTTTAAATAAGACCATTGGTATAAATGTACTGGATTTTAATTATTTAGAGGGACAGGATTATCATAATAAATATAAATTGTACAACTCTAAGACTTCTAGGGAATTTACGGATCTATTAGAATTGCATTTTATAGAACTTAGGAAATTTGATAAAGACGTTTCAGAAATTAGAACATCCTTAGATAGATGGACTGCTTTCTTAAACAATGCCTATGAATACAGTAAGAATAGGATGCCAAAGGAAATGGCAGAAGACATACACATAAAGAAAGCCATAGAAGTGCTGGATATAATGTATCTAGATGAAGATGAAAAGGAACTTTATGAGCAGAACTTAAAAGACCTGATAGATAAACAGGAACAATTGGAAACTGCAAGAGAAGAAGGCATAGAGAAAGGGGAAAGGAATAAGGCAATAGAAATAGCGAAAAATCTAATTGATGTTTTAGATGTGGATACAATAGCCTTAAAAACTGGATTATCAAGGGAAGATATTTTAAAATTAAAGAGAGATAATTAGAATTACAGAAACATAAAAATAATATCATGCAAAGAAACCCTAGAACAGCATATTTGCTTGCTATATTCTATGGTTTCTTATATATTCTAAGTAATGCTTTCAAAAAATACATATAAACCACTCCTTACAGTACCCTTAAAAGATCTTGAAAATTGTCAATAACATAATCATATTCAGTAACATTTCCAAAACCATACCTTGCATAAATAAAAGGTATACCGGCAAATCTTGATGCTCTTAGGTCACCTTCAGTGTCACCAACATATATTGGACTAGCTAAATTATTTCTCTCCATTATTAGTTTTATATTTTCGCCTTTAGGTAATCCTGTTTTGCCTGAGCATTCATAATCTATAAAATATTTATCTAATCCGTGAGCTTTAAAGAAGGATTCCACATAGCCGCATTGACAGTTGCTAACAATAAATAGCTTGTACTTGTTTGATAAAGCCTCTAAAACTTCCTCTAATTTATCATAAAGAGTAGCTCCGTGCTTTTCTAAATGCTCACATTCATTTATGCAGCAATCATTTATTATTTCAAGCCTCCTAGCTTCCTCCAGGTAATGAAAGAAGATTTTTGCTATATCACCTATTACAAGCCCCATAACGCCTCTCATATCTTCAACGGTTAATCTATTTGTTACTTCACTATATTTAGCCAAAGTGTTATTCCAAGAATCTATTACACTGCCAGTAGAATCCCACAGAGTGCCATCTAAATCAAAAATTATACTATCCATTCCCAAAAGTCCTCCCTTGTACCAGTATTAGGGTTATAAGTATTTATATGATTATACAGAATATAAACCTAAACTTCAAATAATTAATTGTAGAAATTTATTTTAGCGAAATATTGAATGGAAAAGGAAGTACTTTGCAATAGTATTAATAATATGATTTTGGTAAAATATACTTAAGGCAGGTGATAGTCGTGAATAATGATTTAAATGATGTATTTGAACAAGATGATTTCATATTAGATCCTAAAAATGATGTGGTATTTCAAAAATTATTTGGTAAGAAAGAAAACGAGGATATATTATTAAGTTTTTTAAACGCCGTATTAGGAAAGCAAGGTAATGATAGAATTGTCAGTGTTGATTTTATAGATAAGAAGTTAAATGATGAGGATATTTTAGATGAGAAAATAGGCATACTTGATGTAAGGGTAAAGACAAATGAAGGTACTCAAATTAACATAGAAATACAAATGATTAATCAATATAATATGGTAAAAAGAACATTATTTTATTGGTCAAAACTATATACAAGTCAAATAAAAAAGGGTGGAAAATATAGAGAACTGCAAAAGACTATAACAATAAATATATTAAATTTTGATTATATAGATATTGAGAAATTTCATACAACATATCATTTATATGAAGATGAGATAAAGAAGATGCTTACTGATATTTTAGAGGTTCATTTTATAGAAATCCCTAAATTTATCAAAGAACAGCCAAATGAAAGGGATGCACTTCATAGATGGTTAATGTTTTTGATAAAACCTAACAAAGCAGTTTTGGAGGTGATTGAAATGGCAGACCCAGCAATAAGAAAAGCACATAACGTCTTAGAAATACTAAGTCGAGATCCAGAAACAATACGACTTGCAGAACTTAGAGCAAAAGCAATAATGGATGAAATGGACAATATTGAAGGTGCAAGGGAAGAAGGAAAAAGAGAAGGAAGAGAAGAAGGAAAAAGAGAAGGAAAAAAAGAAATTGCATTTAACTTGTTAAGTTTAGGATTCGATATTTTAACAGTGTCAAAAGGAACTGGCTTGTCAGAAGAAGAGGTTAAAAAAATTAAAGAGGAAATTTCTAAGTAAGTACAAAAAAGATTGAGAGATATTCGTATTAATAAAGGAGAACCCTGAGTTTAAAATACTTAGCGTCCTCCTTTTATATCATATATTGGTGCGTTATGGAGAAATGTATTCGGTAAATCTGCAAGCGCTGCTAATAAGGGTACCAAGTTTGGTACTAGTTAACACAAAATTAGGAGGTGTCTATTTGAAGCGTTTTTTTAATACAATTGCCAACTCATATGACAGGCGTGTTGAACCAGGTGTTATTGTGATTTTTTATCTGCTAGGTTTTTTAGTACAATATTTAGCTCCTGTTTTTCAAATTATTATTGCATCTGTTTTTTCAATTATTCTTCTAATATTTTTAATAAAGACAATTAAGGAAAAGAGAAGTTTAGCTTATATTGCATTATCCGCTGTAGGCGTAATGCTTCCTATTATATTTATAGTGATAAAAATCTTTACGTTAAGGTTAGGGAATATGGATAGATACTTTCCAATGTTTGTGATAGTTTTTGTATTGATATACTTAATTACCATTATCTCTTGTATCAAACTAGCATATGAAAGCGGCGACAAAAAGAGAATTAAGCAAGTAAAAGTTGGCGTAGTAATATTATTAGGAGTAGTAGTATCGGTGCTTGTTTTATTGTTGCTATAATAGATAGCTTTAATTAATATTGGGAGGTTTATATGCGGAAGCTGATAATTTTAATAGTGAGTTTAATACTTGTACCTTTAGTTTTAATAGGGTGCAGCAACAATAAGAAAGAAGTCTATGTTAACGGTAAGAATGCCAACAAAGTAGGCAACAGTACAAATAATATAATGAACGGCGGGAAAATTGCAAGGCAGGGAGCGTACATCTACTATTCATCCGATGGAAGAGTTTTTGGACTAGGTAAAGGACTTTATAGGTCGACGATAGATTTTAAAGAAAGGAAAAAACTCATTGGTGGTGATATAAGCAATATTAACGTTCTAGGAGATTGGGTTTATTATGTAATTACTAAATATAAAAATATTAACGGTATATCTGTTGGACAATATCAACTATACAAGATAAAAAATGATGGGACATGCAATACTAAGATTCTAGATAACTGCTGGAATGTAAATGTAGTTGGCGACACCATATATTACAAAGTTGATGTGGACACAATGGGTTATAGAAAAAGTGAAACAACCAATTACCCTTTGAAAAATCAAGTTGGCAATATTTATAGCATAAAAACTGATGGAAGTAAGAAAACAAAGCTTGCTTCTAGAAATGCGTATTACTTTATTATTAATGGTGAATATATTTTTTACTCAGTAATTGATTCTGAGGAACAGGGTATCTATAGAGTTAAACTTGATGGAACTGAAGAGGTTAAGATATCTTCTAATGTAACTTACAGCTTGATAGAGAATAATGGATTCTTATACTATACTAATGATAATAGTGATAATGCAGGTATTTATAAGATGAAGTTAGATGGAAGCGAAAATATTAAATTGGTTGATCAACAAGCAAACCAAATTACATTTCTTAATGACAGCTTGGTATATGTAACTCCTAATTTTAAAGCCTATAAAATAAAAGTTGGTGACACTAAGGCTTTCAAGATAGCTGATGACGCTATATCCATTTATACATTTAATGATTTAATGTTTGTGTATACTGGAGATACGAAGTTTATTAAAATAACTGATAAGTAAAGAGCGGTGATTAGTTTATCATAAGAAAGCTGAAAGTATGGTGGACATGGAGGTGGTAAGATTGGCAGGTATGAAAGGCAATAAAAATATATTTAAAGGTCTAGGTGTAACTGGAGCAGGCATTGGTTTAGCACTTAGCAAATTTTTAAGTAGATATTATGGTATAAATGCCCGGATTATTATCTCAGGTATAGCAATGGTAATTGTACTATTATCAATTATCGTTATTGCACTTCATAAATATTATTTGGCTGCAGCAGGTATTTTCTTGATGGCCGCGCCATTATTTGTAGCATGGTATGGTATGTATTTAGATAACGCAATTATAGTTGGAGTTAGTTTAGCAGCTTTTTTTATAATATCAATTATAGGTGCAATTGCAGGGCGACGAATTAAAAAGAACAAAAGTTAGGTAAAAACAATCATGCGGAAAGAATTTGTGCGTATCTCTATATCTCAGGTGGCAGAACTTAAGGATTATCGGGCAGGTATTAAAATAGTTAATGGTTACGCTTATTATTCAACGGAGAATGATAGAACGGTACGTGTAAAAATAAATGAAAAACAATAAAAACCTATTTTGCCTTTCTTTTTAGTAATAGCAGGGATAATTCTCGGAATTATAAGTTTAGTTAAAAAAGAAAACAAGCTGTTAATAGCAGTGGCAGCAATAGTATTTAATATTATTTATTTTGGTGTATGGTTTTATTTTATAGTTGAATTAAGTGCAAGAGTTTAAGTTAAAGTAATCAAGTATTATAATGTGTTTGGGTAAATATTACATAGATATCTCATTGCCGTAATAGTAAATTGTATTCAAGATACAATAAAATAAAACAGCTCAAAAATAACTAGAATACATAATGTATAAATTATGTCAAAGGTCAATGGGAAAACTTGTTGGCTTTTATTCTCTATCAAAATTTATAACGGAACAGCCAAATGAAAGGGATGCACTTCATAGATGGTTAATGTTTTTGATGAAACCTAACAAAGCAGTTTTGGAGGTGATCGAAAGGGCAGACCCAGCAATAAGAAAAGCACATAACGTCTTAGAAATACGAGGAAATGGTATAAGCAAGCTGAAAGCAAATAGATAACGCAGAGAGAAATTCCTGCGTTATTTATTGGAAAAAGTTTTAAGTTTGTCTTCCTGCCATAACTGATATATATATATTACTATTGAAGTACAAAACATTAAAAGGAAAGTCTGTACATTTGATATATGCACAGCTTTAATAATTCCAGCTTTCTGAACAAAAGAAGTTAGTACAAAGGCAAAGACTCCATCAATGATAAGATTAGTAAGAATAAATAGCCAGAACCTTTCGAAGGTAAAACGAAATATCCATATAGTACCTACTAAAAAGCAGCAGTAAACTAATGAAAAATCTGCAATTGGTGCCCAGGGGAAGGAAGGTTTTAATATTACCCACCATTTATAGTACCAAGCTATCTGGGATATAATTGTATTTAATACCGTTACAAATAGAGCAACGGGCATATATCTGCCTATAGTGGAAGAATCTAAGAACAATAATGAAACCCAAGGCAATATTAAACCTGCCCAGGGAATGATTTTTGCTAACATAAGTGCTCAACTCCTTGTATTAGAAATTATTATTAATATCTCCTATGGAATAGAATGATATGCACTTATTTAAGGTTTGTAGTTTCGTACTTATGCATGGCACAATTATTTAAGGATTATTTGAATTATCGTATTTTTACAGAGAGGTGAAAGGTAGGATATAATTAAAGTCCCCATGATAACAATCACGGGGACTTAATTTGTTAGTTTGATGTTGTTGTGGTATTAACTGGATCTGAACTTGTTGTATTGTCTGTTGGTTGAGTTGTCGCAGTGCTTGTAGTATCGCTAGTAGTAGAAGTAGTAGTTGTTGTTCCGTTATCTGCAGGTGCTGGAGTTGTAGCCTGATTAGCAATAGCAAGCATAGCATCTAGGTCTGAATTTAATTGCTGTAAGGCAGCTAGTCTTGCCTTAAGTTTTTCTATAACTGCATTTAATGAGTTAACAGCATTATTAAAGTCACCGCTATTTAATTTTGCTTGTGTATCAGCTATAGAGCTTTGTACTCCTGAAGTTGCTTTAATTTCTTGACTATCACCTAGTAGATTCTGTGATTCGGATATTAAAGCATTTAACATATCTGCAGGTAGAGTTTTTTGTCCAGATTGAAGCTGTTGAATTATTGTTTCTAATTGATCTTTCTTTTGTCCAACTTGCTGTACTAGTGGTTTTATTTGCTGTCTTAATGAAGCCATTTCAGCGTGTTCTGATTTTATTTGAGCCTTGAAGGCTTGAATTTCTTGCTTTTTAGCATCTCTGTTTTCTTGAGCCTTTTCTTTGTTTTGTGAACCATTTCCTTTATCTGAAGCTTCACTTTTAGTTTGGTTTTGTGCTTGAGCTTGAGTTTGTTGTTGATTTTTTTCATGCTGTTTATCTGATTTTTCATCACCTTTTCCTTGTTGTGATTGTGCTGTGCTGTTTTGGTCTTTTGAGTCTTTTGAGTCTTGGCTATCTGTTTCAGTGGATGTATCATTACTTTGGTCTATGTTTTTCTGAACTTGATTAACTGATTGTTGAGCTCCTGCTCCATTATTATGTGAGTGATCATTACCTTTTGCATACACTGCTGTAGGCATAACCATTAAACCTGCAATTACTAATGATAAAATTCTTTTTGTTTTCATAATTTTTCCCCCCGTTAATTTTTATTGTTGTGCGGCACTTATATCTACGTCAGGTACATCCTGAACAGATTGTAGTGCGCTATTTAGATTGTTTATTGCTTTACCAACCTGTTGATTTGTTTTTGTTTTTTCACTTTGACTTAATGGCTTCACTGTTCCTGGTTTAACTGGTGCAAAGTGATAATCAGTTGAAGCCCTTGGTACTGTATCCGTGCTAGCCTGTGATACTTTATTTGATTTGGTAGCTTGTACAGAATTATTTGAGCCTATGTTTCCTTTACTACTGCAACCTGTGAATAAAAGAGTGGCTGTTAATAATGAAACAATTAACTTGCTTTTCATTTTATCCTCTCCTAATTAAGTTTGATAATATATACGTAAGCTTTTTTAATTTTTGGGGGGTTAATAAAAAACTTTTTTTTCAAACCACACCAGTTTCACAGAACCAGGCATAAATTCCTTTACAATATTGTAGCCCATTTTCTTATAAAAATAGTGATTTCTTATTTTATCCGCATCATTACCTTCCTTTTTTTTCGCACCTAATGCTATGTTATTTCATTTAAATTATAACATATGAAAGTGATTAACAGTTCCTTGACTAAGACTAGCAAATCTATGCTAAAATATAGGTATAGAAGGGTGTGATTATAAAATGAAAAGACTGCCCATTGGAGTAAGTGATTTTAAAGAGCTTATAGAGAACGAATATTATTATGTAGATAAAAGTTTATTTATTAAGGAAGTTATAGATGATGGTTCAAAGGTAATATTAATTCCAAGACCAAGACGCTTTGGAAAGACCTTGAATATGAGCATGCTCAGATACTTCTTCCAGAAAGCAGAAGCTGATAATAAGCATCTTTTTAAGGACTTAAATATTAATAAACATGAAAGCATTATGATGAAGCAGGGGAAGTACCCTGTAATCTATTTAACCTTTAAGGATGAGAAATACTCTCTGTGGCAGGACTGTAAAAAAGGTATAAGAATTCTGCTCAGAGATGAATATATAAAGAATAAATATCTATTGGAAAGTGAAGCCCTAGATGAAGTTGAAAAGAAGGACTTTAGGGCTATTATGACTTGTGAAGCGGAAGATATCATGTTTTCAAAGGCGTTGAAGAATCTATGTAAATATATATATAAACATCACAATGAGAGAGTAGTTATACTTATAGATGAATATGATGTGCCAATACAAAGCGGATATCTAAATAATTACTATAATGATGTGGTGGAATTTATAAGAAATATTTTGGGAGCAGCTCTGAAGGATAATGAGTATTTGGAAAAGGGAGTATTAACAGGTATACTGAGAATTGCAAAGGAAAGTATATTTTCGGGATTAAATAATTTAAATGTTTACTCGTTACTAAAAAATAAATATAGTGATATGTTTGGTTTTTTAGAAACTGAAGTAATAGGTATACTTAAAGATTTTGAAATAGAGTTTGAATTGGAAGCTGTAAAGAAATGGTACAATGGTTATGTTTTTGGTGATAACATCATTTACAATCCTTGGTCAATATTAAATTTCATAGATAATGGTTCCGAATTGCTGAAGCCCTACTGGATAAACACCAGCAGCAATGATTTAGTAAAGATGCTCATAACGAAAGGCGGAGAGTATCTAAAAAAAGAATTAGAGGATTTAATAAAAGGTAATGAAATAGTAAAACAAGTTAATGAAGATATATCTATGGAAGATATAGATAAAGCTACAGAAAGTGTTTGGAGTTTTTTACTTTTTAGTGGTTATTTAAAACCAGTAAAAAAGGAAGTTATCAGTAAAAGGCTATATTATAATTTGAGAATACCTAACCTGGAAGTAGAGTATTTGTATGAAGAGATTATATTAAGCTGGTTCAGCGATAATATAAGTAATGATAATTTTAATTTTATGCTAACTGCTTTAACAAAAGGCGATATAGAGACCTTTGAGGATATACTAAGCGACTATGTAATTAAAAGCTTCAGTTATTTTGATGTTGGTGACGAAAGCGAAAAGTTTTACCATGCCTTTGTGCTAGGGATATTAGTGGCACTAAGTAATGAATACGAAGTAAAATCAAACAGAGAAAGTGGGTATGGAAGATACGATATAATGCTTATACCAAAGGACAATAAAAGACTGGGAATTATAATAGAATTTAAAAAGGTAAATAAAAGAAGAAAAGAAACGCTGGAAAAGTCAGTTGATAATGCATTAGTTCAACTTCAGGAGAAAAATTATAAGCAGGAACTTATGGACCTAGGAATAAAAAACATATTAGAATTAGGAATTGCTTTTGAAGGTAAGGATGTAATGTGTAAGATTCGATAGTTACGCTCGGTAATAATGTTGCAAGGAGATGAGAAAATGTGCAAGATTAATCCTAAGGTAGATTTAGCCTTTAAAAAATTGTTTGGAAGTGAAGAAAACAAAGATTTACTTATGGCTTTCTGGAGCATTAAACAAAACCATTGGTATAAATGTACTGGATTTTAATTACCTAGATGGAGAGGATTATCACAATAAATATAAATTGTACAATTCTAAAACCTCCAAGGAGTTTACAGACTTATTAGAATTGCATTTTATTGAGCTTAGGAAGTTTGATAAAGGTGTTTCAGAAATTAGATCTTCCTTAGATAGGTGGACTGCTTTCTTAAACAATGCCTATGAATACAGTAAAAATAGGATGCCAAAGGAAGAAATTTTAAAACTAAAGGAAGACAACTAGCAAGAAAATTGCTGCATAAAAACACCGTAAAATCAATAGTACGGTGTTTTTCAGTGGTCAATTTTTTTTACATTTAGTATAAATAGTCTGATTAAAAAACCTATCCCTAATCCTAAAAATATAAAAGCTGTAGGTAAGAATATTGGACCAATAAGTATCCCATTTATTCTAAAGCATTTAGAATAGATTATTCCTAAAGTTTCACTATATGCTGCAGTAGCAAAAGGTATATATAATAAAGGCGGTACTTCATCAACCCCATCTTTATAGGCATCCCATATGCTAAATAAGTAAACGCATGGATAGAACATTAACCATTTATAATTAGCTTGTTTAGCCGATAAATCTGTAAATCCAAGAAAACTCAATACAATTATTTCATTTATATTTGCATTAATATTAATTATGAATTCTAAAATTATTAAAACAGTTCCTTTGAAATACTTTTTATTTAATAACTGACCAAAACCTGGGATTGCAATACTCCATAGCATCTTTTCAACTCCACTTTTCAATGAAACTACCTCCATATATTTATGTACACTATATAGTTTTAGCTGAAAACTATGAAATATTTATAAATAATCTAATTAGTGATTTGAAACCTTCCATTCACTTTTTAAGAGTCCAAATAATATATGGTTTACATATTTACCATTCAGCCATTCTGCATCCCTTATAATTCCTTCTTCTTTAAAACCAAATTTTTTAGGAAGAGCCTTACTTTTATAATTTTCTTCTGCCACCTGGATCTCGATTTTATTTAACTTCAAGGTATTAAAGGTATACTGGATAAGGGTCTCTAAGGCTTTTGTCATTATGCCTTTGCCTTGAAATTCTTCACCAAGCCAATAGCCTATAGAAGTAGATTTTCTGTTCCAATCAATACTGTGGTAACCAATTAATCCAGCAAAACTTCCTTTATACATTATTATCGCTTTAAAGCCAAGGTTAGAAACATACTGTTCCTGGCTGCCTTTTATAAAGGAAGCTATAGTATCAATACTGTTAGTTGCTTTAATCCAAGGCAGCCATCTGCTTAAATGTTCTCTGCTGTTATCAATTAATTTATATAACTCTTCTGCATCTAATTCATTAGGAAGTTTTAATTCGATATCATCATTAATTATGTGTTTAAACATTCTAATCTCTCCAATCTGTTTTTATGATTTTACAGGAAGTCTTAATTAGATTAACTAGCAAAATAGCTATTAGTATTATAAAGGCACATACAGCGATTGCAATTGCTATATTAGAAACTGTAAAAAAGTAAGTAGTGTTTTGGAATAGAACCATAATTAATACAAGGATTAAGAGTAATAAAATCTGTATTCCTATGCTGGTTAGAAGAATTTTCACATTAACGTTCATTTCACGCAGGACAAGATTCAAACATAAAAGAAGTACTAAGGCTATAATTACTATAGGATGAGCAATCATTATTAGACCCATAAACATGCCTTCCGAAGCATACTTCGGGGTAGACCAGGTGAAATTTATACTTGTCACATAGGTTTGTGCAGCAATAAATAATATATCCAATATAGTAATTATTAAGGTAAGTGCCAGTTTTGTTACTTTTTTCATTTCTGCTCCTTTTTAGGTCATTCTAAATTTATTTGCTCAACGAATAGTTTGATTTCATTATCTGTAGAGATTATTTTATTACCTATATTATTTAGTGTCTTTGTCATTGAATCTATTAGATTATCAACATTTTTTGCAACTCTCTGAACCCTGTGTAATGATTCACGAATTCTTGATTGTTCAGTTAATTCATCTACCCAATCTTCATCAACATCACTAAGAAGTTCTTCTAGCAGTGTTTCTAAAGGAGTAATATGTATATCAATATCTATTGTTAAATTAACATTTGATAATTTGTCTCTGAACCATTTTAATGAAGTTCTTGCATAGTGTGAATGCTTTCGAGCTTCATTCACAAGGTAGTGCCTTTCATTGTCTTCTTCAGCAGCGGTCTCCCCAGTAAGTATGTCCCAGGAGCCAACTTTTTCAGCCTTTTCTAAGGGTCTTAGGACTCTTTCAAGGGCATTTTGGGAAGATTTGCCATCTGAAATTGCTTCCTTCAAATATTTTTGCTGTGTTTTAAGGTAAGTAGCCTTGTCCATAAGTTGATGCAATTTCTGTGAATTACCATTACTTAACTTAAGTATAAATTCTTTTTTACGCTTGAATGCAGTTTCATATTTTTCTTCTGCGCCAACTAGATTGACTAATGAATCTTCATGAGTTTTTAGTTCTTTCTCTAGTGTGGAAACTAGTTTACAACATTCTTCATAATTTAGTTTTGCAGAAAGCAATTCTTCCTTCTCTTTTTCTATTTGTTTCTCCTTATTGCCAAGCAGAGAATGAAATATGCTGGATATACTTACTGATTCAAGTCTTTTAACATCCTTATCCTCGGCTTTAAGGATTTTTCCTAACTTCTTTTTTCTAGAGGTTTCTTGTTTAAGGGATTTCTTTGTTTCTGTAACTAAGTTTTCAAGTTTCTGCTTTTTTAATAAATTCTCTTTGGCAGCTATAAGTTCTCTGCTAAGTTCATCAGACATCGTAAAGCTCCTTTCTTATTTAAAGATTTTTCTGTATATAACTTAGAAGGTTTCATCATCTCTAATATCTGGTGAAGATCCTATTATATAACCTCTAAAGCTTCCTGACTTCTGTTTTTCTACAGTAACAAGACTATAACCATTTGTATCATATGAAGCATCAGTTTGTTTTTTCTCACGAAACAAAATTTCCCAGGTATTGTTGCCTTTGTCATTAACCTCAAAAATGTAAATATCGTTGCTTGTTGAACGATTATAATGAAAAATTCTGGCATGATATATGTCCGCATCAAAAATGCCTTGTCTTGCTGCTTTTATAATATTAGGGTTAACTCCCTTAACCTTGTTATCAAGAGTTATCTTATAATTTATTTTCACATCAACATCAAAGGAATTTGCAGTATTATCTTTGTTCAATGCTTTTGATATGGTTTGTGCAGCAACATTTTTGGATGCTACAGTTTTATCAGTGCTAAATTCTTTTACATTTACATACTTTTATGTATTTATTTTCTCCAGAAAATGAATATACTTTAACTTCTTGTTTATCAATTTTGCTTTTATAAAATATAGTTGTGGTAATAAAAATAATATTTGTAATAAATAAAAAAATTAGAACTCCAAGAATGAGTACTTTTTTCAAATTTAACACCTCTTAGTTAGAATTTTTAATTGTTGAGGATCCTCAGGTGAAATTTATAACCTATTTATCAATTACGAAGCTGCCAGCTATCTTATCATGTAAAGCTTGATTACCGGGTGTGAAAAATGCAAAGCAATATCCCGCATAACTTATATATGTCATCTTATTAATACCAGAAATTATCCAAATAATTGAGCCAAAAAATTTAATAATGTTCCTCAAAATTGCTTTTCTTAAAGAGAGTCTGTTCCCATTTGCATCATGAACAATTATTGACATTGCCATTTTGCCTACAGATCCCTGCTTTGAGCTACTTTCAAAGACAGAAAAATAAATAATTGCATTTAATAAACCTAGTAAATCCAATATAAATTTATACTTATTGTAGCTAACTAAATGCTTAAATTTAACAGCTATCATAGCCTCTATTAAAAAGATTGCGGTTAAAACTATCATATCAATTATATATGCCATTATTCGTTTGGAAATTTTGCAATATTTTACATCACTGCTTATAATACTATTCATAACAATTTTCACCTCATTTTCATCTTTAACTGTTGTATTTCAGCATCATTTAAACCAATTTCAGAAAGATATGCTTCTGCTGAATTATATTTTTTCAAGAACATGTCCAAAAACTTTTCTATATACTCTGCCTTTGGAGTAATGATATTAATGTCAATATTCATGCTTGTACTAAACTGTTGTAGAATAGGGGATAAATATACCCCAGAAAGCTGATAATCAGCTAAAATATCCGTTTTACCAACGCCAGCTAATAGCAAAAGCAAGGCTGATATTACTCCAGTTCTATCTTTTCCAGCTGAGCAATGAAAGAGAACCCCATCTTCAGCTTTTGCTAATACTCTCATAATATTTAGTACCGATTTTTGCTCATCTATCATCTCAAAGTAGGAAATTGGAACAGCCTCAGCACTTGAAGGTAAAGCTCCATCTCCATGCATTTTACAATGATAGTATTGAAAGTTTTCGTAATCTTTTAAAGCACAAGGCTTACGCTGAACTTCATCATCGCTTCTAAGGTCAATGATTGTTGTTATGTTATTTAATAGTAATACTCCAATATCTTCAGAGGATACTTCTATTGGTGCATCACTGCGCAGGAATACTTTATAGGCAGTTGCATTCTCAGCATCTATTGGATATCCGCCTAAATCCCGCGTGTTATAAGTACTGCTTAATAAAAATCTACGCATATATTCCACTTCCTATACTAAAATTTCTTTACCTTAAAAAAGCTTGTACATAATATATATCCAAAAGCAACTTGAACTATTGAAATAAAATTGGTGCTTTCACCTGAAAGATATTTAATTGGATAAAAAAAAGCTTGTTGTATAAATGTAATTGGTGGATAGTGGAGTAGAAGTATACTCAAGGAAATAAGGAAAGAGGGGATTCCTAAAAATATAAGTTTAGGTAAGTTAATTTTCCAGCTTCCATCTTTCCTAATTTCACAGATTAATTTCTCTAGTCCAAACAAGACACCTAATACTGCATATAGTATTATTGACCATATTATAAATGGTAAAAGATCAAAGGAGTTTTTCATCAGATTGTATTGGTAGGCTAATATTTTATTAGCTACTATGATGTAACCTAGTATTAACACTGCATATCCACAATATACTAGCCATTTATTTTTTTTCATATTTATCACTCCTAAACTTAATTTAATGACGAACGATATAAGAATATTCATCACTAATTTATTGCTACTTCATTGTTGCTACGAGGTAATCATTATCAACCTTTTCTATCAAGACTACTTTATCAGGAGTTACTTTATACTTCCAATAACTCTTTATATATTTCCCCTTTACAGTTAAGCCCCAATCCTTTATAAGATTTACAGTATAAGCATTTCCTGAAGACTTCTCAATATTTGTTGTAAACTTAACATCTGCTGTTGTACCAGAAGGTCCACCAATAGGCAGTTTCTTTGTCAATGTATCAACTTTGTTTGAAGGAAATTCTGGATGATCTTTTATAACCATAGTAATTGCCTCATCTTGGCTCAATACGTTGTTGTTTGCCGAAGAAGTTTGATTACATCCTGCAAGCGATATAAGGATGAAAATCGAGAAAACAAAAAACAGAATCTTTCTCATAATATTTCCTCCCAATGATATATAAATAATACATTATATATGATCTATATGAACTATAGTAAGAGTAGGTACACGTTATGAAGTTAAGTTTGAGGATTCATCATAGTTCCTATAAATAAAGGGAGTTTGGTTTCATTATCTATAATGGCATAAACAAAGGGACGATTAAGAATTACAGATTTAGATATATCAATTCCGCCGCCGAGCTTAAACTCAACCTTTGTAGCTGCACTAGCTTTTGTTCCTTTTGTGTCTACAGAAATAAAGGTCTTATGCAGCACATCACTTATATAAATATTACCTTTAGAACTACTTACCATCTTTGAAAAGTCTGCTTTATCCTCATCAAAACAATCCTTAAGACCCATCTGCTTTAAAGGCTCTTCCAGCTGAATGCTGTAATCTGATTTGAATTTAGGAAGAGCAACCACTACTGCAGCACCCGTTCTATTTTTTATAAGATTTATAAATTTGCTTCCTGAAAGGGAAGATATATAGCCATCAATGTTTACCCCGTAATCCGGTAATAGTGCAACAAAGCTGTAGCCTTTATCCTTATAGGGTTTTATAAAGCCCTCAGCGTTAGTATCCTTTATATACTGATTCTCAATGGAATTCATGAAATCTACAGATTTCTTTGATCCATCCGCCAAGCTAAAGTTATCCCTATGTACGCTTTCACCATTATAGGGAACTTCCCATTGAGCATCAAAGTATACGGTATTAACTAAATACATGACTGTGTTAGCATCTATTTTATCAACGATTTTATCAATTTGCTTACCAGTATTAGCTTTTACCCAGTTGTTTATATCTTGAACAGTTTGTTCTGAATTAAAATCTGCTTTGTAGGCTGCCGCATTATAATAATCTGCATTAGTCTGCAGGAAATCCTTTTTTACATTAAGGCTACTATCATTTTTGTACCAAATTGAATTTGCAATATTCACTTTATCGCCCTGAACAGTGGTTAGCTTGTCTGCAATAGTATTGTAATAAGAATTTAGCTCATTTATATTAATAGCTTGTTTTCCCAGTAGAGCTTCAAATTCTTTTAGTGTGCTGCCGTCTGCTCCATTAGCGGTCATACCAAGTGCCATATAAACCGAGGTTGGAGATACTAGCGAGTTTTTACCTTTAGTGTAGGATTTCTTAAATAGATCTACAGAAAAATTCGCAGTAGACTGTAAAAATTGCTCACTGAGTTCAACATGCTCTACCTTTTGTGGAGTAATTCCTTTCATAAGATCGTCAGCCTGCACTTTCATTGATGCATTTTGAGAAAATATAAGGGTAAACAGCATTACAAAAGCAATAACAGCTGCTGCAGCCGGTATGCCAATAAGCGCAAGTTTTTTAAAATCCTCAAGCTTCTTCATTCTTTCAATCCTCCTTTAATGCTTCTTTAAGCAAGGCGTGACCTCTTCTGCAAGATGAGCATCCTTTAAAAGCATATAGCGTAATCGTGTGAGATCTTTTGAATATTCACTTATGAGTCTTTCTATAGCTGTTTTGTTTTCTTGTACATCCTGTACATCCTGTACAGCCTGAAAAATAAAAGACATCTATTGCCATTCCTTTCACATATTAGACGCATTAAACTATCAAAATGTTGCAAGGAAAATTGATTTTTTTAATCACTTAGAGTTTGTTTTAGGATTTACTAAAAAACAGGTAGAATATCCAAGAATACTTTTTAGTATCTTAATATATTCTACCTGTTTTTATCCTGAAACTACAAGTATTATATTACATATATTACAAAAACGTGTTAAGGAACCAACTAAATAAAAACATAGATTTTATTAAATATAAATATTAACATATTTTCTAGGTATGTTTTCCTAGAGCGGGCTATTTAATTATTTAGTTCCTTATCATGGAGTTTGGGTGATATGTTGTCGATATTTGCATGAAACAATATGTTGAAATGTAAAAATACATAAATTAACATTGTATATACAGTCAATTATATATCGGATAAATAATATGTATTAAAATTATGTTTAATACAGTAGGAGGATACTATGAAAAAAGTATACATAGGGATTATATTAAGTGCCTTAATAGCTAGCGGTGCTGCCGCAGGTGTTGTATATAATAACCATATTAATAAAGTAAATGTACAACATCTTGAACTAGACCTAATAAATCAAAAATCTAATTTAAGTGAAGTAGTAGCTAGCTCTGAGTTGATTGTTAAAGGAAAGGTATCTAAAATTACTCCAGTAGAAGTTCACAGCATGATTTTTACTGATTATGAGATTAATGTTGATGAAGCACTTAAAGGCAAAACTCAAAAAGTTACTGTTAGATTAACAGGTGGAACATTAAATAATATAGAACAAATTGCAGATGGAATAAAGCAATTGGATAAAGATCAGGAATATATATTTTGTTTGCAAAAAGTATATCCTGACGATGATAGTAGTAATCTTTACTCACCAATTGGTGCATTACAAGGTATCTTTTCGGTAGATGAATTAAGCAATGGTAAAGTAAAAATTAAAGATTTCAACAAACAAAATAATATTGAGAATTCTGTAAAAGGTAAAGAATTTGATAAAAACAAGGATTTCAAATAAAGATAATAATTAAGGGCGGTAAATTTAATGAAAATAATAAAACATAATGATATTGATATTAGCTTTAGTAATAAATTTTTATAATTAGAGATAAAGAATTATATTTACCTAGTAACAGAGTTTTTATTTTTTTACCACAATACCTATAATTGTTGTAATATATTGACGTATATACAGTTGTATACTACAATATTGATATTAATGTATCCTAAGTGTTAAAACGGAACACGTTGAAATTTATGTAAACAAGTAGATGAGGACACACTAGTTGTGTTTATGTACGAAAAGAGAGTTATGTGATGATATGTTCAAAGAACAAATCAAAAAAATTTTTAGGTAGTATGGTTGGACTAGCAATCATTGCGGTTCTTGCTGTACCAAGTTTAGCTTATGCTGCTTGGGAAATTTCATGAATAAGCTTGCATTGGGTTGAATGGTCCTAATGGTTTTTGGGGTGAATTTGATTATGGCACTTACTCAGGAAAGTGGGCATTTCAAACTGGCGATGTTGATAGTTCTCCAACATATACCGTAATGGATTATGTTAATGGTTATTAAAATAATGAGGTGATGTAAATGTTAAAATTAAAAAAAGTTTTAGTCCCAGTTATTGCATTAGGACTAGTCTTTTCAGGTATATCCTATAAAATAATTTCTGTTAAGGCTGCAGGAAATGGAGCTACTAATAGTACTCATGTAGTAACTGCTGGTGAGACACACAAACTGACTATAGCGAATAAACCCGAACTTCATAAAGGTATACAAGACACAAAAGCTAACACTCCATACAAAATAAAAACTCCAACTGTAAAAATGGATGATTTAAAGCTTGTAGATATGAACTCTGATAAACATCCTGGTCAGGGGAAGGATATACATATAGCATATTCTATTTACAAAAGCGATGATGGAAATAAAGACCTTGTCATTCAACAAGCAGATACTACTGAAAAAAATCCATTAACAGATCAAAGTTCTGAACAAATAAAATTAAACGATGGTACAAAGGCTTGGATTTATGACCCTTCTAATGGACTAGGCTATATCCACGTAATTTTTATAAAGGATGGTCAAACCTTTGATGTTATGGGATCTAATTTAGGTAAAAACAGAATTATAGATATAGCTAATTCATTAAACTAACAATAATAAAAAAGGGGGTGACTCAAAATGATTAAAAAAATCATTCAAGAGACACTCCTTTTTTTGAAGTTCTTAAGCTTTTTCAATTTTCCATCTCCCTTTAAGGCTTCTTTAAGTAAGGCGTGAATCCCTCTGCAGAGTAGAGGGATAATTTCATAAACACATCGGAATATAGGGTGCTTTTATATCTTTCGGTCTCTTTAAAGCCGCATCTTTCATACATTTTAATTGCTTTTTCACTGGTGCTGCTTATAGTATCCAGGTACATTTCCTTAAAACCATAATCCTTTGCATAGGAGATTGCTTCCTGCAGCAGTTTTGTTCCTAACCCTTTTCTGTGATATTCCTCCAATAAATAAACCGATCTAAGTTCACATTTATTTTCATCCATTTTATTTACGGCTATTGTTCCGATAATTTCTGACTCATCAAATAAACATAGGAAAAAATCATAGGTTTTTTCAATTTCAGTAAGACATTTATGTATTCCTTCTGGCTCAAAGGAACGTCCTGACTGTGGCAAACATTTTCTATAAAAATCAGTAACCTGACTTTGCATTTCTTTTTCAAATTTCTTGATATAGAACATTAAAAAATCCTCCTTTGAATAATAGGTATGTAATCTAAATTAATTTAGCTATAAAAGAGATTATTTCAGCCGCTGGAACTAGTAAAAGCTGAGCTAAAACAGTACCTGCGATTAAACCGCCAACAATAAAAATTATGCATCTATTAAACTGCAATTCAGTGCATTTACCTTTGATCACATCATCAGTCAGCATTGATATAAATGGATCTATAAATATAAACATAAGAATGGTGGAGAATCCATTAATTACAGAAGCTAAAGTGCTGCAGGTAGTTCTTAATTCAGGATTGATACATCCCGCATATAAAGATGCCAAAATACCAACAGTGGAGATTGAAAAAGCTATTACGTTAAGTAAAACAATTTTCTTGGGTATCATGTTAAGGCTTTTTAATTGAGCTAGATTTTCTTTCTTCGGTTTTGTAACGCTGCTTTTAAACTGCTCAATTCCTGCCTTTGAAAAACCGTGCAATAATAATCTGGGCATAGAACGATAGATACTAAAACCTTCTACAGCCTTTCCAAAAACCTTTATAAAGGTTGGCATAAGTAATGCTCCGATAATGGTAGCTATAGTTGTAGAAAATAAAATCCATCTAAAAATGGATAATAGGCTTTCAGGATTGCCTGTTTTTATAGTGTTCTCAATGGTTTTAGCTAGTAATGGGGCTTGTATACTATTTGCAGTTCTAGAAATTAAGGCAAAGATATTAAATACAGCAAAGGAAATTGCTATTCTTCCTGTTCTAACACCAACAATTCTTACAGAGTAAGCTAAGGTTGAAATTATATAAATTATAACAGTAAGGGCTAAAACTATTATTATTTGTGTTGACATTTATATTCCTCCATTTTAACATTCCTAATTATCATGTTTCATGTAAAGCACCATCTATTTAGCATTAATATTAGAAAAACATTTTATAGTATTAACTACTGTTGTTATTGCTGCTAAGGCATATATTACTATGTTTAATGTAAGGATGGTGTGATAAATTGCAAAAAAATATGAACTAGACAGAAAATGGCTAAATGTTATGTTTAAGGCTAAAATAAATAGAATGTAATTACAGATACTAACTAAAAGCATTTTGGCATTTTTACGATTCTCTTTCACAATAAAATTAATAATTATCAGTATCAAAAGGAACAGCAATGTTACAGGATTGGCTATTAATATCAATAGTCCAAGCAAATTCTCTGGATCACAAGAATTTGACCAATTGAAGCTTGAGGTTATTATAAAAATTTGAGCAGCAATTAGAAGTAGATCTATGAGACTAGGTAATAAAATTAAAATAAATTGCTTTAACTTTCTTTTCATCCTTGTTACTCCTTTTAAACCATAGTAATTTCTTAATCTTCAGGAGCTTCCCAATTTATATCAAGTATGAACCTGCCATTTTCATTGAAGTAAGGCACATATAATTGCAATCACTACATATAGATATGGTTCTGATTTAATAGCGAAAGTATCGCTAGAAGAAATATCAACCACTGTTTTATCAGCGAATTGACGTGAGACTTTTTTCACAATATTAAAAATTACCCAACCACAGATAGTTCCTAAGGTATTCATTATTAAGTCATTTACATCAGTAGCACGGTGACTTACAAATAGTTGTCCAATTTCAATAATCAATGAGAAGGACAACCCATAGCAAAAGGTTTTCCATAGGCTCCGATATTTTTTCCATAGAGTTGGCAAGAGAAATCCCAAAGGCATAAATAGTATAATATTAAGTACACTTGAAATATCAATGCCATCTCTAAAAGGCACCAAATTTATATGAGGATTAAATATTGGGTTACCTACACTTAAGCAGAATTTCCATTCTGACAACGAAGGAAATCCTACTACTCTTGATAAAGTAATCATAAGATACAATATGAAGAAGTATCCAAATAAATAATGCTGCCAGCCTATGCCCTTTTTAAGACATTTGCTATTCTTATTTAGAACAACATTTAATGCAGTTACTAAAAAAATTGACACTATTAACATTATAAGACTCATCATTGGATTCATCTTTTCTACCTCCATTCAAAACAAAATAGATATCATCATACATTACCATTGTAATAAAATACTGTTGTGGTGCCTAATAAGAATGCTGCGTATCTAATATTACTAATAAATCTTTTAATTGTTTAATGAGTTCTTCATAATCTCTTTTTAAATGGTCAAAATATATAACGTTCATTCCCATTTTTTTAGGAATAATAAGATTCTTTTTTTGATTATCAATAAATACACATTCATTAGCATTTACATTCAAACAATCTATAGTTTTTATAAAAATTTCATCATAGTTTTTTCCAGAACCAATCTCTGAGGAAATACTAATTGTGTCAAATATTTTATTCCAATCATAATATTTAACAATATCATCTACACGGTCCTTCTTATTATTGGTAATTATGCCGATTTTATAATTCTGTCGTTTCAATTTATTTACAAGTGTAATCATCTCACTATCTATAGGCGTATTTAGAAATGATTCATATAATATATTAATATCCATTTTGTTATCTACTTCTTTACATAAATTTCTCCAAATATCTTCATGAGTAATTTTCCCATACAAAAGGTCATCATCATATTTGGAATACTCTTTTTCAAATATTTCTTTATCTAATCCAGTTTTCTTGCAAATGTAATTACATATAGATTGCAAATCTGTTGCATCAGTCGTTAATACACCATCAAAATCAAATAATATTGCTTTAATCATACTTATTCACTTCCCACTGTTAAAAATATTTACTTCACAAATATTTACGATTGCAGCTCATAATCCTTATAAGTTGCTCATTATGTGTGGCAGTAAGAATATACATAGAACTATTACCATTGCCACAATACCTGCTATTCTACGTGACATGAAATATGCATTGGTTGGTTCCTTTGCAGCTTTCCAACTATCAAAGGTTTTCCACATCATTCTGGGGTTTATAGCGTTTAGTAATCCTATAATGAAAAAAAGTGATAAAATAATCTCTGGTATTATTACAATCTTTTCCGGCATAGTAGTTGCCTCCTTATATTGATTAATACTTTATACTTCAAAGGCCATTCCGTCATATGCACAATCAATATCTTCATATTAATTGTGTAGATCTAGGTAGTTATCGTAAGATTTACCCCAATCCTCTCCTCTCCTAAATGAGTAATAATAGCCTTTTAATATTGTACTTATTTTTTATCTGCTGAATTTCATACATGTTCACCATAATTTTTACAATTTTCAGCTAATGTATAAAAATTATACCATATATTGAGTGGTTATATGTAACTATTTCTATAATGGTAAGTATTTTAATTAGAACAAAAAAGTTCTGTATTACGTTGACCGCTATATATAGATAAAAGTTTGTTTATAAAAGAAATAATAGACGATGGTTCAAAGGTAATATTAATCCCAAGACCAAGACGCTTTGGAAAGACCTTAAATATGAGCATGCTTAGATACTTCTTTCAAAAAACAGAACGGGATAATAGACATCTTTTTAAGGACTTAAATATTTATAAGCATGAAGATGTTATGGTGAAACAGGGAAAATATCCAGTAATTTATCTAACCTTTAAGGATGAAAAATATTCTCTGTGGCAGGATTGTAAAAAAGGCATAAGGCTATTGATCAGAGATGAATATATAAAGCATAAATATCTATTGGAAAGTGAAGCCTTAGATGAATATGATGTGCCAATCCAAAGTGGATATCTAAATAATTATTATAATGAGGTTGTGGAATTTATAAGAAATATTTTGGGAGCAGCTCTTAAGGATAATGAGTATTTGGAAAAGGGTGTATTAACAGGTATATTGAGAATTGCAAAGGAAAGCATATTTTCGGGATTAAATAATCTAAATGTTTACTCATTGTTAAAAAACAAATATAGTGATATGTTTGGCTTTTTAGAGAAGGAAGTAATAAATATACTTAAAGATTTTGGAATAGAATTTGAATTAGAAGATATAAAGAAGTGGTACAATGGTTATGTTTTTGGTGAAAACATCATTTATAATCCTTGGTCAATATTAAATTGTGTAGATAATGGTTCCGAACATCTGCAGCCCTATTGGATAAATACCAGCAGCAATGATTTGGTA